>NZ_JBQCWS010000002.1:0-59950 GCF_051957155.1 Neisseria sp. P0019.S002
CGAATCGAATTATACAGTACATTTAGCAAATGTCAACTAAAATTATCGAAAATTCTAACTAACTGTGTTATACTGTCTGCTTCGTTTTCTTCACCGCGTCAGCAGCGAAGAACCGAACTATACGCCCTCCAGCAAAACCAGTCAACACCTTTCGCAAAATTATTTCTAGAAATTTAACCACCGCCCTGTTTTAACAGGGTTTTTATTTTATAAAAAAACACCAACAACCTTCCTACACAATCCATACATACAAAAAATACAAACTAAAGGCCGTCTGAAATGCTCTTTCAGACGGCCTTTTGAAGTTTCTATATCTATATTCTTAGTCGGCGAACTGTTTTTTCATTCGTTCGCGGCGCTCTTGCGCTTCTACGGACAATGTCGCGGTCGGACGTGCCAGCAGGCGTTTGAGGCCAATGGGTTCGCCAGTATCGGCACAGAAACCGTAATCACCTTCGTCAATGCTGCGGATAGTCGCTTGCACTTTATTGAGAAGTTTACGCTCGCGATCGCGGGTGCGCAGTTCTAAAGCGTATTCTTCTTCTTGAGTAGCTCGGTCGGCTGGATCGGGAGCGGATTCGTGCTCTTGAAGATGGCCGGTAGTGGTGTTTGCATTTTCAATCAGCTCTTCTTGCATTTTAACCAGTAGTTCGCGGAAGAAGGCCAATTGGTCGCTGTTCATGTAGTCCTCTTCAGGACCATCCCAGTTTAAAATATCTTGTTCTGTCAGCTTTGCCATGGTGTCTGCTTTCGGTTTGTTGTTAATGATTTGGATGCTACGGGTTTGCTTTTATTGGGTTTTCTTAAATTTCCGTTTTGGAAATTGGGCGAATCATATCATGTTTTACCTATTCATTTATTCTTTATATTTCGATTTGCACTTTTTTGCACTACCTTACACCTAAATGTATTAAAGCGCTTTTTAGGACGTTGTATTTTTGGTCGTTAATACCTGCTGCGCTTTCAGACGGCCTATTGGAGCAACCATAGGTTGGTTTGCTGGATAAGCTGGGGAAACCATCGGGCCAGCCACAACCATAATAAGAGTGCCAACAAACTGCCTGAAAAATCGTATCGTCCTAGGCGTAAGAAGGAAAACGGTTTGAGCAATGGCTGCAAGATTCGTTCGATGGCATAAGTCAACGGCGAATAGCGGCCCTGTATGCTGGACACCATTCTAATAATCAGACCGATAAATAATGTATAGGCCGCGGCTTTCAGCATATGGAGCGCGGCAAACCAGAAGTTTGCCAAAATCAGCTTATTGCTGATGGACAGCGCCGGCGAGATGAAAATAATGGCGGTACAGGCAAGGTAGTACACCAGAAAACCTGAAGGCAGGCAGTACCAATCGGTTTTCTCGCCGGATGGAAATGCTTTTTGCCAAGGTTTGGTCAGCCAGCCTGTTGCCTGTATGCTGAATTTGAGCAGGGGGTGTTCTGCTGCCAATCCTGCATATCGGAGCAAAAAGCGCGTGATACACAGGATGGCAATAGCGTCTGCCAATAATAGGAGCAAGTCGCCACGCATGTTCAGACGGCCTTATATTGTTGCGCCATTTCTTGCGAACGTTTGACGCAGGCTTCTACACCCTGTTCGATGGCTTCGGCAACGTGACGGGCTTTGAAGGTTTCGATGGCTTCGTGTGTCGTGCCGCCTTTGGAAGTTACGTTTTGCTGTAATTGTGCGAATGCTTCGCCGGTTTGTTCGGCCAAAGCCACTGCGCCTTTAAATGTAGCGAGGCTCAGCTCGCGTGCGTCTTGTTCGTTGAAACCTTGTGCCAAAGCCGCATTTTGGAGCGCGCCCAACAAATAGAAAACATAGGCGGGGCCGCTGCCGCTGATGCCGGTAATATTGTGGAGTTGCTCTTCCTCGTTCAGCCAAACGGTTGTGCCGACAGAGCGCATGATGCCATCGGCAGCGGTACGGTCTGCTTCTGAAACGCCTGCATCGGCAAACATACCGGATACGCCCAAACCGATTTTGGCCGGTGTATTGGGCATGATGCGTATGATACGGCGTGTGCCGCCCAAATACTGGCTGAGGGTATCGATGGACAATCCAGCCGCCACGGACAACACCAACGCGCCATTTAAACGGATGTTTTGACAGGCTGCCTGCATGTCTTGCGGTTTGACGGCGAGAATGAGGATGTCGTCCGCACTCAATTCGGGCAGATTTTCAGAAGTGGCTACGCCCAATTCTTGCACCAGTTGCGCCCGTCTTTCGGCGCCGCGTTCGACAATGTGGACACGATAGCCGTCTTGTTGGACCAAACCGCCTGCAATGGCAGTCGCCATATTGCCGCCGCCGAGAAAATAGATATTCATATATATGTCACTCCTTTGTGATATCGATCAGGCCGTCTGAAACTGCTGTCTGCCCTGTTCAGACGGCCTATTACTTTTATTGAGGATAATGCCGCTTGCCGAAAATCGCGCTGCCGATGCGGACATGGGTTGCGCCGCATTCTACCGCGATTGGCATATCTCCGGACATACCCATAGACAAAACATCTGCTTCGACACCTGCCGCGTTCAGCTTAGCTAACAGCTGTTGCATGGTATGAAACTGGCTGCGCAATTCATCGTCGCTGCTGTCGGCCTTAGCCACACACATCAATCCGCGCACTTTAATATTCGGCAACTTGGCCACTTCAAGGGCCAGCGCAACCGCCTCATCGGGTGCTACGCCGTGTTTTGATTCTTCCGCAGCAATGTTCACTTCAATGCACACCTGCAACGGCGGCATTTCAGACGGCCTTTGTTCGCTCAAGCGCCGCGCCGTTTTCAGACGGCCTATCGTATGCACCCAATGTGCACGCTCGGCCACAAATTTGGTTTTATTAGACTGCACATCGCCGATAACGTGCCAAACAATATCCGGCAAATCGGCCAGCGTTTCCGTTTTTTCAAACCATTCCTGAATATAGTTCTCGCCAAAATCGCGCTGACCGGCCGCATACACTTCGCGGATATTGTCTGCCGGAAAGGTTTTGCTGACCGCTACCAGCTTCACCGTATCCGCAGGCCGCCCTGCAGCCTCAGCTGCCTGTTCAACCGACCGGCATACGTCCTGATAGTTTTGTTGCAATACCGACATGGTTTTCTCCTTTAACCCGTTCATCACTCGGCATTTTGAAAATTTTACTTGGTCGAACGGATTTATCTATTTAAAATAAAGCGATTTTATTATTCTAAACCAAAACAAGGCCACATTATGCAGATTACCGACTTACTCGCGTTCGGCGTGAAAAACAAAGCCTCCGACCTCCATTTGAGTTCGGGCATTTCCCCCATGATACGCGTACACGGCGACATCCGCCGCATCAACCTTCCCGAGATGAGCTCGGAAGAAGTCGGTACCATGATTACCTCGGTCATGAACGACCACCAGCGCAAGCTCTATCAACAGGATTTTGAAGTCGATTTCTCATTTGAGCTGCCTAATGTTGCCCGTTTCCGCGTCAACGCCTTTATGACCGAACGCGGCCCGGCTGCCGTATTCCGTACCATTCCGAGCACCGTCCTGACACTGGAAGAATTGCGTGCGCCGCGCATTTTCCAAAAAATTGCCGAAAATCCGCGCGGTTTGGTCTTGGTAACCGGCCCGACCGGTTCGGGTAAATCCACCACGCTGGCGGCGATGGTCAACTACATCAATGAAACCCAACCGGCCCACATTCTGACCATCGAAGACCCGATTGAGTTCGTCCACCAAAGCAAAAAGGCGCTCATCAACCAGCGCGAACTGCATCAGCACACCCACAGCTTTACCAACGCCCTGCGTTCCGCACTGCGCGAAGACCCAGACGTGATTTTGATCGGTGAGATGCGCGACCCTGAAACCATCTCCCTCGCCCTGACCGCCGCCGAAACCGGCCACTTGGTTTTCGGCACGCTGCACACGACCGGCGCCGCCAAAACCATCGACCGTATTGTCGACGTATTCCCTGCAGGCGAAAAAGAAATCGTGCGCTCCATGTTGTCCGAATCCTTGCGCGCCATCATTTCCCAAACCCTGCTGAAAACCCGCGACGGTAACGGCCGCGTCGCCGCACACGAAATCCTGATTTCCACACCGGCCGTGCGCAACCTCATCCGCGAAAACAAAATCGCCCAAATCAACGCCGCCCTCCAAACCGGTCAGGCCCACGGTATGCAAACCCTCGATCAAGCCCTGCAAACCCTTGTCCGCCAAGGTACCATCAGCCCCGAGCTGGCACGCAGCAAAGCGCAAAACATCGAAAACCTCTCTGTTTTCTAAACCATACCCAGGCCGTCTGAACCCATCATCCCGTTTTCAGACGGCCTTTCAGCCTGACCGAATACCCGTTTTAAAGAGAATCATCATGAGCGACCTCGCCCCTCTGCACGACCTGTTAAGCGAAATGGTGCAAGCCTACTCACAAAAAAACCAAGCACCGCACATCCCCACCCCGGCCGAAATCGGCACACATCTTCATCCCCTGCTCGACCGCATGTGTGAAGAGGCCGAAAAACGTAACGCATCCGACATCTTCATCAGCGCAGGCTTTCCCCCTGCCATCAAAGTCGGCGGCACCCTCACGCCCATGCCCCACAAAGCGCTGACCGGCGCGGACACCGCCGCCATCGCCGAATCTACCATGAACCCCGACCAGCTCGAAGCCTTCAACCGCGACTGGGAAATCAACTATTCCGTCCAATCGCGCAGCAACACGCGCTACCGCGTCAACGCCTACCACGAGCAAGGCCGCGTCGGCATGGTATTGCGCCGCGTCAGCCAAGACATTCCCGAGATGAAGACCCTCGGTTTGCCCGAAAAACTCCAAGAGCTTGCTCTCGCACCGCGCGGCCTGCTAATCCTCGCTGGCCCGACCGGTTCGGGTAAATCCACCACCATGGCCTCCATGCTCAACTACCGCAACCAAAAGCTGCCCGGCCATATCGTTACCATCGAAGACCCCATCGAGTTTATCTACAAACCTTGCCGCAGCATCTTCACCCAGCGCGAAATCGGCATCGATACCGACAACTGGAAAACCGCCATTCAAAGTGCCATGCGTCAAGCACCCGACGTCGTCTGTATCGGCGAAGTCCGCAGCGAAGAAAGCATGGAATACGCCCTCCAACTGGCTCAAACCGGCCATCTGTGCGTTTTCACCATCCATGCCAGCACAGCCTCCCAAACCATCGAGCGCATCATCAATTTCTATCCGGAAGACCGCCGCCAACAGGTTTTGATGGATTTGGCGTTAAACCTCGTCGGCATCATCGGCCAACGCCTCACCATCAAGAAAAACCGCCAACGTACGGCCGTTACCGACCTCCTGCTCAACACTCCGGCCATGCAGGACTTGATTTTCAAAGGCGAATTGCTGGAAATCCGCGACCTGATGGCACGCTCCGGCAGCAACGGCATGCAGACGTTCGACCAAAACCTCTTCAACCTCTACGCACAAGGCCAAATCGAACTCAGCGAAGCCCTGCGCCAAGCAGTATCCGCCAACGATTTGCGCCTGCGCATTCAAATGCACGACGAAGGCAACAATACCGAACGCCTCTACGACCGCATCAGCGACCTCAACCTGATGACCTAGTGGCGCAAGCCAAAAAAGGCCGTCTGAACGGGTGTGGAAACGAAATCAAGTATTTCCCCGTATCCGTTCAGACGGCCTTATCCTATCTCAAGCATTCTGAAACCGACTGAAAATCCTGTTAAAATCCAATCATTCACCTCATAACGAATAATAAACAACATCATCATGAAAACTCCGCCGCTCAAACCTCTGATCATTGCCTCCCTGCCCGTCTTCGCCAGCGTGTTCATCGCCGCCACCCTCGTTTGGCACTTCGACACGCCCAAGCTCGTTATGCCCTTCGTACTCGGTATTATTGCCGGCGGTTTGGTCGACTTGGACAACCGCCTCACAGGTCGTCTGAAAAACATCGTCATCACCGTTGCCCTGTTTACCCTCTCCTCACTGCTTGCCCAAAGTACCATCGGCACAGGCGTTCCCTTCATCTTGGCCATGACCCTGATGACTTTCGGCTTCACCATCCTCGGCACCGTCGGCCTCAAATACCGCACCTTCGCTTTCGGTGCACTTGCCGTCGCCACCTACACCACGCTGACCTACACCCCCGAGACCTACTGGCTGACTAACCCCGTCATGATTCTGTTGGGCACTGTCCTATACAGCGTCAACACCCTGATCTTCCAAATCATCCTGCCCCACCGCCCTGTCCAAGAAACCGTTGCCAACGCCTACGACGCACTCAGCAACTACTTCGATGCCAAAGCCGACTTTTTCGACCCCGACGAAGCCGCATGGTTGGGCAACCGCCAAATAGACTTGGCCATGAGCAACACCGGCGTGATTACCGCCTTCAACCAATGCCGCGGCGCACTTTTCTACCGATTGCGCGGCCAACACCGCCATCCGCGTACCGCCAAAATGCTGCGCTACTACCTCTGCGCACAAGATATGCACGAACGCATCAGCTCCGCCCACGTCGATTACAGCGAAATGGCCGAACAACTCAAAAATACCGATCTCATCTTCCGCATCCGCCGCCTGCTCGAAATGCAAGGCCAGGCGTGCCGCAACGTTGCCTCCTCCCTGCGCAACAACAAACCCTACGCATACAGCAAACGCCTCGGCCGTGCCATGGAAGGCTGCCGCCAATCCCTCAGCCATTTTGCCGAGACCCATGCCGATAATGCCAACCTCCACAATATCCGCCGCCTGCTCGACAACCTCAGCAGCGTCGATTACCAACTGCGACAACTGCAAAACGATGCGTCCCTTGCCGAAAACGACAACGCCGACACCCGCATCGCCGCCCTTGAAAACACCAAATTCCGCAATATCGGCGAAACCGTCCTCAGCCAGCTTAATTTCGAATCCGGCGTCTTCCGTCATGCCACCCGCCTCTCCATCGTCGTGGCCGCAGCCTGCATCATCGTCGAAATCCTCCATCTCAACCTCGGCTACTGGATTCTGCTGACCGCCCTTTTCGTCTGCCAACCCAACTACACCGCCACCAAAAGCCGCGTATACCAACGTATCGCCGGTACGATTCTCGGCGTGATTGTCGGTTCGCTCGTCCCCTACTTCACCCCGTCCGTTGAAACCAAGCTTTGGATTGTCATCGCCAGCACCACCCTGTTTTTCATGACCCGAAGCTACAAATACAGCTTCTCCACCTTCTTCATCACCATCCAAGCCCTGACCAGCCTCTCGCTTGCCGGTTTGGACGTGTACCACGCCATGCCCATCCGCATCATCGACACCATCGTCGGTTCCGTTATCGCATGGGCCGCCGCCACCTACCTCTGGCCCGATTGGCGTTACCTCACCCTCAGCCATACAGCCGCCCAAACCATTACTGCCAACGGCCGCTATCTCAACGCCATCCTCGACCAGCTGCAAAACGGCAGCCGCGACGATGTCGACTACCGCCTTACCCGCCGCCAAGCCCATGAAAGCACCGCCGCCCTCAGCAGCACCCTGTCCGACATGAGCAGCAACCCGAAAAAATACCAAGACCGCCTGCAAGACGGTTTTACCCTGCTCAAAACCAGCTATGCGCTGACCGGCCACATTTCCGCGCTCGGCGCATACCGCGACCAAGTTCATCACGACGGCAGCGATACCTTCGCCCCATATGCCCGCCTGACCCACCACATCGCCGAACTCCTCAAACAAATGCCGCAGACCGAACCGGCCACCTTCGATGCAAGCATCGAAGCCATCCGACAGGAGTTTGCCGATTTGGAACAGACCGACAAAGAGCAATCCCAACAAAACCAAATCCTCAAACACCAGCTCGACCTCATCATCCGCCAGCTTGCACCGTGTTATCAGGCATTGCACAGACAGTCGGATACGCAAACCGCCTAAACCGATAATACATTTCAACAAAATAAAGGCCGTCTGAAACCTGATTTCCAGATTTCAGACGGCCTTTATTCAGCCATCGAGATTAAAACCGATTACGCGCCGCGTTTTTCCAAAGCAGCAACGGCAGGCAACTCTTTGCCTTCCAAGAACTCAAGGAACGCGCCGCCGCCGGTAGAGATGTAGCTGATTTGATCGGTTACGCCGAATTTGGCAATCGCCGCCAAAGTATCGCCGCCGCCGGCAATCGAGAACGCATCGCTTTGGGCAATCGCTTCGGCCAATACTTTGGTACCGCCGGCAAATTGGTCAAATTCAAACACGCCGACCGGGCCGTTCCATACGACCGTACCGGCAGCTTTGAGCAAATCGGCCAAAGCAGCAGCAGATTTCGGGCCGATGTCCAAAATCATGTCGTCTTCGGCAACGTCGGCAATGTCTTTCACCACAGCTTCCGCATCGGCGGCAAAAGCTTTAGCGACAACCACATCGGTCGGCAGCGGAACAGAGCCGCCTTTGGCCGCCATTTTCGCCATGATTTTTTTGGATTCTTCCACTAAGTCGTGTTCGGCCAAAGATTTGCCGATGGCTTTGCCTTCTGCCAACAGGAAGGTATTGGCAATGCCGCCGCCGACGATGAGTTGGTCGACTTTGTCAGCCAAAGATTCGAGGATGGTCAGTTTGGTAGACACTTTGCTGCCGGCAACGATGGCAACCATCGGATGAGCCGGTTGTTTCAGGGCTTTGCCCAAAGCGTCGAGTTCACCCGCCATCAACACGCCAGCGCAGGCAACAGGCGCGGCTTGGGCAACGGCTTCAGTCGAAGCCTGGGCGCGGTGGGCGGTACCGAATGCGTCGTTGACAAACACGTCGCACAAAGAAGCGTAGGCTTTGCCCAGCTCCAAGTCGTTTTTCTTCTCGCCTTTGTTGATGCGCACGTTTTGCAGCATCACAACATCACCGGCGTTCAAAGTCGGTTTGTTTTCACGCCAGTCGTTCAATACTTTCACGTCTTTGCCCAACAGTTTGCCCAAATGCGCGGCAACAGGCGCCACATCGTCTTCAGGATGGAATTCGCCTTCGGTCGGACGGCCGAGGTGGGTCATCACGATCACAGATGCGCCGTTGTCCAAGCAGTATTTGATGGATGCGAGCGAAGCGCGGATACGGGTGTCGTCGCTGATGTTGCCGTCTTTAAACGGTACGTTCATATCGGCGCGGATCAGAACGGTTTTACCTTGAACATTTTGTTCGGTCAGTTTCAAAAATGCCATGATGATTCCTTTGTGATGGTTGGAAACGGGAATGTTTGGGATTATCCGCGAATGAGGCGCGACGGTAAAGATTGGCAACGGCCGCGCTTGATGTGAATCAGCAGATAAAGCCGCAGGCCGTCTGAAACATTCGGCCAATCTTTCAGATTTTCCGCTATACTTTGGCGATTGATTTTCATTTTACGGATTGAACCATGTTACGCCGAATTGCTTTAATGCTTGCCTTCGCGCTGCCTGCCGCCTCATGGGCGCAGACGCTTTCTGAAACCCTGCCCAACGGTCTGAAAATCATCGTCAAAGAAGACCATCGCGCACCTGTGGCCGTTTCGCAAATTTGGTACAAAATCGGCAGCGTGGATGAGAAACCGGGCAAAAGCGGCCTGAGCCACGCTTTGGAACACATGATGTTTAAAGGCACGAAAGACGTCCCCTCCGGCGAGTTCAACCGCCGCGTGTCCGAGCTGGGCGGACAAAACAATGCCTATACCAACCGAAATGAAACGGTGTATTACGAAAACGTCGCCGCCGCCAACCTGCCCGAGATTCTGAAGCTCGAAGCCGACCGCATGCACAACCTCAACTTCAGCGACAAAGAATTCCTCAACGAGATGAACGTCATCCGTGAAGAACGCCGCCAGCGCACGGAAGACACGGCCGACGGCAAAATGTGGGAGCAAGCCTACCTTGCCGCCTTTACCCAACCGTCCATGCGCGCCTCCGTCATCGGCTACATGAAAGATTTGCACACCCTAAAAGCCGACGACCTGCGCGCGTGGTACAAACAATATTACGCGCCCAACAATGCTGTATTGGTCATTGTCGGCGATGTCGATGCCAAACAAACGCTTCAGACGGCCGCCAAACTCTTCGGCGATATTCCGGCCAAAGCCCAGCCGCCGCGCAACAAACTGAATACCGAACCCTATTTGCGCAAACCTGTTACAGTCAAAGCCACTTCTCCGGTTACACACCAGCCGCTGATTGCCATCAACTTCCGTGTGCCAAAACTCCAAAAACTCGATGACACGATGCCTTTCGCCCTCGACATCCTCTCCGATATTTTGGCAGGCAACGCGTCCAGCCGTTTTGATAAAAACCTCGTGCGCGGCAAGCAAACCGCATTGAACGCAGGAACGCATTACGACATCATCAGCCGTGAAATGCCGCTGTTCAGCGTCATGGCTATGCCTGCCGAAGGCGTGAAAACCGATACTTTAATTGCCCAGCTGCGCCAAGAAATCAAAGACATTGCCGACCACGGCGTTTCCGAAGAAGAATTGCAGCGCGTCAAGACCCAGGCAGCAGTCAACGAAATCTACGCCAAAGACTCCATGTCTTCCCAAGCCTCCATGATGGGCCGCCTCGAAGCGCGCGGTTTCCAATATACCGACGAACAAGAAATCCACCGCCGCCTACAGGCCGTCAGCGCACAAGAAGTACAGGCTGCCGCCCGGATGTTGACCGACGATCGCATGAGTACCGTCATCATCGAGCCGCAAAAACCTGCCACCGCGCCAAACAAAAAAGTTGCCAAACGCCGATAAACATCAGGCCGTCTGAAAGCCCATAACCTTTCAGACGGCCTTAACAGAAAGCCACAACATGAAACCCACCCTGCTCACCCTTGCCCTACTCCTGCCCTTAAGCGTCCAAGCCGCCACCGACATCCAACGCTGGCGCAACCGCGACGGCACCCAAATCCTCCTTGTCGAACGCCACGAAAACCCCATCATCGACCTTGAAGTCAGCTTCAAGGGCGCAGGCAGCGTCGCCAATCCGGACGGCAAAAGCCAAGTTGCCGAATTTACCGCCGCCCTCCTGACCGACGGCACCCAAGAGCTGGACGAAGAAGCCTTCAATGCCGAAGCCGACAACATCGGCGCACAAATCAGCAGCGACAGCAATGCCGAAAGTGCATCCGCAGGCTTCCGCAGCCTCAGCAAAGCCGACATCCGCGACAAAGCCGCCAACTTGCTCAACCACTCGCTAACCCGTCCGCGTTTTGACGAAGCCGTTTTCCGCCGCCGTCAAATCCAATCCATTACCGGCTTGCAACAACAGGAAACCACCCCCGACTACACCGCCACGCGCGAACTGACCAAGCTCATCTACCCGAATCACCCTTACGGCAGTGGCGCAAACATAACCGTCGACAGCCTTAAACAAGTTAGTCTGGACGACATCCGCGCCTTCCACCGCACCCACTACGGCAAAGACAACGCCATCGTCGCCATCGTCGGCGACCTCAACCGCAAACAGGCAGAGCAACTGGTCGAGCGCGTCCTCAAAGACCTGCCAGCCAAAGCCACCGCAACCCACGCCATCCCGCCCGTTCCCAAACAAACCGCCCAACGCCGCGACATCCCCTTTGCCGGCACACAGGCACAAATCCTGCTCGGTACTTCCCTCTTCAAACGCCATGACCCCGACTATTACGCCCTCATTGCCGGCAACTACATCCTCGGCGGCGGCGGTTTCGACAGCCGCCTCATGAAAGTTTTGCGCGACCAACACGGCTACACCTACGGCGTATACAGCAGCCTCGCCCCAGCGACAGAAGAAGGCACGTTTGCCGTTTCCTACTCCACCCAAAAGAAAAACACCAAAGCCTCACTGGCCGACACCCAAGCCGTCATCGAACAGTTTATCGCCGAAGGCCCGACCGAAGCCGAACTGAAACAGGCCAAAGCCAACATCGTCGGCAGCTTCCCCCTGCGCTACGACTCCAACGACAAGCTGCTCAACTACCTGAGCCTGATCGGCCTCTACGACCTGCCTAACGACTACTTGGAAGCCTACCCCAAAGCCATCAACAGCCTGACCGTCGAACAAGTCCGCGACGCATGGCAACGCCGCGTTAAATTCAAAGACCTCAACACCGTCGTTGTCGGCGCAGAATAAAACGCTTTAAAACAACAGGCCGTCTGAAAGATTTTTCAGACGGCCTGTTGTTTGACAATTATTCAGATTACTTATGCACTATGATACAATTTCTTACTTTTTAACTATTAATCATAAAAGGGGTTTTCATGAAAGTATATAAGATATTTAAAGATTCAATAGGCCAATATGAAGCGGTCAAACAAGGCTGGTCTTGGCCTGCATTTTTCTTTGTAGGCATTTGGGCATGCGTGAAGAAAATGTGGGGGTTGGGTATCATCCTTATTATTCTATCTATAATTTTAAGTTTTTTTAATTTTGGAGCTGAAAAACTGGTAAGTATGGACCCCGCCTTCGCAATCTTTCTCCCCTTTCTATTTCTTATTGGTATTACCATTAGAATCCTAATGGGTGCATACGGCAACAAACTGCGTGAAAAAAATTTGATAAGCCGAGGCTATCAGTATCAAAAAAAAGATACTGAATTTATTATTGCTCAGAATCCTCAAATGGCCATTATTCAGTATATTTCCAAATACGAAAAATAAATCGGATTCTTAAAACATAGAGGCCGTCTGAAACCTGTTTCAAGGTTTCAGACGGCCTTTTTTAACCGGTTTATTGCTTATTCAACCGTTACTGATTTAGCCAAGTTGCGCGGTTTGTCCACATCTGTACCGCGTGCGAGGGCGGCGTGGTAAGACAGGAGTTGCACGGGGATGGTGTGCACAATCGGCGAGAGTACGCCGACGTGGCGTGGGGCGCGGATAACGTGCACGCCTTCGGTGGCGTTGAAGTTGCTGTCGAGGTCGGCGAAGACAAAGAGTTCGCCGCCGCGTGCGCCGACTTCCTGCATATTGGCTTTTACTTTGTCCAACAGGCTGTCGTTCGGGGCAATCACGACAACAGGCATGTTCTCATCCACCAAAGCCAACGGGCCGTGTTTCAACTCACCCGCAGGATACGCTTCGGCGTGGATATAGGTAATCTCTTTCAGCTTCAATGCGCCTTCGAGGGCGATTGGGAAGTGGATGCCGCGGCCCAGGAAGAGCGCGCTGGTTTTCTTGGCAAATTTTTGCGCCCAAGCGGCGATTTGCGGCTCAAGGTTGAGAACGTGCTGAATGCTGCCCGGCAGTTGGCGCAATTCTTCAACGTATGCAGCTGCTTGCTCGTCGGAAACCAGGCCGCGCTGTTTGCCCAAGGTAACGGCCAGGCCGAACAGGACAACCAGTTGGGTCGTGAACGCTTTGGTAGAGGCAACGCCGATTTCCGCGCCGGCGCGTGTGTACAGTACCAATTCGCTTTCACGCGGCAAGGCGGATTCCATCACGTTACAGATAGACAGGCTGTGTTTGTGTCCCAAGGATTGCGCGTATTTCAGGGCTTCCATGGTATCCAAGGTTTCGCCGGATTGGGAAATGGTGATGACCAATTGTTTCGGATCGGCAATCACGTCGCGGTAGCGGTATTCGCTGGCGATTTCCACGTCGGTCGGTACTTTGGCGATGGATTCGAGCCAGTATTTGGCGGTCAGCGCGGCATAGTAGGACGTACCGCAGGCAAGGATTTTGATGCTGTGGATATCGTCGAATACTTCGCGGGCGTTGGCGCCGAAGTTTTCAGGTTCGAAGCCGCCATCAAGGAAGACTTCGGCGGTATCGGCGATGGCGCGGGGCTGTTCGTGGATTTCTTTTTGCATGAAGTGGCTGTATGGGCCCAACTCCAAAGAAGCCAGAGACAATTCGGACACTTTAATCGCGCGTTCGGTTTGCACACCGGTTTTGTCGAGCAGCTTTTCGATACCGTTTGCGTTCAGCAGGGCGATGTCGCCGTCTTCCAAGTAAGCGATGCGGCGGGTAAAGGCGATCACGGCAGATACGTCGGAAGCGATAAAGGTTTCTTGGTCACCCAAGGCCACCAACAGCGGGCAGCCCATGCGCGCAACAACCATTTGTTCAGGGTTGTCTTGTGCGATAACGGCAATGGCGTATGCACCGTGGAAACGGGCAGTCGCAGCCTGGACGGCTTCAAACAGTTTGCCGCCGTTTTGTGTGTATTCGTGGTTGACGCTGTGGGCGATGACTTCGGTATCGGTTTGCGATTCGAAGGTGTAACCCAAAGCTTGCAGGCGTTCGCGTTCGGCTTCAAAGTTTTCGATGATGCCGTTGTGGACAACCGCAATCATGCCGCCGGAAATGTGAGGGTGGGCGTTAGGCTCGGTTACACCGCCGTGGGTTGCCCAACGGGTGTGGCCGATGCCGATATGGCCGAACACGCCTTTTTCGCGTGCCGCATCTTCCATCAGCTGCACACGGCCGACACGGCGGACGCGTTTGATTTTGCCGTCTGTATTTACGGCGATACCCGACGAATCGTAGCCTCGGTATTCAAGGCGTTTGAGACCGTCGGTCAGAAAATCGACTACATTGTGATTGGCGCGAATAGCACCTACGATACCGCACATATAAGTTCCTTAGTATCAAAAGTTTGAGAAAATGACTGCTGCTCCGGCTCCCGAAAGCGGCAGTCGGAAAACGCCGTTTTATATTCATTGAAACGGCAAATCTGGATTTCAGACGGCCTGTTGTTTCTCAAGGCCGTCTGAAAACAAATATAAAGATCAACCTTACTTCTTATCGCCTTTTTCCGGACGCACCCAGCCTTCAATGACGGTTTGGCGCGAACGGGCGAGAACGAGTTTGCCGTCTTCGCAGTTGCGGGTAATCGCACTGCCCGCGCCTGTCGTTACTTTGTTGCCGAGGGTAACGGGGGCAACCAGTACGCAGTTTGAACCGATGCGCACTTCGTCGCCGATGACGGTTTTGTGTTTGTTCACGCCGTCGTAGTTGGCAATAATCGTACCGGCGCCGAAGTTGGTTTTGCTGCCGATCTCGGCATCACCGATATAGGTGAGGTGGTTGGCTTTGGTGCCGTTGCCGATGGTGGCGTTTTTGACTTCGACGAAGTTACCGATGTGTACGTCGTCGGCCAGTTTGGCTTGCGGACGCAAACGGGCGTATGGGCCGATTTGGTTGTTTTCGCCGACTTCGCAACCTTCAAAATGGGAGAATGGGGCGATTTTGGTGTTGGCACCGATTTTGGCGTTTTTGATCACGCAGTTGGCACCGATTTCGACGTTGTCACCGAGTTCGACTTCGCCTTCGATGACGACGTTGACGTCAATCACGACATCTTGTCCGTGTTTCAGACGGCCTCGTAAATCAAAACGCGCCGGATCGCGCAGGGTTACGCCTGCTTTGAGTAATTCTTGCGCCTGTTCGGTTTGGAAGATACGCTCGAGTTCGGCCAGTTGGAGTTTGTTGTTCACGCCGGCGGCCAAATGGGAGGCGCGGACTTGGACGGGATGAACTTTAATACCGTCGGCAACGGCTTTGGCGATGAGGTCGGTCAAGTAGTATTCGCCTTGGGCATTGTTGCTGGAAAGGCTGTTCAACCAAGCTTCGAGTTTGGCGTTGGGCAAAACCAAAATGCCGGTATTGATTTCTTTTACGGCTTTTTGGGCGGCATCGGCGTCTTTTTCTTCGACAATGGCGGTTACGCTGCCGTTGCTGTCGCGGATGATACGGCCCAAACCTGTCGGGTCGTTGGGCACGTCGGTCAACAGGCCGACTTCGTCGCCTGCGGCTTCGAGCAGGGTTTCGAGGGTGGCTGCGTCAATCAGGGGGACGTCGCCGTACAACACCAGCGTGCGGCCTTCGGCAGACAGGTGCGGCAGGGCGGTTTTGACGGCGTGGCCGGTACCGAGCTGTTCGGTTTGTTCAACCCAAACGACATCGCGTTTGACGGTGTCCAAGACTTGCTCTTTGCCGTGGCCGATGACGACGCAGATGTTTTGGGGATTCAGGGAGGCGGCGGTATCAATAACGCGCTCAACCATGGGAAGGCCGCCAATGCGGTGCAGCACTTTGGGCATTTTGGAGTACATGCGTGTGCCTTTGCCGGCAGCGAGGATGACGATATTTAAAGCTGTCTGAGCCATGATACGGTTTCCGTTGTCGTTGTTTGAGGCCGTCTGAAAAGTGGGGCAACAAATGTTGATTGTTTTTCACTCCGTTTCAGACGGCCTTGGGGATATTGTTATTCGGTTACTGGCTGTTGGTTGGCAAATTGCGGTTTTTGCCAATGTTGGCCGCGTTCGCCGTGTTCAGCATGATCCGCTTGATTGGATTGGACGGCGCGGCGCTCTGGGCGGAACTGGTTGTAATTCATGTTTTTAGAATAAGTACCGTCCTGATAAACGATAGGTGTGCCGGTAGCATATTTTTGGCGTACGGCGGTACGGCCGGATTCGTTGGTGTAGGTTTCCCAAGAGCAACCGGCCAAAACGGCGGCGGCGGTCAGAATTAAAGCGAGTTTACGCATGATGTTGTCCTTGTTTTTAAATGTCGGCAATACCGTGTATTGTACTTGTTTTTTCAAAACTTCACGGCAGTTTTGTGCAAAATTCAAGCAAACCCTGCATATCTTTCGCTATGCCGTCGGCAAATGGTAACGGATGGGCTTTTTCGCCGTACCAAACGGTCTTCATGCCCAAGGCTTTGGCTTGGTGCAGATTGTCGGCGCTGTCGTCCACCATAACGCACTGTTCGGGTTTGACGCCCAACAGGCGGCAGACGTTGAGATAGGCTTGCGGATTGGGTTTGTAGAGCAGGCCGAAGTCGTCCGTGCCGAACAAGCCGTCAAAATGCGCTTCCAAGCCCAACGCCTCAACCAATGCGCGGACATAAAACGAAGGCCCGTTGGAAAATACGGCTTTTCGCCCTTTCAGACGGCCTAAAACATCATCAGTTCCATCCATACCCTCCACCTTTGCCAAAATTTGCTTAAGCGGGTGGCTTTCACGCAAAAATTCATCGATATCGACTTCGGGATGGTGGATTTGCAAACCGGCAAGCGTCGCGCCGTATCGGTGCCAATAATCTTGGCGCAGGTGGGAGGCGGCTTCTTCGGAAAGTTTCAGACGGCCTGCCATGTATTCGGTCATGGCGCGGTTGATGATGTAGAAAATGCCGACTTCGGCATTGTGCAAAGTATTGTCGAGGTCAAACAGCCAAACGGGGGAATGATTCATATCGTGCCTTGATATGCAGATTTTGTTATGATATTTCGTATTTTACCCGTACAAAGGAAAGAGAATGAAACTGAAATTGTCCGCCCTAGCCCTGTTGCTGGCTTCGGCAAATCTATACGCCCAAACCGAAGTGCGTTTGGCCGTGCACAAATCCTTCAGCCTACCCCAATCCGTCATCGCACAATTTGAAAAAGCCAACGATGCCAAAGTGTCCGTCATTAAGGCAGGCAGCGGCAACGAAATGCTCAACAAACTGATTTTGAGCAAGGCCAACCCGATTGCTGATGCGGTTTACGGTTTGGACAACGCCAACATCGGCAAAGCCAAAGCCGCCGGCATCCTCGCTGCCAGCCAACCCAAATCCGCGCCCGTAACCGCTTCCCTGCCCGATGCGCTGGCTGTTGATTACGCCTATGTCGCCATCAACTACGACAAAAAATGGTTTGAACAGAAAAAACTGCCCCTGCCGCAAACCCTGCAAGACCTGACCAAACCGGAATATAAAAACCTTCTGGTAACCCCGTCTCCCGCCACATCCTCGCCCGGCCTCTCCTTCCTCTTGGCCAACATCGGCGGTATGGGTGAAGAAGGCGCGTTCAAATGGTGGGCGCAAATGCGCCAAAACGGCGTGAAAGTTGCCAAAGGCTGGAGCGAAGCCTACTACACCGACTTCACCCAAAACGGCGGCGCCTATCCCCTCGTGGTCAGCTATGCCACCAGCCCGGCGGCTGAAGTCCACTACTCCAAAGGCAAATACAGCATCCCGCCCACCGGCAACCTCTTCCTCAAAGGCGGCACATTCCGCCAAGTTGAAGGCGCGGCCGTTTTGAAAGGTGCAAAACAACCCGAACTGGCGGCCAAACTGGTGAGCTGGCTGCAAAGCGGCGAAGTGCAAAAAGCCCTGCCTGCCGAAATGTGGGTCTATCCGGCAGTCAAAAACACGCCGCTGCCCAAAGTATTCGAGTTTGCCCAAACCCCGCAACACAGCGATTCCCCCAATCGCGCCGACATCAACACCAAGCAAAAACAATGGGTGAGCCGTTGGAGCAAAACCGTTTTACGTTAAACCGAAAAACTTAAAAACACATCAAGGCCGTCTGAAAAAACAAATCATTAGTTTTCCAGACGGCCTTGTTTTACAATAACCTTTTAAACAACTTCACACGCACACACAATTATGAATTTCGATCTTCAAGTCCTCTCTTCGTTTTCCGGCTGGGAACAACTCGCCCAAACCGGCATGTCTTTCGGTACCAACCTGCTGGCCGCCTTGGCCATCTTCTTTATCGGCCGCTGGGTCGCCACGCGCGTGGTGACACTGATGAAAGCCGCGCTGACTCGCGCCAAAGTCGATAAAACACTGGTCAGCTTCCTCGGCAACGTCGCCAACATCGGCCTGCTGATCCTCGTCATCATCGCCGCACTGGGCAAACTCGGTATCCCGACCACTTCCGTGACCGCCTTGATCGGTGGCGCAGGCTTGGCCGTGGCTTTATCTTTGAAAGACCAACTATCCAACTTCGCCGCCGGCGCGCTGATTATCCTGTTCCGCCCGTTTAAAGTCGGCGACTTTATCCGCGTCAACGGTTTTGAAGGCATCGTCCGCGAAATCAAAATGGTGCAGACCTCTTTGAGCACGCCGGACAACGAAGAAGTCGTCCTGCCCAACAGCATGGTCATGAGCAACAGCATCGTCAACCGCTCCTCCCTGTCCCTCTGCCGCGCCCAAGTCGTGGTCGGCGTCGATTACGCCTGTGATTTAAAAGTTGCCAAAGACGCCGTATTGAGAGCGGCAACCGAGCATTCATTGTGTGTTCAAACCAAAGAACGACCTGCCGTCGTATACATTACCAACCTTGGCGACAGCGCCATCGAAATCACCCTTTGGGCGTGGACGCAAGAAGAAAACCTCGGCCCGTTCCGGTTCGCCCTGAACGAGCAAGTGGTTGAAAACCTGCGTGCCGCCAACATCAACATCCCGTTCCCGCAACGCGATGTCCACCTCATCCAGTCGAAAGCCTGATTTCAGCTTTCAGGCCGTCTGAAACCCAGCGGGCCAAGCGCCTGCCCGGTTTTACCCTTTTCTATTAAGGAGCCGCTATGTCCCACCTGCAAACCATCGCCGAACACCTGACCAGCCGCCGTCAAACCGTTACCTGCGCCGAGTCCTGCACCGGCGGCCTGCTTGCAGGTGCGCTGACCTCCGTTCCCGGCAGCTCGCAGTGGTTTCACCAAAGCTTCGTCACATACAGCAACCAAGCCAAACAAGACCGCCTTGGCGTCATGCCCGACACCTTGCTGAAACACGGCGCAGTCAGCCGCGAGACCGTCTATGAAATGGCTCGCGGCGCAAAAGCCGTCGCGCAGGCGGATTACGCCTTGAGTATTTCCGGCATCGCCGGCCCCGGCGGCGGCAGCACAGCCAAACCGGTCGGCACAGTCTGGTTCGGCCTGGCCACGCCCGAAGGCTCGTTTGAGCAAACCGCGCTATTCACGGGCGATCGCGAAGCAGTAAGGGCGCAAGCCGTCGAATACGCATTGGCTTTCTTGGCGGAACATTTGGTTTGATAGAAAAAACTCAGGCCGTCTGAAATCTGGAAATCAGGTTTCAGACGGCCTTTTTATTTATCTATTCAAACCATCGGCGGATTTATACGCCCAAAAGTTCTTTGCCGAGGAAGCTGCCTTTTTCGACACCCGGCAGGACGAAGAAATAGCCGCCACCAAACGGGCTGATGTATTCCTCCAGCGGCTCGCCGTTGAGCAGGTTTTGCACGAAGATGAAACCGTCGGCAAGGTTGGCCTGATAGCAGATGAAAATCAGGCCGACGTCGAGCTGGCCGTTGGCGGCAAGGCCGCGTGAGTAGTTGAAGGCGCGGCGGTAGAGCAGGTGTTTTTTCATGAACTCCGGATCGCGCGGATTGGCAAGGCGCATATGGCTGTCTTTGGGCGTGATTTTACCGTCGGGGTCTTTGGCGAAATCGGCGGTGTCGCCCTCTTTTTTACCGTCCATGGGCGCGCCGCTGTATTTGCGCCGGCCGAAAATATCGGTTTGTTCCTGCATCGGGGTGCGGTCCCAAAACTCGACAAAGTGGCGGATGAGGCGGACAGCCTGATAGCTGCCGTTTTTCGTCCATGCCGGTTCGTCCAAGCTGTTGGTGGCAACGCCTGTCCACAGGACTTGATCGGCGACTTTGGGATCTTCGACTTTGGGATTGCCGGAGCCGTCGCGGAAACCTAAAAGGTTGCGCGCGGCAATGGCGCCGGGTTCGGCTTTAGGGAGCCAACCGTCTATGCTCCAGCGGATAACGGCAAACTGGGCGGTATTTTTGATGATGTCGCGCAGGGCGGCTTGGCAGGTTTCGGGGGAGAATGCGCAAATTTGCAGGCTGAGGTCGCCGTCGCACCAAGATTTTTGGAGTTTGTCGTTGGGGAAGTCGCGCATTTCCTGCAGGTGTTTCGGCTTTTTGTCTTTGAGGCCGAAGCGGTCGTCAAAGAGGCTGCTGCCGACGCCGACGGTAACTGTCAATCCGTCGGGGCGGAATTGTTTGCCGAGGATGCCGCTGCCCGCAGGCGGGAGCTTGTCATCGCCGTCTTGGTATTCGCCGCCTTGGGTGAGGAATTCGATGCGGGCGGTCAGGGCGCGGAACAGGTTTTCAAGTTGTTTGGCGTCTTTGGCGGTAACGTCAAAGGCACACATGATGCCGAAGAGCTGGTGTGGCGTGACGATGCCTGCCTGATGCTCGCCGTAACACGGATAGGCCAGCTCGGAATGTTGGTTGTTTTGGGTATCGGCGGCGGCTTCGCCTTGTTTTTTGCCGGCAAAATAACCAGCAACGCCGATGGCGCCGGCGGCAAGGGCAGTTTTGAAAAGGGTTCGTTTTTCGGGTTGTGCCGGTTGTTTGTTTTGGCTCATGGTCTGCTCCTTGGCAGGGAACGGAAAGATTGCAATCGTGTGAAGTAAGGTCAGTTTTCAAGCATATTTGTGTGGGCGGCAATAAGATTCAGACGGCCTTTCAATATCCAAAGGCCGTCTGAAAACGCGTTATCTTATTTCAAACCCAAAATGCCGCGCAGTTTGGCCAAGTCTTCTGCCAAGGCATTAATCGGCGCCTGCAGGGCTTTGCGGTCTTCTTCGCTCAGTTTGTCGTACAGCTCGAAACCGTTCGGGGTTTTGTATTTCGCCAAAATGTCTTCAACCTGTTTGAAGTTGGCATCGGTTTTTTCCAACAACGCTTTGTCTTTGGCTTCGATCAGCGGACGGAACAAATCAACGATTTTTTTGGAGCCTTCCACATTGGCTTGGAAGTCGCTCAAGTCGGTATGGCTGTAACGGTCTTCTTCGCCGCTGATTTTACTGCCCGCCACTTCTTCAATCAGTTCGGACGCGCCGCCGACCACCTTACCCGGAGGGAATGCCAATGCGTCGATTTCTTTTTGCAGTGCTTCGACATCGGTCATCAGTTTGGCTGCAATTTCCTTCACGCCGGATACGTCTTTTTCTACCCAAAGGGCGTGTTCGATACGGTGGAAGCCGGTAAATCCGGCATCTTTCGCACCGTCTTTGAAGTCGTCTTCACGCGCATCGATGACGGGGTCGAGTTCGCTGAAAAGCTCGGCAATCGGTTCGATACGTTCGTAATGGACGCGGGTGGCGGCAAACAGGGATTTGGCCTTTTCAATGTCGCCGGCTTTAACGGCTTCGGTAAAGGTTTTGGTTTTCGCCACCAGCTCTTTAACCTCGCCTTGAACGTAAGCTTTATAGTCGGCGAGCGGTTGCGCCAGTTTTTCCAAATCGGCTTCGTTGGCAGTATCTTTGAAGCCGCTGTCGGTAACAATCAGCTTACCGCGCGGATTGGTCAACAGGCCGCAAGTCATTTCATATTCGCCCGGCAGCAGGGTAACGGTCATTTTGTCGGATAAACCCGGGGCAATGTTTTCACGCTCGTCCACCACCATCACGCCTTTGAGGATTTCCCATTCCAGCTTGCGGCCGCTGTCATTTTTGATATTGAACACGACTTGGCCGCTGGGGACGGTCAATTCCATTGGTTCACAAGCAGTATCGTTCACGCCGATATTGACCGAACCGTCGGCATTAGCGGCAGCGGATGCGCCTGAAGCGGCAGGCGCGGCTTTTTCGGCTTCAGGCGGCTGACACGCGGTCAAACCCAGAGCCAACATTACGGACAAAGCAGTCAGATTGAATTTTTTCACTTTCATTCCTTTTTATTTAGTTAACGTTTTTGCTGGCGCACTGCCGCGCAAAAACCAAATCATGACGGGAACCAGATACAGCAGCCAAATCAGGACTTCGCCTTCGGTCGGGTGGTCGGTATAACCGAAGAAACCGCCGAGCAGCACGCCTAAAGGGCTGTCTTCATGCAAATATTTCGATGTGTCGAAAGCAATATCCTGCATCACATTCCATACGCCGGCCTCATGCAGCGCGCGAAACGAACCGGCCAGCAGACCGGCCGCCACTACAATCAAAAACGCGCCCGTCCAACGGAAAAATTTCGCCAAGTTCAGGCGCATACCGCCCTGATAAATCAGCGTACCGATGACAACCGCCACCAACAGCCCTAATACCGCGCCTATCGGCATAGACCACGTCGGGCTTTGCTGGAACACGGCCAGCAGGAAAAACACGCTCTCTAAACCTTCGCGCGCCACAGCCAAAAACGCCATGCCGACTAAGGCCCACCCCTGGCCGCTACCGCGGTTCAAGGCCGACTGAACAGAATCCTGAAGATGTTGTTTCATCGAACGTGCAGCCTTTTTCATCCACAAAATCATGTACGTCAGCATGGCCACGGCCACCAGGCCGATGACGCCGACCACCAATTCCTGTTCTTTTTGCGGAATCTCGCCAGTAGCGGAATGAATGCCGTAACCAATACCCAAACACATGACCGAAGCCAAAAACACGCCCAGCCAAACCTTCGGCATCAGCTCGCTGTGTCCCGACTGTTTCAAAAAACTGGCAACAATGCCGACAATCAGGGCGGCTTCGATGCCCTCGCGCAGCATAATCAATAAAGCAATCAGCATAAAAAACTCTAAAGTGAAATGTTCATTTGTTAACGCATTTATAACGCTTTATGCTTAATAACGCAAATTATTTTTATTTTTTAATAGCTCTATATTTATTAAGATTTTTTAAAATAAAATAACGGACGTAATCAATAAAAACTAAAAGGCCGTCTGAATTTTATTTTTTCAGACGGCCTTAATTTATCTAAGCAATTGTAAATAAATAATAAAAAAGTTCCATAGTATAAATTTCCCTATCAGTGATATTTTCAAAATTTATCAAATTTAAAAGGTTGATTTACAACAAAAATTAAAACCACCTTATCTTTTATAGTTGGCATATTGCTGGTGCAATCAGCAATCCATGACATAACAAACGCATAACAAAGGAACCCTCCTATGCCACGTTTAAAACTCCACCAAATCGCTTTGGCTTTGGCCGTTTCTGCCTCGCTGACCGCCTGCGGCGAGAAAACGGCTCAAACAACCGAAACCCCTCAAGCGGCTTCTGCCGCGAGTGCTGCCGATGCTGCCGCAAGCACCGCCGCCGTTTCAGCCCCTCAAAATTCCGCCGATGTTTCTGCCGAAGACAAAGCCCTGTTGGAACGCGCACAAGCCGTGTTCAAACCTTTGCCTGATGCGGCCGAAATGCAAAAAATCCGTCCGTTTACCGAAGAGCAGGTCAAACTCGGCCAACAACTTTGGTACGAAACCCGCCTGTCCAAAGGCAATACCGTCAGCTGTAACTCCTGCCACAACTTGGCAACGGCCGGCGTGGACAACATGCCGACCAGCGCGGGCCACAAAAGCCAATTCGGCGCCCGTAACCCCCCAACTGCCCTGAATGCCGCCTTGTTGGGCAGCCAATTCTGGGACGGCCGTGCCGCCGATGTGGAAGAACAAGCCGGCGGCCCATTGCTCAACCCGGTTGAAATGGCCAACGCGACCGAAGCCGATGCCGCCGCCAAAATCGCCGGCATTCCCGAATACCAAGAGAAATTCAAAGCCGCATTCCCTGAAGACGGCGCGGTTTCCTTCAAAAACATCACCACCGCATTGGGCGCGTTTGAACGCACCCTGCTGACCCCGACCCGTTGGGACGACTACCTCAAAGGCAACGTATCCGCCCTGAGCGAACAAGAACGCAAAGGTGTACGCGCATTTATGGACAATGGCTGTATGTCCTGCCACAGCGGCGTCAACTTGGGCGGTACTATGTTCCAAAAATTCGGTTTGGTGGATGGCCCTTACTGGAAACACATCGACGATCCTAAACACGACAAAGGCCGTGCGGACGTAACCAAAAAAGCCGAAGACGAATTCTTCTTCCGTGTTCCCGGCTTGAGAAACGTCGAACGCACCTACCCATACTTCCACAACGGCAGCGTTTGGGAACTGGATAAAGCCGTCAACATCATGGCGAAAGCGCAATTGGGTAAAACCTTGGCTCCGGAAGACACTGAAAACATCGTTGCCTTCTTGAAAGCCCTCTCCGGCAATGTTCCAGAGTCTGCCCGAACCATGCCTGAGCTGCCCGTCTCCCACGATGTCAAATCCCAACCTGACAACAAATAAGGTTTAGCATAAAACAAGGCCGTCTGAAAATCCGTTTCAGACGGCCTTTTTGTTGCCGGCCATATGGGCGCATTTGTTTCACGATTCCACACAATATGGTAATCTTGAACCGATTTTCACCATACATCCGAAAGGAACATCATGAGCCTGATTATTGAAGACTTGCAAGAAGGCCACGGCAAAGAAGCCGTCAAAGGCAAAGAAATCACCGTACATTACACCGGCTGGTTGGAAGACGGTACCAAATTCGACTCCAGCCTCGACCGCCGTCAACCGCTGACCATCACTCTAGGCGTCGGCCAAGTAATTAAAGGTTGGGACGAAGGCTTCGGCGGCATGAAAGAAGGCGGCAAACGCAAGCTGACCATTCCTTCCGAAATGGGCTACGGCGCACACGGTGCCGGCGGCGTGATTCCTCCGCATGCGACCTTGATTTTTGAAGTCGAGCTGCTGAAAGTGTACGAATAAGCATTTGACGCTTCAAAAGACCGAGGCCGTCTGAAATCCGAAGTTTGGTTTTTCAGACGGCCTGTTTTTATCAAGATTCGGTATAATGCCCTCTTTTACAAGCAAACCATTTCCCAAGGAACCCCCATGCTTTTACCCGAACAAGTCAAAACCCTGATTGAAGGCGTTACCCCTTGCGAACACGTCGAAGTCGAAGGCGACGGCCATCACTTCTTCGCCGTAATCGTTTCCTCCTCATTTGAAGGCAAAGCCCGCCTCGCCCGCCACCGCCTGATTAAAGACGGCCTCAAGCCGCAACTCGAAAGCAACGAATTGCACGCGCTGTCTATTTCCGTTGCCGCCACTCCGGCCGAATGGGCAGCCAAACAGGCTTAATTTGGAATCAAACAAAAAGCCGTCTGAAAAGTTTTCAGACGGCCTTTTTCATACATATTAAACAGCGCAGGCAATCGATACAAACGCCAAACTGCATTCCACAATACGCAATCGCAGTGTAAATCCTACCGGAAACGGCAACCAAACTAGCCCTGCCGTTTCGGGAAAAACTGCACCACGTTCTCCCCTTGCGGCAACATCAATTTCTTCACAGCATGGCCGTACACGGTTTCAAGCGTGATGTTCAGACGGCCTTCGTTAGTAAAAATCTGATCCACACATTCCTTAGCCGCTTGCGGATTGCTGAACTTCAACGCATTCCACAATCCCAAGGTTTCCATGTCCTGCCAAAACGTCCCGGCTTTTTTATAGCTCAACTCAAGCTTGGCCGTGTCGGTTACCGGATCGTAAAAGCCGTTGTCGGCGAGCATATCGCCCAAGTCGTGCATATCAATCAGCATGGGCGCTTCGCATTCGATGCCTTCATGGTTCAGACGGCCTGTCAGTTCGGTCAGGCTGTCGCGGCCAAAGTGCGTGAAAAACAATAATCCGTCAGTTTTCAAAGCGGCGGCCCAGTTTTTCAATACCGGCAAAATATCGTCGGCGCGGCTGAGGCTGAGGTTGGCCCACAACATATCGGCGGCAGCTTCAGGCAGCGGCACGGTCAGGGCTTGGCAATGCTGCGGAATGGTTTTGCCGGTCAGCTTCTGCCAGAAACCGCCTTTGCGCGCGGCGGCGGCGGTTTTCAAAAATTCGGCATTCGGATCGTATTCTTCAAACACGGCGTCGGGATAACGCGCGGCCAGCAGGCTGCGGCTGATGTCGGCATCGGCACCAATCAGCATGATGCGTTTGGGTGCATTGCGGACCAGCTGCAGGCGCTCGTCTGTGTCTTGGGCGAGATGGCGGTGAATTTGCCAGCGTTTGTCTTGTTCGGTCATGGTGGGTCGTGTCAGCGGGCTTTGCCCGACAATATTCTGTTTTTATGGTTGAAGGCTGTTTCAGACGGCCTTTTCGACAAAATTGCGGTAAATTTCGGCAAACTCCTCGGCATGGCTTAAAAAGGGCGCGTGTGCGGCTTTGTCGATAAGGACCAGCTCGCTGTTGCTCAAATGGCGGTGTAAATATTCGCCCATGCGCGGCGGCGTAATGGCGTCTTTCTGTCCAAACACCAGCAGTGACGGCGTTTGAATAAGCGGCAACAGCGGACGCGCGTCGGCATGGTTGACCGCTTCAAGCGCGGCCTGTAAGGCGGAAGGCGTGCCGCAGCGCGCCAAATCAGGCAGCACCCGGTTTAAGATTTCGCCGGAATGGGGAGTGTGCAGCAGTTGCAGCTGTAGAAACTGTTTAATATGTTTGGCATAATCCTGCTGGAATGCGCCGACCATCTTGCCCAAGGCAGGTTGCGCCAAGCCTTCGGGATAATCCGTGTCGGCAGTCAATCGGGCAAAGCTTGCCGTCAGGCAGAGCGATTGGATTTTGTCGGGATAAAGCGCGGTCAAATACAGGGCAACCAGTCCGCCCAGCGACCAGCCGAGAATGTGTGCCGGTGTGTCGATTTGTCCGGCGAAGGCTTCGGCAACGGCGGCAATATCAAACGGCTCGGTAAAAGGCGCATCGCCGTGTCCGGGCAAATCAAGCGCGTGGACGTCCCAATCGGCAGGCAGGCGCGGTATCAAATCGTCAAATACATGGCGGTTCGCCGCCCAACCGTGTATCAGATAAACTTTTTTGGCGGAGTGTGGCATGAATGTTCTTTCTTGGTGGCGCAGTTTGAAACAGCTCAATGCGCGACGTTGCGTATTATGCCACGATTCCGTTTCAGACGGCCTTTGCCGAGGCTGCGCAAACGATTTGACGGAATATTTTATCGACGCGGCACAAAGCTGCCCTTTGTGTTTCCGCCATATCGCGGGCGGGGCAGTGTGCGGCAGTTGTCAGAAAAAGCCGCCCGCATTTGATAGAATGTGGGCCTCGCTGTATTACGAACCGCCCGTCAGCAGCATGATACGCGAGCTGAAACACTTGGCGGATTTGGGCATGAGCCGTCCTTTGGCGGATTTGATGAGCCAAAACGCACCGGACTGGCTGGCGACGGAACACTTCGATTTCGTCCTGCCCATGCCTTTGAGCAAAGAGCGGCGGCTCAAGCGCGGATTCAACCAAAGCGAGGCGTTGACGGATATTTTGGCAAAACGCTACGGCTGGACGCTGCTGCCGCGCCACGCGGTTTTCAGACGGCATAGCGAGCCGCAAAGTACGCTGAAAAGCGACGAACGTCGGCGAAATATCAAGAATGCATTTAAAATCAAAGCTGAATTGCCGAAGGCGTGTAATATTCTGTTAATTGATGATGTCTTTACCACCGGTTCGACTTTAAACGAATTGGCGAAAACGCTGAAAAAATCAGGCGCAGGTAAGATTTTTTGCTGGAGTTTGGCGCGTCCGTCAATGAAAAAATAGCTTAAAGTTTTTGACACCCATGGAACATTTCGGCATTATGCCACTCTATAAGTGATTGATTTATATGTTTACCATAGTTTTGTACCAACCCGAAATCCCGCCCAATACGGGCAATATCATCCGCCTGTGCGCCAATACCGGTGCCGATTTACACTTGGTCAAGCCGCTTGGGTTTCCGCTGGATTCGTCCAAAATGAAACGCGCGGGTTTGGATTATCACGAGTTTGCCAAACTGACGGTACATGAGAATTTCGAAGACTGCCTCAAGGCCCTTGAAGGCCGCCGCATTTTCGCGCTGACCACCAAAGGCTCTACCCGCCCCGACGAAGTTTCCTTCCGCGAAGGCGACGTGTTGCTGTTTGGTCCCGAAACACGCGGCCTGCCTGCCGAAGTTCTCGACAGCCTGCCTGCCGGACAAAAAATCCGCCTGCCGATGATGCCCGACAGCAGGAGTATGAATCTTTCCAATACCGTCGCCGTCATTCTGTTTGAAGCATGGCGACAAAACGGTTTTGCCGGCGGCGTATAACAGGCCGTCTGAAACCGATGCGTTATCAACTCAAGAACGGAACCCGTTTTGACTTTTACTAAAAAAACCCTCCTTTCCCTAGCCGCCGCCACCATCGGCGTCCTCTCCATCAATGCCGCCGTCGCCGACAGCGTGGTCCGAGTCGAAAAACTGCATCCTTCTGCTAACCGCAGTTACAAAGTTGCCGGCAAACGCTACACGCCGCTGACCCAAGTTTCCTCTTTCAGCCAAACCGGCAAAGCCTCATGGTACGGCAACCAATTCCACGGCCGTAAAACTTCCAGCGGCGAGCGTTACAATATGAACGCCCTCTCCGCCGCACACAAAACCCTCCCTATTCCCAGCTACGCACGCGTGACCAATATGCAAAACGGCAAAAGCGTCATCGTCCGCGTCAACGACCGCGGCCCTTTCCACGGCAACCGCGTCATCGATGTTTCCAAAGCCGCCGCCCAACAATTGGGTTTCATCAACCAAGGCACGGCCAACGTCAAAGTTGAGCAGATCATCCCCGGCCAAACCGCCGCTCAAACCATTATTTCCCCAAACAACAAAGAATTTTTTGTTGATTTGAAATCCTTCGGTACCCAACGCGAAGCACAGGCTTATTTGAACCAAGCCGCACAAAGCCTGCCGTCAGACAGCAAAGTCATGCTTGAAAAACGCAACTACGAATACGTTGTCAAAATGGGTCCGTTCAGCAGCCAAGAACGTGCCGCCGAAGCAGGCGAACGCGCCCGTCATCTGAACCTGGCATCCGCCATCTGATTTCGTCCGCGTTACCGCTGAAGTTTGATACAATACAAGGCCGTCTGAAACCCGATTGCAAGGTTTCAGACGGCCTTTTTTAATCACAGGGGAGCACCATGATCAGCAGGCTCACAGGCAAATTGATTGAGAAAAATCCACCGCAGGTCGTTATTGACGTCAACGGCGTCGGTTATGAAGCCGACGTTTCCATGCAGACTTTCTACAACCTGCCCTCCGTTGGCGAAACCGTCCATCTCTACACCCAGCTTGTCGTCCGCGAAGACGCACATTTGCTGTTTGGTTTCGCCTCAGCCGAGGAACGCGCCACCTTCCGCCAACTGGTCAAAGTCAGCGGTATCGGTGCAAAAACCGCATTGGGCATTTTGTCGGCCATGAATGCCGACGAGCTGGCGCAAGCCATCGCCGAAGAAGACGTCAAACGTCTCTCCTCCGCGCCCGGCATCGGCAAGAAAACCGCCGAGCGCATGGTGTTGGAACTGCGCGGCAAACTCGTGTCCCATACCGTTTCAGACGGCCTGTTTGCACCTGTTGCCGTTGCCGACGAAAGCCAAGACATCATCAACACCCTGCTTGCCCTCGGCTACAACGAACGCGAAGCCAAAGCCGCCACCAAAGGCATTCCCAAAGGCACGGAAGTCGGCGAAGGCGTACGCCTGGCCCTGAAAAACCTGCTCAAATAAGGCCGTCTGAAACATGAAAACTGCCGTCCTGAGTGCCGCCTTGCTTCTAAGCGCATGCGTCTATACCGAGACCCCGTATGGACGCACCGCTGTCTTAGACCTGCCCGTCCACTCGCAAACCACCGTCAACAAAACCGTGACCATCAACGCCCCGCCCGGGACGACCGTCATCTATCAAGACAGCGAACCCGTCCGCAATTACCCGGCCTATCCCGTTTATCCCCGCCGGGTTTATCGTTATCGATAAACAACGCTGACCGTTTGAAACCATAGGTTCAGACGGCCTGTTGAGAGACCAACCATGAAATACATCCTTCCCCTGCTTTTACTCCTGAGCGCCTGCACACCGGACACCAAGACCACGGATGCCGCATCCACCCCAAAAACACACGGCTTCGCACACCGCCTGACCGAAGGCGAAAAACTACTGACCCAAGCCCTCATCAAACAAGACCTCGCCGCCTACTTCAAACACGAAACCGGCGGCGCATTTGCCGAACAAGCCCCCTTATTCTCGGCCCAGCAACTTGCCGAACAGAAAAACATCCCCAAAAACGATGCCATCGGCGTTTACGGCAAAATCATCAAAACCCAAGGCCGCACCGCCTGGCTGCAAACCGACAAGCAAACCCTCAAACTCGATTTGGCCGAACCGCTGCAAGAAGCTCAAGGCGAAGTTACCCTTGTCTGCCAACACGAAAACACCGCATTCCAAGACTGCCAAACAGAAGAAAACTTCGCCCGACGCTTTACAGAACAAATTTTCTCGGCGGTCGAGTCCGGACGCGTATCCGCCCAAACAGACGCACCGGCCGAAGAAATCATGGCCGGCCGCCTCATTCCGTTTTTAAGTGCCGCCAGCGACTTTACCGGCAACTTCAAAGCCTGCGCCACCACCATGACCGAATACTGCACCAGCCGCCTGGCACGCGAAATGCCCGAATCCGCAGTTCGCAAAAAAGCACAGGAATTGGGTTTGACCGAAATAGCATTTAAAAAGAAAAAATAAATATTTAGGCCGTCTGAACCCTATGGCGGCTGTGTTATAATCCGCACCTCATACAGGTCGGACAGACAGTCGCCGCGTATCGCGTAAGGCATACGGGGAGGAAAGTCCGGGCTCCACAGAGCAGAATGCCGGCTAACGGCCGGGCGCGGCAACGCGACGGAAAGTGGAACAGAAAGCAATACCGCCGATGATTGCCTTCGGGCAAAACAGGTAAGGGTGAAAAGGTGCGGTAAGAGCGCACCGTGCATTTGGTAACAAAGCGCAGCAGGCTAAACCCCATTCGGAGCAAGACCAAACAGAACGCGATGACGCTGCTCGCCGAGCGTTCGGGTAGGTTGCTTGAGCACACCAGCAATGATGTGCCTAGAGGAATGACTGTCCGCGACAGAACCCGGCTTACCGTCCGAGCTGTATGTCCCCATACCGCGGCAGGTTTTTAAAACCTGCCGCATTTTTATAGAAATAAAAAGGCCGTCTGAAACCTGAATCTTGGTTTCAGACGGCTTTTTTAAACCGCTGTTTATGGACGGTATTCCGGTTTCATGCCGTTGGGCAGGAGCTGCCATACATAGCCGGTGGTTTTCATTTTGCCGGCCACTTCGCCTGCTTCGTCGCCATAACCCCAGAAATAATCCACACGGACCGCGCCTTTAATCGCGCTGCCGGTATCTTGCGCCATAATCAGGCGGTTGAGGGCTTTTTTGGTGGTCGGATGGGCAGTGGCAACAAATAACGGTGCGCCAAGCGTGATGTAGTGACGGTCGATAGCACCGGCGTATTCGCCCATCAACGGCGTACCCAATGCGCCCACCGGGCCTGAATCACTGCTGCCGGTCAGCTCGCGGAAGAAGACGTAGCTTGGGTTTTGTCCCAAAACTTCGGCAAGGCGGCCGGGGTTTTGCTTCATATAGGCCTTGATGCCCTGCATGCTGGTCTGACCCAGCGGCAGATAGCCTTTGTCCGCCATATAGCGGCCGATGGAAACATACGGATGTTCGTTTTTATCGGCAAATCCGACACGGATGTATTTGCCGGACGGTGTTTTCAGACGGCCTGAACCTTGAATGTGCATAAAGAAAAGTTCGACCGGGTCATCTGCATAACCCAAAATCGGCGCTTTGCCGTTAAGCGCGCCGCCGTTGATTTGGCTGCGGGTGTAGTAAGGAACAAAGCGGCTGCCTTCAAAACGGCCTTTCAGCGCAGTACTGCGTGCAGTAATCGGGAATCTGGACAAATCGACCGTGTATGTGCCGCTATTGTCGATGACGCCGCTGTTTTGGCCGGTTTGGCGAATGCGGACGGTGGCTTTGCTGCCTCTCAAGTTTGCAGCCAGTGGAACGGAAACAAAATCGTTCGGAATGCCGTAAATCGGGAAACGGGATTGGCTTGTGGGCTTATCGTCGCCGTGCAGGACCGGTTCGTAATAGCCGGTAATGGTGCCGGCAGGATTGCCGCCGTTATCGACGCGCCATGCGGTGAAATAGCGCTCGAAAAAGTGCTTGGCTTGGAAATGGTGCACCGGTGTTTGCATGGCTTGGATACAAACGTCCTGCCAGCCTTGGCGGTTTTTAAGTTTTTCACAGCCTAAACGGAAAGACTGCAGGCTTTTGGTAAAGTGTTGGAGGTCCCAGTGCGGCAATTCGTTGTAGGAAACTACGGTGTAGTTTGCTCCTCCCCCGCTCACTGTCGTACCGACAGGATCGGGCGTACCGGTGGGGCGGTCGGGGCCTTTGATAACGCTGGTGTCGGTTTCGGGGAGGTTTTTAATGCTTTTGCTCGGACAGGCGGCAAGAATGGCTGCGGCAATGCTGACGAGCGTGATGCGGTACAGGTGTTTTTTCATGGAATCAATAGCGTGTCGAAAGGCCGTCTGAAAACTATTTTTCAGACGGCCTATGTTGGAAAGTGCTGATTTTAACACAAAAAAGCCATTTATCGGCGTGGCGGCAATTTGACGACAACCGTATCGGCCAGCATATCGTAGAGCGTGCGGCGGTCGCGTTTGACGGAGAAGAGCATGATGAAGTTGATCAGTGTGATCAGTAGTGAATAAATTAAAATGTTTCCTTTTAATACAAAGTATACAGCAAACACAATGGCAAGTACAATTAAGCCCCATGCAACTTCTCGTACCAATACCGTACCAAGAAAACCCGGATTGCTGCCATTGCTTTTCAATACTCGAATACGCATGATCTTTTTACCCAAGGATTGACCATAGCGGCTCATGTAATAAAGCTGAACAATACCGACAATTAAATATACGATAGAGGTCAATCCTAGCATCTGTGTCATATCGGCCCGCTCGCTGACACTTATTATAAGCTCTTGTGTAAAAGCAATATTTTTCTGCTTGGCAATTGCTGCTGTCTCAGTATATAAAATATAATAATAGGGTAAAAAAATAATTACATTAAATAAATAATTCAACAAATATGCTGCGACCCGTGACCATACTGAAGCAATATGGACATCCACTATTTCTGTTTTAGGCAAATCCGACAAATTGATTTCGCTCATTTAATCTTCCTCTGTGCTATTTAATGAGATGCAATTTCATTGCCATCTTAACCTATTTTTCCATCATTCTAAAAAATTTCGATAAAAACCTTTACATTTTCCGCAGACGGCGTTAAAACGTTTGTTTTCCCCTTTTTTATAGTGGGTTAACAAAAGTCTGAACAAAGTGGCAGGCGATGCCGTTCCGGTTTTTGTTAATGCACTATAAACTTATCCGGATTTTCTTTGTAAGGAGTAACACATGAAAGTAGGTTTCGTCGGCTGGCGCGGTATGGTCGGCTCTGTTTTGATGCAGCGTATGAAAGAAGAAAACGACTTCGCCCACATTCCCGAAGCGTTTTTCTTTACCACTTCCAACGTCGGCGGCGCTGCCCCTGATTTCGGTCAGGCAGCCAAAACATTGTTGGATGCCAACGATGTTGCCGAATTGGCAAAAATGGACATCATCGTTACCTGTCAGGGTGGCGATTACACCAAATCCGTCTTCCAACCCCTGCGCGACAGCGGCTGGAACGGCTACTGGGTTGACGCGGCTTCTTCCCTGCGCATGAAAGATGATGCGATTATCGTCCTCGACCCTGTCAACCGCAACGTCATCGACAACGGCCTCAAAAACGGCGTGAAAAACTACATCGGCGGCAACTGTACCGTTTCCCTAATGCTGATGGCCTTGGGCGGCCTGTTCCAAAATGATTTGGTCGAATGGGCAACCAGCATGACCTACCAAGCCGCTTCCGGCGCGGGTGCGAAAAACATGCGCGAACTCATCAGCGGCATGGGCGCGATTCACGCCAAAGTGGCAGACGAGCTTGCCGATCCTTCCAGCGCGATTCTCGACATCGACCGAAAAGTGTCCGATTTCCTGCGCAGCGAAGACTATCCGAAAGCCAACTTCGGCGTACCGCTCGCCGGCAGCCTGATTCCGTGGATTGACGTGGACTTGGGCAACGGCCAGTCCAAAGAAGAATGGAAAGGCGGCGTGGAAACCAACAAAATCCTCGGCCGCAACGACAATCCGACCGTAATCGACGGCTTGTGCGTACGCATCGGCTCTATGCGCTGCCACAGCCAAGCCATCACCCTGAAGCTGAAAAAAGACCTGCCCGTTTCCGAAATCGAAGCGATTTTGGCAGGCGCGAACGACTGGGTGAAAGTCATCCCCAACGAAAAAGAAGCCAGCATCCACGAGCTGACGCCTGCCAAAGTTACCGGCACGCTGTCTGTTCCTGTCGGCCGTATCCGCAAACTGGAGATGGGTGGCGAATACATCAGCGCGTTCACTGTCGGCGACCAACTCTTGTGGGGCGCTGCCGAGCCGTTGCGCCGCGTATTGCGCATTATCTTGGGCAGCCTGTAATTTAGGTTGACATGAAAAAAGCAACGGTTTGAGCCGTTGCTTTTTTTGTCACAAAAAGGCCGTCTGAAATGTTCAGGCGGCCTTGTTTCCTATTCTTTTTTACCGGCCAAACCGATTTCTTTGGTGGAATCGCCAACTTTGATTTGCGCCTTACCGGCAATTTCTTCAGCCTGCGGACCAAAGAGTTTCAAATCATAACGGCCGTTTTCGATACCGTTCAAACTGGTTTTACCGCTGATGGCGGCTTTGCCGTTGTTATTGGCAATACCTGCGGCAAGCAGGTCGACATTATTGTAGGAGGCCATGCTGCTAATTTTGCCGTAACCTTGTTTTTTATCAAAATCGACGGTGTATTTCAGACGGCCGCTGCGGTCGTCGCCGTTAAACGCGATGCCCGAATACTGATAGCTGCCTTGTTTGGGTAAATTGCGATACGCTGTTTCATCGCCTTGGACTTCGCCGACGATGAATGTGTATGTATCGAGGTTTTGCAGCTTGCCTGCGTCATCGGCTTTTTGTTTGGCGTAACGCGCAGCAACAGTGGAATAATTTTGTTTATACACTTGGAAATCGCCCGTTTCCAAAGTGATGACTTGGCCGTTTACCTTGATTTTTTGGGCGTAGTCGTAAGAGGATACTTTATCGGTTTTCAAAAAGCCGGTATCGAGTTTGTCGCCTTTTTGCAGGGTTTGCGGTTTACCGTTGGCCGTCAGCTCCAACGTACCGTTTTCAGGGACGGATTCGTTCAATTCAACGGACAACACGCCTTTCGGATGCGGATTGAGCGGCTCGGTCACGGCATTCGACAAGCCGCTTGTTGCGCCGCCGCAGGCAGCCAACATCAAAGACAGGGAAGCAGTCAAAGCAGAAATGCGGAGGGTTCTCATCATTTTTTCCTTTCCTTTTTTATTTGGTATGATATTTATCATATACCTAAAAAAATGAACAATAAATGATTTTTGTCAAAATTAAGTATTTTGAATATTAATTTTATAAATATTGAAACATTTTTAGAATATCGGATATTCAGTCCATCCCGCCTCCCTTCCGCTATAATCATTTTATTTTGCAAACGGATTTCATTATGCCGAAAATCACCCTCATCGCCGCCTACGCCGCCCGCCGCTGTATCGGCACCAACAACACTATGCCTTGGCATTTGCCCGAGGATTTTGCCTTCTTCAAATCCTACACCACCGGCAAACCCGTCATTATGGGCCGCAAAACATGGGAGTCGCTGCCGCGCAAGCCGCTGCCCGACCGTCAAAATATCGTCATCACCCGCCAAGATTATCAGGCCGAAGGTGCGCAAACGGCGGCTTCTTTGGAAGATGCGCTGGCTTTGTGTCAGGGGGCTGAAGAAGTCATCATCATGGGCGGCGCGCAAATTTATGCACAAGCCCTGCCGATTGCCACGGATTTGCGTTTGACCGAAGTCGGTTTAGATGTGGACGGCGATGCGTTTTTTCCTGAATTTTCCTCAGAAACATGGCAAGAAGCCTCTCGGGAAAACCATGTTTCCGCCAAAGGCATCGAATACGCGTTTGTGCATTATGTAAAGGCATAATCCGACAACGCAAAGGCCGTCTGAAACCCTGTTTTTCATGTTTCAGACGGCCTTTTTTTATCTCGTTTGTTTACGGCATTCCGTTTAAGCCGTTTTGTTTTTCAAAGGCAGCTTGATATGCGGTTTGGCCGGCTTGGGTGCTTCTTTCAGTCCAAGTTCGATTTGCTGCTCTTCGCTTAACAAATTGCTCCAGTCGCCTTTTTTATACCAGTCGCGGCCGTCCAACTCGATGGGATGTTGGATGCGCTCGCAACCGTTGCCGCATTGCAAATCGTCTTCTTTGCAGTATTTGTCGCAACCCCAGCAGATACGCTCGGGATTTTTCGGGAAAATGGGAAATTTCTTGGCCATGATGTTCTTCTTTTGTTTGTGTGCGGTACGGGCAGAATTATAAGTGATTTGAATGGGGCTGGCGGCGGGTTTATTGTGTTTTACGCTGATTTTTTAAGATGTGTTAATCTTTCAGACGGCCTATACTATAAAAATAATCCCTATGCCGTACAACAAGAGGACCAAATATGAACATATGCCGTCTGAAGCCTGAATTTGTCGAACCTTTAGCCCTCGCGCTGTTTGAGGAATGGCACGATTTTGCGCCATGGTCGTCTCTGGACAAAATCCGTGCGTATTACGCGCAGTGCATCAATGGGGATACCTTGCCGCTGGCGTTTGCGGCTGTGGATAACGAAGGGCGGCTGATGGGTTCGGCAGCATTGAAGCGGTTTGATATGGCGTGTTTTCCTGAATACGAATATTGGTTGGGCGATGTGTTCGTTTTGCCGCAATTTCGCGGTTTGGGCGTGGGCAGGCAGCTGGTTTCGTTTTGTCTGGATAAAGCACGCGAACTGGGTTTGCCGCATCTGTTTCTCTATACGCCGGATGTGCAGGCCGTGTATGAAAAGTTCGGCTGGAAAGAAATTACCCAGACTTGGCACAATGGGGAAACCGTATCCGTCATGAAATTGGATTTATAGCTTGAAAAGAATAAAAGGCAAAAGAATAAAAGGCCGTCTGAACATTTGATTTCAGACGGCCTCTGCCTTTGAATTATCCACAACTACCCTATCCGTTTAAACGGCGGCAAACAGGCCAATAATTGTTGGCCGTAGCGTTGCGTTTTGACGCGGTTGTCAAGGATGGTCACGCGGCCGTAATCCTGTTCGGTACGGATAAGGCGGCCGACGGCTTGGATCAATTTGATGCTGGCTTCGGGCACCGTAATTTCGATAAAAGGATTGCCGCCGCGTTGTTCAATCCAACGGTTTTGGGTTTTCTCGATGGGATTGTCCGGCATGGCAAACGGCAGCTTGGCAATAATGACTTGCACGCAGGCCGTGCCGGGCAGGTCGAGGCCTTCGGCAAAACTGTCGAGGCCGAAAATAATGCTGGCTTTGCCTTCTGCAATGGCTTGATGGTGCCTTTGTAAAAGAACGGCCTTGGGCAACTCGCCCTGCACAAGCAGAAGCGGCAAGTATTCATCAGGCAGTCGTAAGGCGACATCCTGCATTTGCTTGCGCGAGGAAAACAGCACCAGCGTGCCGATGGCTTCAACCGGCGAAACCAGCTTCGGCAACCATTCGACAATGGCGGCCGTGTGCGCATCAGGGTCTTTCGGGCTGGCATGAACCGGCGGAATATACAGCTCGCCTTGCGCATCGAAATTAAACGGGCTTTCCAATGCAAGCGTGGTGGTTTCGGGCAGCCATAATAGGCCGGTTTGGCGCAAAATCAGGTTGAAGCTGCCGAGCGATTGCAGGGTGGCCGAAGTCAGCACCGCGCCTGCCGCGCGCCGCCACAGACTGTTGGCAAGGTGGGATGCGCTGCTGATGGGGCTGGCATTGAAAATATAGTCGTTTTTGTCATCGGCACGGCGGGTTATCCATTTCGCCAACGGCTCTTCGCCCTCAATGGGAACGGTGGAGAGTAAATCCCAAACCGCGCTGATTTGTTCGATACGGGCGATAAAAAGGCCGAACTCGCTGGTCAGGCGGTCGATGAGCGCGCCGTCCTGCTCTTTTTCGCGGCGAGCGGCGGAAAGTGCATCGTTCATACCGACAACGTGTTTGAGCAGGCTGCGCGCAGCAATGGCCGTATTGGAAACTGTGGTTTCCAGGCCTTCGGGGATTTTGCCGTCTTCCCACAGCCAAGTCGGTTCGTTGTGTTTCCGCCTGTCGTTTTCAGACGACCCCAGACTTAAAGACGGCTCTTCCGCCAAGTGAAACTGCCATTCGTGCAGGCTGTCGAGCAAGGATGTGGCAGCTTCGTCGGCAAGGTTGGCAAGTTCGGCTTTATCGGTAAGCGCGGCAATTTTGCCGGTAAGCTGCGGCAGTTTTTCCAGCGTCCAAACGGCAATATTCCATGAATGTTCGGCGGCAAAACGGCTGAGGGCTTTTTTGGGCAGGTGGTGCGCTTCGTCTATGCAATAGAAACTGTTTTCGGGCGCAGGCAGAATCACGCCACCGCCCATGCTGATGTCGGCAAGCAGAAGATCGTGGTTGGCAACGACGACATCGACAGTTTCCAAGACATCGCGTGCCAGGTAAAAAGGGCATTCCGGACGATTTGGACAGGCGGATTTCAGGCAGCCGTGGCGGTCGTTGGTCACTTTAAGCCAAATCGCGTCATCGATTTTTTCCGGCCAAGTGTCGCGGTCGCCATTAAAGCGGCGGGCGGAAAATTCATCGGCAATGTCGCGCAGCAGGTTCAATTCTTCAGGCTTGGGTTTGCTGTCCCACAACACTTCCGGCGCTTCAAAACCAAGCAGGTTTTGCTGGGCGTTGTTTTGCGTCAGTTGATAGAGTTTGTACGGGCAAAGATAACGGCCGCGTCCTTTGGCAAGCGCAAAGGTCAACTCCAAACCGCTTTTTTCGACCAGAAACGGCAAATCGCGGTCAACCAACTGCTCTTGCAAAGCCACCGTCGCGCTGCTGACGATCAACCGTTTGCCGCGTGTTTGCGCCATGATGCCGCCGGCCAAAAGGTAGGCCAATGATTTACCCACGCCGGTCGGCCCTTCGATCACAGCAATGCTCTCACCCTCGCGTTTGGGCGCTTCTTCGCCTTCTTCACGCGTCAAGGTCCGCGAAAAAGCGTTGGCAATCGCCGCAATCATTTTCCGCTGCGAAGCGCGCGGACGGAAACCGGGTAGGTTTTTGCCGATGTTTTGGTAATGGTCGCGGATGGCGTTTTTTTCTAAATCGGTGAGCATTGAGGCCGTCTGAATGGGTTTGCAAGAATAGCGTATTTTAGCATTTTTACCTTCATGAAGCCTTCGTAAAGTCTTACTCTATTTTAGGGTTTGGCATTTTGATGGCGATGGACGAACCGCAAAAACATAATCGGTTTTAATCAAGCAAAAGGCCGTCTGAAACTTTAGCCGCACTGATGCAGAGGCACCCACAATTTTTGCTTGTCGGATTTGTTTTTCTCGTAGCGGTTCCACGCTTTTTCGTGAAAATAAAAGACAACGGTATTGACGATGGGTTCGACCAAAGCGACCGCGCTGGAAACGCCGATACTGCCGGTCAGAATATAGGCGACACTAAATGCGACGCTGAAATGCAAAATAGCAAATGTAATGGTTTTAATCATGCTGTTTTCCTGATACATTGATGTTTTAATCGCTACATAATAATTATTATCAACTAACGCGTATATTTTAAATCCTTTATCCTGATTTAGATTTTATAAATCGATATTTTATTTTTGATAGGAATTTTATGAACCCGCTCCATATTGTCGTCCTCGACCGCGACACCCTCGTCAACCGCCCGTTTGATTTTGATTTTCCACATACATTGAGCAGCTACGGCACAACCGAAGCGCACGAAACCTTAAAGCGTATCCGTGGCGCGGACATTGTGATTACCAACAAAGTCGTGATTTCCGCCCAAGCATTTGCCGAAAATCCACAACTCAAGCTGGTTGCTGTTACCGCGACAGGCGTCAACAATGTGGACGTTGAGGCTGCCAAACAAAACGGCACAGCAGTGTGCAATATCCGCGCTTACGGCAATGAATCCGTGGCGGAACACGCGTTTATGATGATGATTACCCTGATGCGCAACCTGCCTGCCTACCAGCGCGACGTTGCGGCAGGCTTGTGGGAAAACTCGCCGTTTTTCTGCCATCTCGGCGCCCCGATGCGCGATTTAAACGGCAAAACGCTGGCGATTTTCGGACGCGGCAATATCGGTAAAACGCTGGCAACTTATGCTCAGGCTTTCAAAATGAATGTCGTGTTCGCCGAACATAAAAATGCCCAAAGCATCCGAGATGGCTATGTTTCCTTTGACGAAGCCATCCGCTCCGCCGATGTCGTGTCACTTAATTGCCCGCTCACGCCACAAACGGCAAACATGATAGGCGAAGCCGAATTGCAGCAAATGAAACCCGGTGCCATCCTCATCAACTGCGGGCGCGGCGGCTTGGTCGATGAAGCCGCTTTGGTTGCGGCGTTGAAATACGGCCAAATCGGCGGTGCAGGTTTTGACGTGTTGACACAAGAGCCGCCACGCGACGGCAACCCTCTGCTGAAAGCCCGACTGCCCAACCTCATCGTTACGCCACACATTGCATGGGCAAGCCAAGAGGCCGCCAACCGTCTGTTTGACATCCTTTTGGACAACATCAACCGCTTCGTGGCCGGCAATCCGCAAAATCTGGTTTAATCCATGGAAAACCTGTTAATAAGGTTGTGAACAATTTTAAAGGCCGTCTGAAATATTCAGACGGCCTTTATTAATCTTTATTTATTTCATAAAGTTATCTATCAAATAGGCTAAATCGTTTCTTTCTTCATTGTGGATAACCCTATAAAAAGGCCGTCTGAAATACTCAGACGGCCTTGTGTTTGCTCAGGCAAATTAAATATCGTATGTGGTTGAAGCAGTATCGCCGCCCTTGCCTGTCCAGTTGGTATGGAAGAACTCGCCGCGCGGTTTGTCGGTACACTCGTAAGTGTGCGCGCCGAAGTAGTCGCGTTGGGCTTGCAGCAGGTTGGCGGGCAGACGCTCGGAAGTGTAGCCGTCAAGGAAGGTAATTGCGGAAGCCATGCAAGGCATCGGAATACCGCACTCAATCGCTTTGGCCACCACTTTGCGCCATGCAGGCAGACAGGTTTCCAATACGCCTTTGAAATAAGGATCGGAACCCAAGAAGACCAAATCAGGATTGGCTTCGTATGCGTCGCGGATGTTGCCCAAGAACGCGCTGCGGATAATGCAGCCTTCGCGCCACAAGAGGGCGGTATTGCCGTAATTCAATGCCCAATCGTTGTTTTCGCTGGCTTCACGAATCAGCATAAAGCCTTGTGCATAAGAAATAATTTTGGACGCCAACAGGGCTTGGCGCAAAGCATCCACCCATGCGGCTTTGTCGCCTTCAATCGGGGTAATGGTTTTGCCAAACAGGCTGTTTGCTTGAGCGCGTTGGTCTTTAAACGCGGACACGCAACGTGCAAATACGGCTTCGGAAATCAGGGTCAACGGGATACCCAAATCGAGGGCATTGATGCCGGTCCATTTACCTGTACCTTTTTGACCTGCGGTATCGAGGATTTTTTCGACCAAAGGTTTGCCGTTTTCATCTTTGTAACCCAAAATCGCGGCGGTAATTTCGACCAGATAAGAATCCAGTTCGGTTTTGTTCCACTCGTTGAAGATTTGGTGCATTTCGTCATAAGACAGACCCAAACCGTCTTTCATGAATTGGTACGCTTCGCAAATCAACTGCATGTCGCCGTATTCGATACCATTGTGCACCATTTTGACGAAGTGGCCCGCACCGTCGCGGCCGACCCAGTCGCAGCAAGGCTCGCCTTGAGGCGTTTTGGCGGAGATGGCTTGGAAAATCGGTTTGACGGCAGGCCATGCGGCTTCATCACCGCCAGGCATGATAGACGGGCCGTGACGCGCGCCTTCTTCACCACCGGATACGCCGGCACCGATAAAGCGGATGCCTTTTGCCGCCAGCTCGTGTGTACGGCGGGTGGAATCAGGATAGTTGGCATTGCCGCCGTCAATAATGATGTCGCCTTCGTCCAAAAGCGGAACAAGTTGCTCGATAAAATCGTCAACAACAGAACCAGCGCGTACCATCATCATGATTTTGCGTGGTTTCTCTAATTTATCAACCAGATCTTGCAGTGAATATGCGCCGATAATATTGGTATTTTTGGCTGCGCCGTTTAAAAAATCGTCTACTTTGCTGGTCGTACGGTTGAATGCGACAACTTTAAAGCCGTTGTCGTTCATGTTGAGAATCAGGTTTTGCCCCATTACGGCAAGGCCGATTACGCCAATGTCGCCTTTCATTTTGTGAAACTCCGTTATTAATTAATTTTATCAAGCGTAACTCTAGCTGATTTACACGTTTTTAACAATCCTTAACTTTTTAATTTTTTGAAAAGATGCCTTTACGTTTCAGATGGCCTTTACCTTTGGGAAAACAAACTATAAATTAGATTTTAAATAATAAATAGAAGATGATATTGAGTGCTGCCACAGCTTGTTGATAACTTTGATTATAAAAATTTTTCAAATACTTAGCTGATATTTTTTGATGAGGATAAAGTATGGTCGGCCTTGTTTGTAGGTGTGGATAAATTTTTTCTGCTGCTCCATTCTGTGGGTAACTTTTTGCCTGTGCACAATCTTAGCTTGTTTTATACTTCTCCAATTGGAACTGATTGACTGGAGAAATAGTCAAATGGTTTTTTATTTCAAGCTATTTTCATATTTCCTTTTGTTTAAGCTGGGAAAAGGCCGTCTGAAAATATGTCAATAAGGGTATGCATATGAAGTTTTCTTTTAGTATTAACCTGTTATCCGTTTTGATTTTGGCCGCTTGTGCGCAACAGCCGGTTCAAAAGCCTCAAGTTTCCCTGCCCTCCGTATCTATGGATAACCATGCGCCGGAGCAAGGGACGGGGCTGACGGAGCAGAAATTAATCCGCGCCAAACATTATATGGCGGCGTCTGCCAATCCGCTGGCAACTGAAGCCGGTTATGAAATTTTGAAGCGCGGCGGCAGTGCGATAGATGCGATGGTTGCCATGCAGACAACTTTGGGACTGGTTGAGCCGCAGTCTTCCGGATTGGGCGGCGGTGCGTTTTTGGTGTATTGGGACAATAAGGCGAAAAAGCTGACGACGTTTGATGCCCGCGAAACGGCGCCGAAAGCGGCAACGCCAGAACTTTTCTTGGATGAAAACGGCAAACCGATGGGCTTTATGAAAGCGGTGGTCGGCGGCCGTTCGGTCGGTGTGCCGGGGATTCCGAAGCTGCTGGAAGATGTCCACAAGCGTTACGGCAAATTATCGTGGGCAAGTTTGTTTGAGAAACCGATTACTTTGGCGGAACAAGGTTTTGCCGTTTCTCCACGTATGGCGAAATCCATCGAACAAAATTTGGAACCCTTGCAACGTTATCCGCAAACTGCTGCCTATTTCCTGCCTGACGGCAAGCCTTTGGCTGCGGGAACGGTGTTGAAAAACCCTGAATTTGCGCGTTCCGTACGCCTGTTGGCGGAAAAAGGCAGTGCGCCGTTTTACCAGGGAATGCAGGCGCAAAATATTGTCCGTGCCGTTACCGGTGCTGTGGATAATCCCGGCAAAATCAGCATGGCGGATTTGAAAAACTATCAAGTTATCGAGCGTCAACCGGTTTGTGCGCCGTATCGTGAATATGAAGTTTGCGGTATGGGCGCACCAAGTTCCGGCGCAATTGCTTTGGGGCAGATTTTGGGCGTATTGCAGAATCAGGATATGAAGGCGTTGGGATCGGAAAATATCCACAGTTGGCGCTGGATAGGCGATGCGTCGCGGATTGCGTTTGCCGACCGTGATTATTATGTCGGCGATCCCAAGTTTGTGAACGTTCCGACCAGAGCCATGATTTCTCAGGCTTATTTGAAACCGCGTGCCGAAGAAATCCGCAAAGCTGACAAGGCATTGGAAACTATTCAGGCAGGTAAATTCGGCAAGGAATACGCGCAAGGCATGGCGATCGAGCTGCCGTCCACCAGCCATTTGGTGGTTGTGGATAAAGAAGGCAATGTCGTGTCGATGACGACTTCGATTGAAAACGCGTTCGGTTCGGGGTTGATGGCAAACGGCTATCTGCTCAACAATGAATTGACCGATTTCGCTTTTAACCCTGTCGGCGCGGACGGTAAAACCGTTGCCAACAGCGTGGCGGGCGGCAAACGGCCGCGTTCTTCGATGGCGCCGACCATCGTGATGAAAGACGGCAAACCTTATATGGCGGTCGGTTCGCCGGGTGGCAGCCGCATTATCGGTTTCGTTGCTAAAACGTTGGTGGCGCATATCGACTGGGGTATGGACATTCAGACGGCAATTTCACTGCCGAATATGCTCAATCGCGGCAGCCAGTATGAGATCGAGGAAAAAACCGCTGCAGCGGATAAAGCGGCAGCATTGGAAAAACTGGGCTACAAAGTCCAAATCCGCGATTTGAATTCCGGCGTACAAGGCATTGTGATCGGCAAAGACGGTTTGCTCGGCGGTGCCGACCCGCGCCGCGAAGGTAAAGTCATGGGCGATTGATTTTATCGGTTTGACATGCAAAGGCCGTCTGAAACCTAGTTGTTCAGACGGCCTTTTAGTTTGGGAAAATATATGGATAAGATGTGTATAAGAATAACATTAAATTTTAATATTTTTATTTTTCAATAAGATAAAAGGAATGAATATGTGGATAATTACTTGTGGAAAACGACATGATTTAGGCCGTCTGAAAGGTTCAGACGGCCTTTTTATTGGACTGCTTTATCTATTTTCTATCAGGCTGCCGGCAGCTCGTGAAAAGCGCTGGGCAAGTCTTCGTCATCGGCAAACTCAACCCATTCGTAAGCGCTTTCATCTGCCAAAACGGCACGCAACAGCGCATTATTGATGGCATGGCCTGATTTGTAACCTTCAAATGCACCGATAATCGGATGGCCAACAATGTACAAATCGCCAATCGCATCCAGGATTTTGTGGCGAACAAATTCATCGGGATAGCGCAAACCTTCCGGATTCAAAACATCCATGTCGTCAATCACGATGGCGTTGTTCAAATTGCCGCCCAGTCCGAGATTATGGGCGCGCATCATTTCCACTTCGTGCATAAAGCCGAAGGTACGGGCGCGGGCAATCTCATCGATATAGGATTTTCCTGCAAAATCAATCTCGAAAGTAGGTGCGCTGCGGTTGAACACGGGGTGGTCAAATTCGATGGTTAAAGTAACTTTAAAGCCGTCATAAGGCGTAAAGCGCACCCATTTTCCGGTTTCTTTGATTTCAACGGGTTTGAGGATTTTTAAAAAACGTTTTTGGGCTTTTTGATCGACAACGCCCGCATCTTGTAAAAGATAAATAAACGGCAGGCTCGAGCCGTCCATAATCGGAATTTCGGGCGCGTTCAATTCAATCAAGGCATTGTCAATGCCGTAGGCAGATAGAGCCGACATAATGTGTTCAATCGTGCCGATGCGTACGCCTTTATCGGTAACGATGGTTGAAGAGAGGCGGGTATCATTGATTAAATAAGGGTTCAATTTGATTACTTCGCCCATTTCTCCACTTAAATCGGTACGGCGGAATGAAATACCGCTGTTTTCTTCGGCAGGATGCAAAGTCAGAGCGACCCTTTCGCCCGAATGCAGGCCAACGCCGGTAACGCTTACTGATTTGGCTAAAGTCCGTTGCAACATAATTGCTTCCTTTTAAAAAGTTTGATGGGCAAATGATACGTTAAAAAGGAAAAAACAAGCCATCATTTTTAATAGTATTTGCCAATATGGATGTTTTGCGAGAGAAACCTCTAGATTTAAATTATCCACAATAGTATGTGAAATTGAAGTGGGTAATTTGGTTTTTATCCACAGATAAATAGGGAAACTAAGATTCTATCCTTTTTTATTCCGGCATTCAGTTGGGGTTGGCCTCAAAGATAAAAAGGAATTATCAAATTGTTTTTAAAGAAAGTTATTCCATTATCCATAGATAGTTTGGTTCTTCATTAAAATCATCATTTTAAAAATAAAATATTATAATTTGAAGAAAACACTGAATGATCAACACAAAAATGGCAAAATACGGAGAAATAGAACTAAGTTTATGAAAATCATAAACTTATGAAACTTTTAAGATTGGAAAATGGTTTTTATGAAATAAAATATCAAAAGCTAAGTCTGATTCGATTTACCTGATATTTTCCTACAAACAAGAATTTCATGTTTTCTTTATTTAAATCAAACAACTTAAAAGTAATCATCTGAAATCCTAGAAAGTAATTTTATTTCAGGATACAATGGCCTCACTGAGAAATTTTTCCCATTCCATCTAATTAGGAGTAGCAAAATGAGTATTAAAGTAGCGATTAATGGTTTTGGCCGTATCGGTCGTCTGGCATTGCGTCAAATTGAAAAAGCCCAAGGTATCGAAGTCGTTGCTGTTAACGACTTGACTCCTGCAGACATGCTGTTGCACCTCTTCAAATACGACAGTACTCAAGGCCGCTTTGAAGGCTCTGCCGAATTGAAAGACGACGCTATTGTTGTTAACGGCAAAGAAATCAAAGTATTTGCCAATCCTAATCCTGAAGAATTGCCTTGGGGCGAGCTGGGTGTGGACGTCGTCCTCGAATGTACCGGTTTCTTTACCAATAAAACCAAAGCGGAAGCCCATATCCGTGCCGGTGCGCGCAAAGTTGTGATTTCGGCTCCTGGCGGCAATGATGTGAAAACCGTTGTATACGGCGTAAACCAAGATATTTTGGATGGTAGCGAAACTGTTATCTCCGCCGCTTCTTGTACGACTAACTGCCTGGCTCCTATGGCTGCGGTATTGCAAAAAGAATTCGGTATTGTTGAAGGCCTGATGACCACTATCCACGCTTATACCGGCGACCAAAACACCCTTGACGCGCCACACCGCAAAGGCGACTTCCGCCGCGCCCGTGCCGCTGCCTTGAATATCGTACCGAACAGCACCGGTGCCGCTAAAGCCATCGGCTTGGTTATCCCTGAATTAAACGGCAAACTTGATGGTTCTGCCCAACGCGTTCCTGTTGCTACAGGCTCTTTGACCGAACTGGTTTCTGTTCTCGAACGTCCTGTTACCAAAGAAGAAATCAATGCAGCCATGAAAGCTGCCGCCAACGATGCTTTAGGCTACACTGAAGATCAAATCGTTTCTTCCGACGTTATCGGTATCGAGTACGGCTCACTCTTCGATGCGACTCAAACCCGCGTGATGACAGTTGGCGATAAACAATTGGTGAAAACCGTTGCTTGGTACGACAATGAAATGTCTTACACTTGCCAATTGGTTCGCACCTTGGAATTTTTTGCCAGCAAAATCTAGAGGATAACAGACTGAATCAATCAGTCTGTGGATGATTAAAAGGCCGTCTGAACATTTCAGACGGCCTTTTGTATGTAGATAGATTAAATTGGTAATTCAGATTGTGGATAGTTTAATCACAGTGGCACATTTTTTTTCTATCCTAAACTGTACTTCATATTCCGCAATATTCATTACATAAACCCGTTCGGGAATATCTTGATAGGCAGGGCGGGGATCTTGGGCAATGCTTTGCTCAATGAGATGTTTTTCTTCTGTGGATAAATGTTCCGCAAGCGTACTTTCTGCCCAGACAACGTTCAATTCTTCAGGTTTGCCGCTGACAAAGCCTGATGATGCGTCAGGTTTGGATTCAACAAACGGGATGTAGGGTTTGATATCCACTACCGGAGTACCGTCCAATAGGTCTGCACCGCTACAATAGATGCGGACAGGTTTGCCTGTTTCGATTCGTTCGAGTTTCAGCAGGGATAAACCGAGATGATTGGGGCGGTGCGGGCTGCGCGTGGCAAATACGCCCATTTTTTGTTTGCCTCCAAGCCGTGGCGGACGCACCATTTGCGCCCAACCTTCATCCAATACGCCGTGAAAAATAAAGCTTATCCACACATAGTCGAAATATTCTAAGCCCCGAACGCTGTCTGCGGTAAATTCAGGAGTGAGTTCAATGCAAATTTCTGCTGCAGGAACCAAACCGGGTTGGCGGGCAATGCCGAATTTTTGTTTGTAGGGGGAATGAACGGTTGCAATAGGCGTAATCGAATAGGACATAATTTGTGGATAAATATTCTGTGCAAACTGTCATCATATCACAGATGTTTTCCCACATTTTGCGGTAGTAATTTGTTATAATAAAAAGCATTTATTCCAAATGTCCGTACATGGGCAATAAATGCTCAATTTGAATAATATAAAATAAAATCAATAGGTTAAATTAATCCATGATTGTTTCTATCGATGTAGATGCACAAAAAACGTTTACGCCTTTGTGTCCGAAAGAATTGCCTGTTACCGAAGGTCATCTGATTGCGGATGAACTCAATGCCCAAGCTGCATTGGCGGATTTACGCGTGATGACGAAAGATGCGCATCATGCCACGGCAAAATGGCTTGTGGATAATCCTGTTGATATGTTGAAACCGACGGGTTTGTCCGATGCGGATTTGACTTGGGTGTCGCATGCGATGGTTGGAACATATGGCTATGAATTGTTGGATGGCCTGCCTTCAGCCAAAGAATACGATTATTGCGTTTGGAAAGGCGTTGATCCTGAGTTACACCCTTACGGCGCATGTTTTCACGATATTGAAGAAAAGCTCAGTACAGGTTTGATTGAATGGTTGCGCTGTCAAAATGCAGATACAGTTATTGTCGGCGGTTTGGCAACGGATTATTGTGTGAAGACAACGGTTTTACAATTGCTTAAAGGTGGGGCTTGGAAAGTCATCGTCAATCAGGCGGCTTGTCGCGGCATTGCTCCGGAAACGGTTGAATCTGCATGGCGTGAAATGCATTCTGCCGGGGCTGTTATTTTAGAAAACGCCGAAAAAATAAAAGAATACATTAATAATCAATAAATTATATTTGAAATTCTATTGTTTCACGTGAAACATTTTCCAAAATATGAAGATTTTACTTGTCCGCTTGTCCAGTATGGGCGATTTAATTCATACGTTGCCCGCAGTTGAAGATTTGGCGCGACAATGTCCTGAGGTAGAGCTCCATTGGCTGTGTGAGGCAGGGTTTGCAGATATTGCCCGCTTACATCCTTTTGTCAAAAAGGTTCATGTAATGAAATGGCGGCAGTGGCGCAAACACCTTTTTCAGGCTGAAACATGGCGTGAAATAGGCCGTCTGAAAACGGATTTACAGGCTGAATCTTTTGATTTTGTTTTAGATAGTCAAGGACTGATTAAAAGCGCATGCTTTGCCAAAATGGCGAAATCCCCTATTTACGGTTTGGATAAACACAGCGCGCGTGAAAGTTTGGCTGCCTTTGCATACAGTAAAACATTTGCCGTACCGAAAGGTAAAAATGCGGTCTGGCGAAACCGTGAATTATTCGCCCAAGCATTTGGTTATGCAATGCCTGAGACGCAGGTATTTGGTTTGTCGGTTCCTGAATCAGGCCATCTGAAAAATTTGCAATCCCCCTATTACGTTGCTTTGCATGCAACCAGCCGCAACAGTAAATTATGGCCGGTAGAACACTGGCGTGCATTATTGAAAAAGTTGAATGAAGAGCAACACTGTAATGTATATCTGCCATGGGGAAATGAAACCGAAAAAATGCGTGCGGAGCAGATTTCAAGCGATTTACCGTTTGCTTTCGTCTGCGACAAAATGAATTTATTACAGGCTGCATTTTTATTGAAAAACGCAGAAGGTATTATTGGCGTAGATACTGGACTACTGCATCTTGCCAATGCACTGGAAAAGCCTGTTGTAGGAATTTATACAGATACAGATCCGGCCAAGACCGGCGTTCAAGTTTCGGCTTATGCAAAAAATTTAGGCGGTATTGCTCAAATTCCCAATGTTGACGAGGTTTATCAAACCTTGATGGATTGTGTTGCAGCATACGGTAAATAATTGCTGGGGAGTTGGATTTATTTTCTGAGTAAATGCTTTAGAAATGATATAATTCCGCTCTATTTGCCAAGATTTATACAAATTTGGTTTTGTCATGTTGGGAAAACCGAATTGGATTTTATATAAAGAATGCATCAAAAGCAGTATGCTTGATTTGATGGACATTCTTTTTAGGAGAATTGAATGAAAGCACTGGTCGCAGTAAAGCGCGTAGTGGACTACAACGTCAAAGTTCGTGTGAAAGCCGATGGTTCTGATGTGGATATCGGTAATGTCAAAATGTCGATGAACCCGTTTGATGAAATTGCGGTAGAAGAAGCTGTCCGTTTGAAAGAAGCCGGAAAAGTAAGCGAGATTGTTGCTGTTTCTCTTGGCGAGAAAAAATGCGAAGAAACGTTGCGTACTGCTTTGGCGATGGGTGCCGACCGTGCGGTTCATGTTGAGACTGAGGCGAAGTTGGAGCCTTTGGCTGTTGCGAAATTGCTGAAAGCTGTTGCGGATAAAGAAAATCCGCAAATTTTACTGTTGGGCAAACAGGCAATTGACGATGACGCCAACCAAGTTGCCCAAATGCTGGCTGCGTTGTTGAATGCGGCTCAAGGTACTTTTGCATCAAAAGTGCAAATTGAAGGCGAAGAAGCATTGGTAACCCGTGAAATTGACGGTGGCGAAGAGACTGTTGCATTGAAGCTGCCTGCGGTCATCAGTGCAGATTTGCGTTTGAACGAACCACGTTTTGTCAAACTTCCTAATATCATGGCGGCAAAGAAAAAGCCTTTGGAAAAATTAAGTCCTGCCGATTTGGCTGTGGATATTTCTCCACGTTTGAATACCGTGAAATTTGCCGAACCTAAAGCACGTCAAGCCGGTGTAAAAGTGGCTGATGTTGCCGAATTGGTTGAAAAGCTGAAAAACGAAGCCAAAGTGATCTAAGGAGTATGAAATGAGCGTATTGATTATTGCGGAACATAATAACCAACATTTGAATCCTGCCACTTTGCATGCGGTAACGGCTGCTGCTAAATTGGGTAATGTAGATTTATTGGTTGTCGGCAGTAATGCTGCTGCGGTGGTTGAAGAGGCAAAACAGGTTGCAGGCGTAGCGAAAGTTTTGGTAGCCGATGCGCCCTATTACGCTGAAGGCTTGGCAGAAGAATTGGCGCCTTTGGTTGTTAAACTGGCTGCGGATTACCGCTATGTGGCTGCGACTGCAACTGCGTTTGGTAAAAATCTGTTGCCCCGGGTTGCTGCCCTGTTGAATGTACCACAAGTTTCGGATTTAACCGAAGTTGTGGATAACTCGACATTTGTCCGTCCGATTTATGCCGGTAATGCATTTGAAACCGTTCAATCCAATTCTGAAAAACTGGTGCTGACTTTCCGTGCAACCGCATTTGATGCTGCCGGACAAGGTGGTAATGCAGAAGTGGTCAATGTTGAGGCAACGCCTGCTCAAAACCTGAGCCGTTTCGTAAACCGTCAACTTTCCCAGTCTGACCGCCCTGAATTGACTCAGGCAAAAGTGATCGTTTCCGGTGGCCGTGCATTGGGCAGTGCTGAAAAATTCAATGAAGTATTGACTCCTTTGGCTGATGTTTTGGGTGCGGCGATTGGAGCATCCCGTGCGGCAGTGGACGCCGAGTATGCGCCAAATGATGCCCAAGTCGGACAAACCGGTAAAGTGGTTGCGCCGCAACTTTACTTCGCTATCGGTATTTCCGGTGCCATCCAGCACGTTGCCGGTATGCAGGACAGTAAAGTGATTGTTGCCATCAACAAAGATGCTGATGCTCCGATTTTCAATGTGGCAGACTACGGCTTGGTTGGTGATTTGTTTGAAGTTGTGCCTCAACTGACTGAAGCATTGAAAAACTAATGTTTCACGTGAAACGTTCAGACGGCCTTTTTTATATAAGGCCGTCTGAAAATATTTTGGTATGATTACGACCTATAAAACCATTACCACTCCGACACAGGCTGAATTTAAAGATAAAGGCAGCCGCTTCATTGCATACGCCTATCCGATTCGCACTTTGGCCGATGTGAAGAATTATCTCGACCCATTAAAGGAAGAGCATCACAAGGCGCGACATTGGTGTTATGCCTATCGATTGGGTGTGGATGGAATGCAGTTTCGCGCAAACGATGATGGAGAACCGTCTGGAAGCGCAGGCCGCCCTATTCTGGGGCAGATTGATTCTGTCGGTGTGACGGATGTGTTGGTTGTGGTTGTGCGCTATTTTGGCGGTACGCTATTGGGCGTTCCCGGTCTGATTCATGCTTATAAGGAATCAACGGCTCAGGCATTGGCGATAGCTGAAGTTGTTGAAAAGAATGTCGAAAAGACAGTTTGGTTGAAATGTGAATATCCTGTTTTGAATGAGGCTATACGGATTGCCAAACAATATCAGGCCGATATTGTGGAACAGGATTTGCAGCTGGATTGTAAGTTGACAGTGAAAATAGCGTTGGCCGATTATGAAGCCTGTATTGCTGCTTGGAAAAATACGCGCCAAATTGAAGTAGATACTGAGAAGCCGTTTGAATAAAAGGTCGTCTGAACATATGTGAGAAATCAAAAGTTTCAGACGGCCTTTGATGTTTTAGTCTTGGTATCTGTCTAAAGCATTTACGCTTGAGCGCAGGTGTTCCCAAGCCAGTTGATGAAATTCCCCCAGTGCGTTCCATAGGGCATCTTCGCTCATAATGCTGTATTCGCCCTGTGTACGCAAATCAACATCTGCCCCTTCTTCAATGGCTTGATGGCATGCTTGGTATTCGTTGGTATAGAAGTCATCCATGTCTTGCATGAGGCTTGCAGCATGTTTCCAGCGGGCGATATCTGCTTCCAGTTGCGGCAGTAATTCGCACCATTCGCGATATTTGCTTTGAATTTCGTCAATACGTTTTTGCATGATTTGTCCTTTCGTTGTTTGAAATTAGAGTATGGTTGTCTTGGTGCGATATTATTCTTAATTTGAAACAGCTATGCAAGATGGAACAATATTCCATCAATTGAATTTTATTTACAACATCTATTCTTCAAGGAGATGGTATGAAATTGCTCGTTATTGGTAATGGTGGACGTGAACACGCACTGGCTTGGAAATTGGCGCAGTCGTCTAAAGTAGAAACTGTCTTTGTTGCACCTGGTAATGCCGGAACGGCAATTGAGCCTAAACTGCAGAATATAGCGTTGACGGCGCATCAAGATTTGATTGATTTTTGCCGTAATGAAAATATTGCCTTTACCGTAGTTGGCCCTGAAGCGCCTTTGGCTGCAGGTGTGGTCAATAACTTCCGTGCTGCCGGATTGAAGATTTTTGGCCCGACTCAATACGCGGCTCAGTTGGAGAGTTCAAAAGATTTTGCTAAAGCATTTATGGCAAAATATAAGATTCCAACCGCGCAATACCAAACCTTTGAAAATGCCGATGCGGCACATGATTACGTCAATCAAAAAGGTGCGCCGATTGTTATTAAAGCGGATGGTTTGGCTGCCGGTAAAGGCGTGATTGTCGCCATGACTTTGGATGAAGCCCATGCCGCTATTGACGATATGTTGTTGGGCAACAAAATGGGCAATGCAGGCGCGCGTGTTGTAATTGAAGATTTCCTGCAAGGCGAGGAAGCGAGCTTTATCGTTATGGTGGACGGCAATCATGTTTTACCGATGGCAACCAGCCAAGACCATAAACGCCTGCTGGATGACGACAAAGGCCCTAATACCGGCGGTATGGGCGCATACAGCCCCGCTCCGGTGGTAACGCCTGATGTTTACGAGCGCGCGATGAATGAAATTATTTTGCCGACTGTGGCCGGTATGAAGGCAGAAGGTCATGAATTTACCGGCTTTTTATACGCAGGCTTGATGATTGATAAAACTGGTGCGCCTTATACCATCGAATTCAACTGCCGTTTCGGCGACCCTGAAACCCAGCCGATTATGAGCCGTTTGGATAGCGATTTGGTGGATTTGGTTGAAGCGGCAATCGACGGCAAACTGGATAGTGTCGCTGCCGAATGGAATCCGCAGACCGCGGTAGGCGTGGTGTTGGCCGCACAAAATTATCCTAACTCTCCGAAAAAAGGCGATGTGATCTTCGGCTTGGATAAGGCCAATCAAATCGGTAAAGTTTTCCATGCCGGTACTGCAACGAATGAAAAAGGCGAAGTGGTAACCAACGGCGGCCGTGTATTGTGTGTCGTCGGTTTGGGCGATGATGTTGCGCAAGCTAAGAGCAAGGCTTATGAGGCATTGGAAACCATCCATTTTGACGGTATGCAATACCGTAAGGACATTGCCGATAAAGCCATCAACCGTTAATAATGAATAGAAACAGGCCGTCTGAACACAGATTGTCCGACAATCGCAGTTTCAGACGGCCTTGGTATTATGATGATGTTCCCCAGAATTTTATCGGCTGCAGCCCAACGCAGGTTGCAGGCGCATCTTAAAAAAGGCGGTTTGGTCGCCTATCCTACCGAGTCTTGCTATGGCTTGGGCTGTATCCCTACTTTGCCCAAAGCACTCAATCAACTGATTCATCTGAAAAAACGACCGCAACACAAAGGCATGATTGTCATTGGTCATAGCTTGGAACAGTTGCAACCTTTGCTGCAAAGGCCGTCTGAAAATATCCAAACCATGCTGCATCAAGCATGGCCGGCTCCGAAAACTTTTTTATTGCCGGTCGGCAAAAAAGTATTGCCTTCGTTACGGGGAAAAGGACGCAGTAAATTGGCTGTCAGGGTTCCTGCGCACGCAGGTGCAAGGCGTTTGTGTCAGGTTTTGGAAAAGCCTTTAGTCTCTACTTCATGCAATCGTGCAGGTAAACGGGCGTGCAAAACAGAAAGAGAAGTCAGAAGACAATTTGGCAGAAAAGTCTGGGTTGTAGGCGGATTGATAGGTAAGCAGAAAACGCCTAGCCAGATTATTGATGGAGAAACAGGAGCAAGGCTGCGTTAAAGATGGGCTGTATCATCAAAGGAAAGGTATTTATTTGGAGAAGCAAATTTTTCCAAAAGATTGGAATACCTGTGTGAAAAGCATTTAATGCAGATCTAGTTTAACGCGTAGCAGCCTGTAAATACGGATCGATTTAGTAGAGAATTAAGTCAATAAATAGAGTAGAAAGCAGTATTTTGTGAAATACTCTGGCAAAGAGTGAAGCAAATTTTGAGTGTAAATGAATCGCTGTAATAAATTATTTTTGAATAAACAAATTTTGTGGATAAATTTGAAGATAAATTTCTATAAAAACATAAAAAGGCCGTCTGAAACTTGATATTCAAAGCATTCAGATGGCCTCTTAAATATTTAAACTGTGGATAACTTTGTGAATAAGTGTAGATTAAAGCTTATGTCCGCACACAGTTTCGTATTGTTTTTCAGTAATCGTGCCGCTCATGACGCTCATTGGGCGGATGCTGGTCGGCGTATAGCTTTGGTTGGAAATTACCCGGCCGTGTTCGTCCATCAGTTGCAGCGCTGCCAGGCGATAGGTTTTGTTTGAGCAATGAATTTCCCAGCTGCCGATAGCCGTTTTATAGGCCGGGGTGTTAACGAAACGTTCCTCTTTCAGTTTGGAAACGGTTTTTTTATCGCGGAAAGTAACCAGTGCACCATTTCTTTTAATGCTGCTTCTATCAATGGCCACTTTGATATTGCCTTCAGAGATGGTGCCGATGTTGGTCCAGCTGCCGCTGCCGCTCGATGTGGTTGTTGTTTCACAGGCACTCAACATCAAAGCCGCAAATACGGTTGCAGCTAGGGAAAAACGTTTGATATTCATAAAACCTCATTATTTACAAAAAGTCAGCCGATATTATCCGTGAAGATGGCATATATCGTAAATCGATTTTGCAAAGTTGAACCTCTGAAAAGCATTTTATGAAAAATACGCTGAAAAGGTCGTCTGAAACCTGTCTTTCAGACGGCCTTGAAGTGTAAAATCATGTATAATCGCAAACAATTTGGTTTTCATCCCATAGGAAGATCTGACATGATTAACCCTATCGCTGCACTTTCCCCATTAGATGGCCGCTACGCCAAATCCGTTGAAGCATTGCGTCCGATTTTCTCCGAATACGGCCTGATGCGTGCGCGTGTCAAAGTTGAATTAAACTGGCTCAAAGCCCTTGCTGCCGAGCCTAAGATTGTAGAAGTTCCTGCTTTCAGCGATTTTACGCTTGCCGAAATCGACAAAGTGATCGAAAACTTCTCGCTTGAAGATGCCGCCGCCGTCAAAGCCATTGAGGCAACCACCAATCACGATGTCAAAGCCATCGAATATTGGCTTAAAGAACGCTTCTCCGGCGTGCCTGAAGTGGCTGCTGCCAGCGAGTTCATCCACTTTGCCTGCACCAGCGAAGACATCAACAACCTTTCCCACGCTTTAATGCTGCAAGAAGCGCGTGAGGCTGTTTTGCTGCCGAAACTGGCCGAAATTATCGAAAAACTGACCGGCATGGCGCATGAGTTGGCTGCCGTCCCTATGATGAGCCGTACGCATGGCCAGCCTGCTACACCAAGCACACTGGGTAAAGAAATCTCCAATGTCGTGTACCGCCTGCAACGTCAGTTTAAAAACCTGCAAGCGCAAGAGTTCCTCGGCAAGATCAATGGCGCAGTCGGCAACTATAATGCCCATATGGTCGCTTATCCCGATGTGGATTGGGAAACCCATTGCCGCAACTTCGTTGAAATCAGCCTCGGCCTGACCTTCAACCCCTACACTATTCAAATCGAGCCGCACGACTATATGGCGGAATTCTTCCAAGCCATCAGCCGTGTCAACACGATTCTGATCGACTTCAACCGTGATGTTTGGGGCTACATTTCTTTGGGTTACTTCAAACAAAAAGTCAAAGTAGGCGAAGTCGGTTCTTCCACCATGCCGCACAAAGTCAATCCGATCGACTTTGAAAACTCCGAAGGCAACCTTGGTATGGCCAATGCCGTATTGGGCTTTTTGTCCGAAAAACTGCCGATTTCCCGTTGGCAGCGCGACCTGACCGACAGCACCGTATTGCGCAACATGGGCGTAGGCGTGGGCTATACCGTATTGGGCTTTGCCGCCCATCTGCGCGGTCTGAACAAGCTTGAACCGAATCCTGCCGCCCTTGCTGCCGATTTGGACGCTACTTGGGAGCTGCTGGCCGAGCCGATTCAAACCGTAATGCGTCGTTACGGCGTAGCCAATCCTTACGAGAAACTGAAAGACCTGACACGCGGTAAAGACGGCATTACGCCTGAAGTGTTGAAACTCTTTATCGAGTCGTTGGAAATTCCGGCAGAAGCCAAAGCCAAATTGCTTGAGTTGACCCCTGCGTTGTATGTGGGCAAAGCTGAAGAGTTGGCAAAACGAATTTAAAAGGTTTTTGTAGGGCGCACTTTCTTAGTTATTGAGATTTTTTGATAGATAAGAAACCAACCTTTTGCATCCGACAAATTAAAAAGGCCGTCTGAAATCTTTTTCAGACGGCCTTTTTCGATTCAAACCGTTATTTCACTTTGTCTTTTAATGCGCCATAGCCGGCTGCGTCCATTTCTTCCAAAGGAATGAATTTCAAACTTGCGCCGTTGATGCAGTAGCGCAGGCCGCCTTTGTCCATCGGCCCATCGGCGAAGACGTGTCCCAAGTGTGAATCAGCGGCATGGCTGCGCACTTCGGTGCGGCGCATGTTGTAGCTGAAATCGTCGTGTTCGGTAACGGCGGAGGCATTAATCGGGTGGGTAAAGCTCGGCCAGCCGCAGCCGGAATCGAATTTGTCGGCAGAGCTGAACAGGGGTTCGCCGCTGACGATGTCCACATAAATGCCGGGTTTGAACAGATGGTCGTATTCGTGGCTGAAGGCGTATTCGGTCGCGCTGTTTTGGGTAACTTGGTATTGCTCTTCGGTCAGGAGGCGTTTGAGTTCGGCATCGCTGGGCTTTTTATACCTTGCCGCGTCGAAGCCTTTGCCTTGCGGGGCGGCTTTGGTTTTGCCCGGCAGCGGTTCGTCGGCTTTGCGGATGTCGATGTGGCAGTAGCCGTTGGGGTTTTTAATCAGGTAGTCCTGATGGTATTCCTCGGCGTCGTAGAAGTTTTTCAGTGGCTCGTTTTCGACGACGAGGGGCTGTTGGTATTTTTGCTGCTCGCGTTTAAGTGCGGCGGCGATGACGGCTTTTTCGGCAGGGTCGGTGTAGTACACGCCGCTGCGGTATTGCGTGCCGGTGTCGTTGCCTTGTTTGTTGAGGCTGGTCGGGTCAACGACGCGGAAATAGTATTGCAGGATGTCGTCGAGGCTGAGTTTGTCGGCGTCGTAGGTTACTTTGACGGTCTCGGCATGGCCCGTGTCGCGGTAGGACACGTCTTCGTAGCTCGGATTTTTCGTTTTGCCGTTGGCGTAGCCGGATACTGCGTCAACCACGCCGTCTATGCGTTGGAAATAGGCTTCCAAGCCCCAGAAGCAGCCGCCGGCGAGGTAGATGGTGCGTGTGTTCATGATTTTTGAATCCTTTTTCTGTGTGTCAGGTTTGTAGAACGAATTTTTCAGACGGCCTAAATCGGCATTCGGGTCGCGGATTAACGCCAATGCCTGCGCTTCGTTGATACTGCCTTTGACGATGCGCTGCACGTCGCCGTCTTTACCGATTAACGCCCAAGAAGGGTAAACGCTGATATTCAGGCTTTGGGCGATGGTGCCACCGTTGTCGGTCACGACAGGCAGCTTGGGATAGTTCAAACCGGCATACCATTTTTGGAAGTCGCCGTCTTTTTTCTCGTGCAGAAAACCGGGGGACGCGACGGTGATCAGGTTGGCGGAGCTAAACCGCTTGTCCTGCGCCCATTTTTCGGTTTGTCCCAATTCGGACAAACACAAAGGACACCAACTTGCCCAAAATTTAATCAGAGTCGGTTTGTCTTTTTTCAAGAAAACACTGGCAGGGCGGTTGTCAGGGGTTTTCAACGAGGATAATGCCTGCGGTACGGTTGCGGCTTCGGTATCCATCATTTTGGATGAGCAGGCGCCCAGCGCAAGCAGGCAACCGAACTTGGCGCAAAGGGAAAAGAAGGTACGGGGTTTCATCTCTATGTTTCCTGTATGGATGGTTTGCCTTGTTAGACGTTGGAAATGCCAAAACCTGACAACCTTGATTTTCAGACGACCTTGCCACGTAAAATACGCTACAATACTCCTTATTTCAAGTTTCTAAAATTAAAAGGAAAATTTAATGTTCAGCTTCTTCCGTCGCAAGAAAAAACAGGAAACTCCGGCTCCTGAGGAGGCTCAAGTTCAGGAAACCGCAGCAAAAGTAGAATCTGAAGTTGCTCAAGTAGTTGAAAATATTAAAGAAGATGCCGAATCTTTAGCAGAAAGCGTCAAAGGGCATGTTGAATCAGTTGTCGAATCGGCTGTTGAAACTGTCAGCGAAACCGTCGAACAGGTTCGGGAAGCTTTAACCGAAACGCCGTCTGAAACAGTCGAAAAAGTAGAAGAACACGTTGAAGCGGCAAAAG
>NZ_JBQCWS010000002.1:60050-421803 GCF_051957155.1 Neisseria sp. P0019.S002
AAGCGGCCGTTGAAACCGTCAGCGAGGCTCTTGAACAGGTAAAAGAAACCGTTGCCGAGATGCCGTCTGAAGTAGCCGAGGCTGTTGAGGAAGCAGCAGAACAGGCTGAAGCGGCAAAAGAAGCGGCCGTTGAAACCGTCAGCGAGGCTCTTGAACAGGTAAAAGAAACCGTTGCCGAGATGCCGTCTGAAGTAGCCGAGGCTGTTGAGGAAGCAGCAGAACAGGCTGAAGCGGCAAAAGAAGCGGCTGTTGAAACCGTCAGCGAGGCTGTTGAACAGGTTCAAGAAACCGTTGCCGAGATGCCGTCTGAAGTGGCCGAGGCTGCTGAGGAAGCAGCAGAACAAGCCGAAGCGGTCAAAGAAGAAGTTGTTGAAGCAGTTAGCGAAGCTGTCGAGCAATTTCAAGAAGCCGTTGGGGAAACACCGGCTGAAGCCCCTGCTCCGGTAGAAGAACACAAGCTCAGTTGGGCTGCGCGTTTGAAACAAGGCTTGACCAAATCACGCGACAAAATGGCAAAATCGTTGGCCGGCGTGTTCGGCGGCGGACAGATTGACGAGGATTTGTACGAAGAGCTAGAAACCGTGCTGATTACCAGCGATATGGGCATGGAAGCCACCGAATACTTGATGAAAGACGTGCGCGACCGCGTCAGCCTCAAAGGCCTCAAAGACGGCAACGAATTGCGCGGTGCGCTGAAAGATGCGCTGTATGACTTGATTAAGCCTCTGGAGAAACCTTTGGTCTTGCCGGAAACCAAGGAGCCTTTCGTGATTATGCTTGCCGGTATCAACGGCGCGGGTAAAACCACATCTATCGGTAAATTGGCCAAATATTTCCAAGCGCAGGGCAAATCCGTGTTGCTGGCGGCAGGCGATACTTTCCGTGCCGCCGCGCGTGAGCAGCTTCAAGCTTGGGGCGAGCGCAACAATGTGACCGTGATTTCGCAAACCACAGGCGATTCCGCAGCCGTTTGCTTCGATGCCGTCCAAGCTGCGAAAGCGCGCGGGATCGACATCGTGCTGGCTGATACAGCCGGCCGTCTGCCGACGCAGCTTCATTTGATGGAAGAAATTAAAAAAGTGAAGCGCGTGTTGCAAAAAGCCATGCCTGATGCACCACATGAAATCATCGTCGTGCTTGATGCCAACATTGGTCAAAACGCCGTCAACCAAGTCAAAGCCTTTGACGAAGCTCTGGGTCTGACCGGCCTTATTGTGACCAAGCTCGACGGTACGGCCAAAGGCGGCATCCTTGCCGCCCTTGCCTCCGACCGCCCTGTTCCTGTCCGCTACATCGGCGTAGGCGAAGGTATCGACGATTTGCGTCCGTTTAATGCCAGAGCGTTCGTGGATGCCCTATTGGATTAAACAGACAGGTTGAGGCTTTGTGAACGCTGTTTGCAGGGTGTTTCATGCACTTTGAAGGCTCTGTATTCGGTATGGGATACCTAAGCCAAACAGGCTGTTAAAAAGGCCGTCTGAAACCTAAAATCAGGTTTCAGACGGCCTTTATTTTATTTGCAGGTTTAGTTTTTCCGTGCGGTAACAAACTCGGCCAGTTGGCGCAGGCGCAGGGCTTTGTCGCCGAATGGCTCGATCAGGGCAACGGCTTCTGCAATCAGCGTTTCTGCGTAAGTACGCGCGGCCTGAAGGCCCATCAGTTTGACGTAGGTCGGTTTGTCGTTGTCCAAGTCTTTGCCGGCGGTTTTGCCCAAGGTGGCGGTATCGGCTTCGCAGTCCAATACATCGTCGATCACTTGGAAAGCCAGACCCAATTTGGCGGCGTAGCGGTCTAAGGTTTGGATTTGCGCCGGTGTTAAGTCCGGGCAGGAAAGTGCGCCTAAGGCCACGGCAGCACGGATGAGCGCGCCGGTTTTGAGGCTGTGCATCTGTTCCAGTTCGGCCTGATTCATGGCTTTGCCGACATTGGCAAGGTCGATGGCTTGTCCGCCCGCCATGCCGAGACTGCCGGATGCTTGGGCCAGTGTGGACAACATGGCAAGCTGACGTTCGGCAGGCAGGCCTGTCGGACGGCTCAGTACATCAAAGGCTTGGGTTTGCAACGCATCGCCGACCAAAAGGGCGGTTGCTTCATCGTATTGCACATGGCAGGTCGGTTTGCCGCGGCGCAGACTGTCGTTGTCCATCGCCGGCATATCGTCGTGAACCAACGAATAGACGTGTACCATTTCGATGGCCGCCATCGCCTGCTCGACGGCATTTTGGTTTGCTTCGCCCAATTCGGACGCGGCAAGCACCAAGAGCGGGCGCAGCCGTTTGCCGCCGCCGAGGGTAACGTAACGCATGGCTTCGTGCAGCGTATGCGGCACTTGGCTTTCAGACGGCAAGAAATGCGCCAGCAGCAATTCGGTTTGTGCTTGGGCTTTTTGCTGCCATGTTTTGAGTTCATTCGCCGGGTTCAAGGTTCAACTCCTTCAGTTCGCCGGCATCCAAGACTTGCAGTTTCTGCTCGACTTCCGCCAATTTGGTTTGGCAGTATCTGACCAATTCGTTGCCTTCCTGATAGGCGGCCAAAGCGTCTTCCAGCGGCATTTCGCTGCTTTGCATGGCTTGGGTCAGGGTTTCGAGGCGGGATAAGGCTTCTTCAAAGGATTGGGGGGCGTTTTTTTTCATGGTTTGAAATGATGGGCAGAAAAGGGGAATTGTAGCATTTTTAGATGATGAAGGCCGTCTGAACAGGGATGAAAACGAAATCAAAGATTTCTGTTTCTTCGTTCAGACGGCCTTTTTTCAAACGGAATAACGTTATCAGCCCGGTAAAACGGCTTTTTGATAGTTGAGCGCGATAAACTGCTTCTCGGCATCCAATTCGGTGATTTTGAACAATGCCTGTGATTTGGGCAGCGCGTCAAACGGGATACCGGTCGCGCGCGTTACCAGCGGCAGGCCTTCAATGCGGACGAGGTCTTCTTTGAGGATGGTGGCCGTCAGCTCGCTCGTGCCTTGCTGTTGCAGATAGACGAGGCTCCAGTAGGCTTCCATTTGGCGTTGGAAGTCGGCGTAGGCTGTATAGGCGGCATCAAAGTCGCGCAGTGCGGCGAAAAGCTCGGCATCGCTGTTTTGATACAGCGGCTCGGCCGTGTCGTCGATCAGGCTGATCAGCTGCTTTTGGTTGATGTAGTCGGCGGCGCGGCGCAGCGGCGAGGTAAACCAGCCATAATGCTGCACGCCCATGCCGATGTGCGGCTCGGATTTGGTGCTCATGCGCACTTTGCCTGCCGGTTGGACGCGGAAAAGACCGGGCAGCTCGTTTTCGTCCAGCATTTGCGCCCAAGTGCTGTTGGCAAGAATCATCATCTCGCTGACTAGCGTATCGATGGGCGAACCGCGTTCGCGGCGGACGACGGATACGTTGCCTTCCTCATCCAATTCGATGCTGTAATCGTATTGCGGCGCACGGTCGGGTTCGTATTTGCCGCGCGCTTTTTGTAAGGCGATGGCAAATTGATAGAACCAAATCAGGTCTTGATGGTGGGCGAACATCATTTCGCCTGCTTCGTCCAAGCCGGTTTCGGCGTTGAAATGCGGCTCGATGGTTTGGATGCGCAGGTTTTCGGCGATGTTGACCGCTTCGATTTTGCAGGTTGGCGCGCCGATGTTGAACTCGTTGTCCACATCGAAATAAATGCTGATGGAAGGGCGGTATGCGCCTGCATCAAGGCTGAACGCGGCAATCCAGTTTTCGGGCAACATGGTGATTTTGCCGCCGGGGAAATAAACCGTGCTCAAGCGTTCCATGATGTTTTTTTCCATTTTGTCGCCTTGTTTAATGGCAAGCGACGGTGCGGCGATGTGGATGCCGACGCGTTTCATGCCATTGCCCAAGTCGGTCAGGCTCAAGGCATCGTCCACTTCGGTGGTCGATTCGTCGTCAATGGAAAAGGCGGTAACGTCGGCTTTGGGCAAGTCGGGCATTTCAGGAAGCGGAAGGTCGGGGAAACCTGTTCCTTTGGGGAAATATTTGATTTCAAACCCGTCTTGCAGGTATTGGGGAATGGACGTAATGCCGCCCGTTTTTTTCGCCAATTCGTAGGCGGAGGTTTTCAATGCATCGGCAGCTTTGGTAAAGGCTTTGTAGGTCAGCGACTGCTTGTCGGGTGCGTGCAGGATGGTTTTCAAATCCGCCGCGATTTCAGACGGCATCTTGCCGCGTTTCAAGGCTTCTGCCCAAGCGTCGATTTGCGCGTCTTGCTGTTTTTTGCGTTCGATGGCGGCAAGCGCTTGTTTCAAAGTTTCTTCGGGGGCGGCTTTGAACACGCCTTTGGCTTTTTTGTAGAAATACATCGGCGCGGCGTAAAGCGCAATCAAAGTCGCCGCCAGCTCGGTTTTGGTCGGCGCATGGCCGTAATATTCTTCGGCGATGGCTTCGGCGGTAAATTCCTCTTCGCTGCATACTTCCCACAATAAATCTGTGTCGATGTCCGCCGCCTGCGCCTGCGCGTTCTCCAAAAACGCCGCCATATCGCCGTCAAACTCGGCAAAGACATTGTTTGCCTTTACTTTGGTGCGCTTGCCGTGTTGTGTATCGACTTGGTAGGTGGCATCGTTTTTTTGGACAATAGAGGCAACTTTGAATTGGCCGGACTCTTCGTAAAAGATATTCATTTTTTAGGATTTTATGATTTGTAGGAAACGCGTGATTTTAGCAGATTTGCACAAGAAAGGCCGTCTGAAAAACATACTTTCAGACGGCCTGTTCAAACGGCGGATGATTAATACTGATATGCCGCCAGTTTGCGTTTGATTTCAGGCAGGGCTGCGCGTGCGGCCTGTTCACCCAGTTGGATGGCGCGTTGTTTTTGGTCGAAGCCGCCAACCGAACCCAGCTCCAAAACCTGCGGTTTGATGACCACATTGGCTTGGCCCAATTCTTGGTGCAACGCAGTTTGACTCATTACGTTGAAGGTTTGGTCAAGATAGGAGAACATGCCTTGGCTGACATTTTTGGCCGGACGGGCGGAAATATCGACGGCAATGATGAAGTTTGCGCCCATTTTTTTCGCCGCGCTGACCGGTACGGGCTGCGACAGGCCGCCATCTACATATTTGCGGCTGCCGATAACGACAGGTTGGAACACATTTGGAATCGAAGCAGAAGCGCGGACGGCCTGTCCGGCATTGCCTACGTTGAATACCACCGGTTTGCCGCTTTCAAAATCGGTCGCGACGGCGGCAAATTTGATGGGGAACTGCTGCATCGGGCGGTTGCCGACTTTACGGTTGATGTAGTTTTGCAGTTTTTCGCCTTTGATGAAGCCGCTGGTGGACAAGGTCAAATCCACCAAATCGGTTTTACCCAAAATTTCCGCTTCCAATTCGAGGCGGTCGGGCGACATTCCCGAAGCGTACATACTGCCGACAATCGAGCCGGCGGATGTGCCGGTAACGATTTTGACCGGAATATTGTTTTCTTTCAAAACCTTAATAATCCCGATATGGGCAAAGCCTTTGGACGCGCCGCCACCCAAAGCCAGCGCAACCGTGGCTTTCGGTTTGGGTGCAGTATGCGAAACCGTATTTTGACCCTGCGTAGAAGGTTTGGATTGCGGCGCGTTGCCGCTCGGACAGGCAGCCAATACCAAGACGGACGAAGCGGCTAAAAACGTTTTGAATGTGGAAAAAAGTTTGTTCATGTTCAGACAGCCTTTAATATGTCGAAAGGGTTATTTTACTCTGAAATTAAGTCGAAAGGCCGTCTGAAATCAGGTTTCAGACGGCCTTTTAAATGAAGTTTAAGCCAATTCGAGCTGTTTTTCCAAACTTTCGACCAGTTGATCGTCCAAATTCAAAGCTTGGGACAAACGGCTCAGGAACACGATTTCCTTGCGTGATAAGTCCGCGCAGACCAATCTGGCCGCCAGATAAGTTTCGGCTGCCAAAGCCTCGTCGCTGCCGACCGAAGCGGCAATTTGCTCGATAGAGGCCGGTTGCGCATATTCCGCCTGCAGCCATGCCGCCGTTTCCGCATCGCTGCCGCTTTCACGCTCAATGGCCGCGCGTTCCGCATCATCAATCAGGCCGTCTGAAGCCGCCGCTGCAATCATCGTTTGCAAAATCACACGGCTGTGGTTTTCACCAATCAGGCCGGCAGGTTGGAACGCACTTTGCGGCAATTCGTCCTGCTGGCGGTTTTGTTTCCAGTTTTGATAGCCTTTATAAGCCAGAAAACCCAAAGCGGCGACCGAGCCGGCCTTGACCAGCTTCTTCGCGTTTTTCTTTTTCAACAGCATCGATGCCAAAGCACCCGTCAGCGCGCCGCCGCCGAAAGAATTGAGCGGGCTTTCCGCCACCGCTTTGCCGCCTTTTTGGGCCGCACCCAAAACCTGATTGAGCAACTGACTGAAATCCATAAAAAAATCTCCTGAAAACCAATACATTGCAAATATAGAGTAGAAACACCCAAAAACCAAGCCAAAGAAAGTTAAAAGGTGCAAACAAGTTTTCAGACGGCCATAGCCGACTTTCGGTACAATCACACCATTCCAAACAATAAACCCCATCATGACCGATACCGCCCAAATCATTACCAGCTATGGCCGCCGCTATATTGTCCGCACTCCCGACGGTCAAACATATGACGCCACCACCCGCAAAAAACGCGTTGATTTCGCCTGTGGCGACCAAGTCCGCATCAGCCCCATCAACGGCGAACAAGTCGTGATTGAAGACTACCTCCCGCGCGAAAGCCTGCTCTACCGCCAAGACGCGTGGAAAACCAAACTGATTGCCGCCAACGTTACCCAACTCCTCATCGTAACCGCCGCAAGCCCCTCACCCAGCGAAGCCCTGTTGCAACGCGCCCTCCTCGCAGCCGAAGCGGCCGGCATCGACGCCGTTATCGTCCTCAACAAAGCCGACCTCCCCGAAACCGCCCAATGGCGCGAGAAACTCAAATTCTACGAAACCCTCGGCTATTCGGTGGTCGAAACTAACGCATTGGAAAACGCCGACATCCTGCGTCCCATTTTAGAAGGGCAAACCAACATCCTGCTCGGACAAAGCGGCATGGGCAAGTCCACCCTGACCAACGCCCTACTCGGCAACCAAGCCGCCCGAACCGGCGACATTTCCACCGCGCTCGACTCCGGCAAACACACCACCACCCACGCCCAACTGTACGATTTAAACGCAGAAACCCGACTCATCGATTCCCCCGGCCTGCAAGAATTCGGCTTGCACCATCTCCAAGCTGCCGATTTATTGCAATACTTTCCCGACCTGCACCACCTCATCGGCCAGTGCCGTTTCCATAACTGCACCCACCGCGCCGAACCCGGCTGCGCCGTCAAAGCTGCTGCCGAATCAGGCGAAGCCAAACCCGAGCGTATCGAGTTTCTGCAACGCGTTACCGATGAATTGTTGAGATAAAGTTTTAAGCAAATAAGCGTTTGGATAAATAAAAAGGCCGTCTGAAAATTTCAGACGGCCTTTTGTTGAAGCATAACCAAATTTACCTTTCAACCGGTATCGCTACCTTAGCGGGAAAGAGACGGTGCTTTTCGTGGCGGATTGATCATGAGAAGCACGGCTTCTTCAATTTTTTTGTCCTCCCGATCATGGAGCTCTACCGGAAACTTCAGACGCAACACTGCAACAATAGCGCCAACCGATAAGCCTGCATCATGAAGCAACTCAATTTCTTTAAGTACAGGTGCGGAAAGGTTTAACATGGTTTCTCCTTAAGATTTGATACTTAGCCCACTTTATCCCCGGGCTGTGCGCCTGCGTCGACATCGAGGAGCTTCAGTTTGCCTTCTGCTGTGGCGGCGGAGAGGATCATGCCTTCGGATACGCCGAATTTTGCCATTTTGCGCGGGGCGAAGTTGGCGACGGCGATGACCATGCGGCCGTTCAACTCAGTGGGATTGGGATAAGACGCGGCGATGCCGGAGAAGATGATGCGTTTTTCAAAACCGAAATCGAGGTCGAATTTCAGGAGTTTGGTGCTGCCTTCGACGGCTTTGCAGTTCAATACTTTGGCGACGCGCATGTCGATTTTCATGAAGTCGTCGAAGCTCGCTTGTTCGGCGACTTTTTCGTATTTACCTTCTTCGGCGGCAGGCGCAGGGGTCGTCTGAATGCTTTGTTTGTTGGCTTCGATTAAGTCGTCCACTTGTTTTTGCTCCACTCGTTGCATGAGGTGTTCGTATTTGTTGATGGTGTGTACGCCCAAAGTTTCGCGTGTGTTTGCCCAAGTGATGGCTTTCAAATTCAGGAATTTGGCGGCGTTTTCGGCCACTTTCGGCAATACGGGGGCGAGGTAGGCGGTCAACATGGTAAAGGCGTTGATGAGTTCGCTGCATACTTCGTGCAGGCGTTCGTCTTGGCCTTCTTGTTTGGCCAGTTCCCAAGGTTTGTTGGCATCAACGTATTCATTGACAATGTCTGCCAAGGCCATGATGTCGCGCAGGGCTTTGGCGTATTCTCGGCTTTCGTAGCATTCGGCAATGGCTTTGCTTTGCGCAGTCAGTTTTGCCAGCAATGCGCTGCCTGAAACGTCTTTCAGACGACCTTCAAAGCGTTTGGCGATGAAACCTGACGCGCGGGCGGCGATGTTGACGTATTTGCCGACGAGGTCGCTGTTGACGCGGCTGATAAAGTCTTGCAGGTTCAAATCGATATCTTCGATTTTGCTATTGAGTTTGGCGGCGATGTAGTAGCGCATCCACTCGGGGTTCAGGCCTTGTTCCAGATAGGATTTGGCGGTGATGAATGTGCCGCGCGATTTGGACATTTTTTGTCCGTCCACAGTCAAAAAGCCGTGTGCGTACACGCCGGTCGGGGCGCGGTGACCGGAGAAATGCAGCATGGCGGGCCAGAACAGGGCGTGGAAATAGAGGATGTCTTTGCCGATGAAGTGGTACATCTCGGTTTGGCTGTCGGCTTTGAAGTATTCGTCAAAATCGGCGCCGATGCGGTCGCACAGGTTTTTAAACGACGCCATGTAGCCGACGGGCGCATCCAGCCAAACGTAGAAATATTTGCCCGGCGCGTCGGGGATTTCGAAACCGAAATACGGCGCGTCGCGGGAGATGTCCCAGTCGGACAGGGTGGTTTCTTCGCCTTCGCCCAGCCATTCTTTCATTTTGTTGAGGGCTTCGGGTTGCAGATGGGGCTTGCCGTCGTGCGGATTGTTGCCGGAAGTCCAGGCTTTGAGGAAGTCGGAGCATTCGCCGAGTTTGAAGAAGAAGTGTTCGGATTCGCGCAATTCGGGTTTGGCACCGGAAACGGCAGAATACGGGTTGATCAGTTCGGTCGGGGAATAGGTCGTGCCGCAGACTTCGCAGTTGTCGCCGTATTGGTCTTGGGCGTGGCATTTCGGGCATTCGCCTTTGACGAAGCGGTCGGGCAGGAACATTTGTTTTTCAGGGTCGAAAAGCTGCTCGATGACGCGGCTCTCAATCTTGCCGTTGGCTTTCAGCGCGCGGTAAATGTCTTGGGAAAACTGTTTGTTTTCAGGGGAATGGGTGCTGTAATAATTGTCGTAGCCGATGAAAAAACCGGTGAAGTCGGCGAGGTGCTCTTCGCGCACTTTGGCAATCATGTCTTCGGGCGCGATGCCTTGTTTTTGCGCGGCAAGCATCACGGGCGTGCCGTGGGTGTCGTCGGCGCAGCAGTAGTAGCATTCGTGGCCGCGCAGTTTTTGAAAGCGCACCCAAACGTCGGTTTGGATGTGTTCGACCATGTGGCCGAGGTGGATGCTGCCGTTGGCATAGGGCAGCGCGGAAGTGACAAGGATTTTGCGTGTCATGGTTTGTGCTTTTAAAAACAATGGATAAAGATGTTGGGAATTATACCGCAAAACAATACGCAAAGGCCGTCTGAAACCCGATTGCCGGTGTTTCAGACGGCCTTTTATTTATCGGCTGCGTATGGGATTAACCGCGTACGCGTTCGATTTTTGCGCCTACGCCGCCGAGTTTTTTCTCGATGTATTCATAGCCGCGGTCGAGGTGGTAGATGCGTTCAACGATGGTTTCGCCTTCTGCGACCAAACCGGCCATGACGAGGCTGGCGGAGGCGCGCAGGTCGGTTGCCATCACGACGGCGCCGGAGAGTTTTTCCACGCCTTTGATGTAGGCGGTGTTGCCTTCGGTGGTGATGTCTGCGCCCATGCGGTTGAGTTCGGGAACGTGCATGAAGCGGTTTTCAAAAATGGTTTCCACCACGCGGCTGCTGCCTTCGGCAATGGCGTTCATGGCCATAAACTGCGCCTGCATGTCGGTTGGGAAGCCTGGGTGGACGACGGTGCGGATGTCCACGGCTTTGGGGCGTTGTTGCATGTCGATGGAAATCCAGTTGTCGCCTGCTTCGATGATGGCGCCTGCTTCGGTCAGTTTGTTTAGCACGACTTCCATGGTTTTTGGGGCGGCATTGCGCAGGACGACTTTGCCGCCGGTCATGGCGACGGCGCAGAGGAAGGTACCGGCTTCAATACGGTCGGGAACGACGCTGTGTTCGCAGCCGTGCAGTTCTTTTACGCCTTCGATGGTCATGGTTGCTGTACCGATGCCGCTGATTTTTGCACCCATTTTGACGAGGCATTCGGCCAAATCGACGACTTCGGGCTCGATGGCGCAGTTTTCGAGGATGGTGGTGCCTTCGGCAAGCGTGGCCGCCATCAGCAGGTTTTCGGTACCGCCTACGGTCACGACGTCCATGGTGACGCGCGTGCCTTTCAGACGGCCTTTGGCTTTGACGTAACCGTGTTCGATGGTGATTTCCGCCCCCATGGTTTCGAGACCTTTGAGGTGTTGGTCAACCGGGCGCGAACCGATGGCGCAGCCGCCGGGCAGGCTGACTTGGGCTTCGCCGAAGCGGGCGAGGGTCGGGCCCAAAACCAAGATGGATGCGCGCATGGTTTTCACCAGCTCATAAGGTGCGCAGGTGTTGTTGACTGTGCCGCCGTTGATTTCAAATTCGGAAATGTTGTCGGTCAAAACACGTGCGCCCATGCCTTGCAGCAGTTTTTGAGTGGTTTTGACGTCGGCGAGCATGGGTACGTTTTTCAGGCGTAAAGTGCCGGAAGTCAGCAGACCAGCACACATCAGCGGCAGGGCGGCGTTTTTCGCGCCGGATACGGTGATTTCGCCGTTGAGGGGGCCGTTGGCAGAGATTTTGAGTTTGTCCACAGGATGTCTTTCGTTATTTGTCTGCACGGTTTATGCCGCACAAATGAAATGAGATGGGTAATAAACCATCAATTATAAGGGATTATGCCCTTGCTGTTAGATTTGGCAGTATTAAATTTTCACAAGGTTTGTTTACGTTGCGAAAGGATAAGATTTCAGGCCGTCTGAATGGTTCAGACGGCCTGTTTGCCAAGGCTTATTTTTTGGCTTTGAAGCCTAAAAGGTGTTGCGTGGTGGCCAGCCATGCGCCGAATACGCCCAGCGCGATGACGAAGCCGAATACCAGCGACATTTCGCTAAATGTGAAGAAACGCCAGCCGATGTTCAGACCGTAGGGTTTGAAAATCGCGTCCACCAGCGGCCGTACTTCGGCCAAAAGCCAAGCCGACAAGCCCAGGCTGACGGCGGCGGAGAAAATACTCTGCCACATTGCCTGATAAAGGAAAGGACGGCGGATGAAGGAAGCGGGCGCACCCAAAAGCTTGGTGATTTCCAGCTCTTCCTTACGGCTGAGGATTTGCAGGCGGATGGTGTTGTGTGCCACTAAGACAAAGGCCATGCCCAATGTCAGCGAGAGGAACCACAAAATCTTGCGGATAAATTCGTTAATACGATAAAGGGTTTGTACCCATTCCGTATCCATGGTTGCCGATTCGACGCGCGGCAGCTTGGTAATGTCTTTATAGATGGCCTGCATCTGATTCGGCGAAGTGGCAGGGTCGGGCGTAACGATAAAGACGTCGGGCAACGGGTTGCCATCGAGCATGGAAACGAGGTTTTGGTCGAGATTGGTCTGCAATTCTTCCAAACCTTCCTGCTTGCTGATAAAGCGGACTTTATCGATACGGCTGTCGCGTTGGAGCAGGTTTTTCACCGTATCGGCATCAGAACTTGCCGCATCGGTGTCCATATAAACCGTAATCTGTGGCGATTCGTTAAGTTTGCCCAACACGCTTTGTCCGCTTTGGATACCCAAATACATAAACAGCGGCAAGGTCATGGCAACGGCAAGCATGAACAGGGTCAGCAACGTGCCGATGGGTTGGCGCAGAAGTTCTTTGAGTGCGGCGCGCGCCGATTCGACGTGTAACGAGATGTAGTGAATCATACTCATGCGAGGCGTCCTTTCTGCAGGCGCAAGACGCGGTGGCCGTAATCCGCCATCAGCGTTTCATCGTGCGCCGCAACAATCACGGTCGTGCCTGCTTCATGGAAGGTTTTAAACAATTCCATAATATCCAGCGCGTAGGCGCGGTCGAGACTGGCGGATGGCTCGTCGGCAATCAGCAGGCTGGGTTGGTGAACCACTGCGCGCGCGATGCACAAACGTTGTTGTTCGCCGCCGGACAAAGTGATGGGCATATCGTTTTCGCGGCCTTTCAAGCCGACTTTCTCAATCGCAATACGCGCACGCTCTTCCGCTTTGCGCGGCTGGTAGCCGCCAATCCGCAAAGGCAGGATAACGTTTTGCAAGACATTGCGGTCGTAGAGGATTTTGTGGTCTTGGAAGACAATGCCGATATGTTGGCGCATAAAGCCGATCTGATTGTCGCTCAAGGTGCCGAGGTCTTGATTGTTGAACCAAACCTTGCCTTTGGTGGGCTTGGTAATGCCTGAAATCAGCTTCAAAATGGTGGATTTGCCCGAACCCGAATGGCCGGCAATAAAAATCATCTCACCTTTGTTAATCTGGAAACTGACATTTTTCAGGGCTTCGAAACCGCCGGGATAGGTTTTGGAAACTTGTTCGAAACGGATCATGGGTTTTCCTGAAAATAGGGTTTCAGACGGCCGGTATCATCGATAGGGCAACATGCCGTCTGAAAAAATGGGGATATTCACAGATTATAAATATTTCGGCTGCTTTTTGATAGTGAAACCCCGGTTCTGCCTGTGGATACACTGCCGGTTTGCAACACAAAGCAATATGGTTTGAAATAAAGGCCGTCTGAACGATTGGGTTTCAGACGGCCTTGGTATCAGCGCAGGTTAAGTACCCTATCCGCTGTTTTATTTACATTTGGTTTTGGCCAAATTCACGGCGGCGGTCAGGCTTTTTTCGTTGACTTCGCCGGTGATGGTTTGTTTGTAGCCGCATTTCGGCGCTTCGACGACAGTGAAAGGCAATACGCCGACGTTGTTGCCGTGGGCTTTCATGAAGTTGCGGCTGTTGGCGCCGGTGTAACGCCAAATCGGATAGCTGACCGGCGTTTGTTTTAGGAATTTGCCGATATTGTCGGTCGTATCCAGTGCGATGCCGACCATATCGACGCTGCCTTTTTTCTGCGCTTTGTACCATGCGGACATGGCAGGCATTTCTTTACGGCAGGGGCCGCACCAGGTTGCCCAAAGGTTGACCACGCGCACGGGGGCTTTGAGCGATTCCAGGCTTTGCGGTTTGTTGTCCTGCCAACCTGCCGTTTCGTCGGCGGCAAAGGCTGGCGCAGCGGTAAAAACGGCGGCGGACAAGAGAAGGGCGGTTAAGGCTTTCATGGTTGTATCCTTGAGGTTGCCAATCGAAATTGGGTTTATTGTAAAACGGTTTGGTGGGTATGCCTACCGATTCATATCAAGAGATCAGGTAAAAAGTTTGAGTAAAAATCAGTTGCAGACGATAATAACCGCCATCATTGAATGATTTTGCAATAATACGGAGAATTTCATGCCGTCTGAATTCACACTTTATCACAATCCGCGTTGCAGCAAATCGCGTGCCGCGCTGGCTTTGCTCGAAGAAAAAGGCGTTGCCGCCGACGTGGTCAAATATCTGGATACCGCGCCCGATTTGGCGACTTTGCAGGATATGTTTGCCAAACTCGGCATCGAATCGGTGCGCGGCATGATGCGCACGAAAGACGATTTGTACAAAGAATTGGGTTTGGACAATCCCGATTTGGACAATGCTGCCCTGCTTCAGGCAATCGCCGAACACCCCGCCCTGCTCGAGCGTCCCGTTTTGGTAACGCCTACGCGCGCAGCCATCGGCCGTCCGTTGGAAAACATTGCCGCCCTACTCGGCTGATAGGGTTGGATAAGGCCGTCTGAAGATGATTTCCCTGCTTAAAAGCCGCAATGGCTTGCGATACTACCTGTTTCGCGGCCTTGCTTTGAGCGTTTTGCTGGTGTGCGGTATTTTTTTGAGCGGCACATGGCAGATTTACCGGACAGGTTCGCACACCTTGCCGAAGGACGCTCATGCCGATGCGGCGGTGGTGTTGGGTGCGGCGGCGTGGGACAAACGCCCGTCGCCGGTATTCCGTGAGCGCATCAACCACGCCATCACGCTCTACCAAAGCCATCGGGTCGGCAAAATCATTTTCACCGGCGGCACGCCCAAAAAAGGATTCATGACCGAAGCCGAAGTGGGGCGCCGATACGCGCTCAAGCAGGGCATACCGGCGCACAATATCCTGTTTGAAAACACATCGCGCAACACTTACGAAAACCTGCGCAATATCGTCCCCATCATGCACGCCAACGGAGTCGGCAGCATTATCGTTGTCAGCGACCCGTATCATTTGGCGCGCGCCGAAGAAATGGCCGCCGATTTGGGCTTGTCGGACGCGCAGTTCTCCGCCACCCCGACCACGCGCTTTGACGAGCGCAACAAGAAAGCCAAGTTTCTGATGCAGGAGAGCTATTCTTTGTTTCTCTACCGTATCGGCAAATGGAGCGATGCGGTTTGGAATTGGATAGGTGGTTGAGCCTTCGGTAATCCATGTAAAAGGCCGTCTGAAGCCTTTTAGGTTTCAGACGGCCTAAATGTATTCTTACTTATTGATATTGATTTGCAGCTACACTGCCAAATAAGACTACAGCCAGTACCAGATAAATTACCATTACGATGGCAAACAGAATCAAGGCAGCCTTGAAATAATTAGCTTTATTCGGATTGGTGTTTGAACCGAATGCCCATACAAGCATCATAACTATATTGACCAGCGGAATCATCATAATCAAGTTTGTTATCAACCATTCTTTGACGCTTACAATTGGAGCCTGTTGATGGCCGATTTGGTTTTGTTCAGTCATATCTTGTCCAATACATTAAATAAAAAGAATAATAATTATACATAATAAAGCCTTATTAGTATAGCATACATATTCAGACGGCCTGAGCCTATGATTTTTGCAGCCGCTATTTCAATTGGATGTAAAACGTACCGTCCGGCACGACGGGCAGGTATTTGCGGTAGAAGTCCAGATAGGTCTTGTTTGGGTCTATGTCGGCAAACTGCTGCGGATACAGGGTTTTGGCGATAAATTGCGCGCTGGCCAAATCGGCGAGCGAGCGGGAGGCGGTGTGGTAGATGCCGTAAACGCGTTTGTTTTTGACGGCAGGAATGTCTGCCCAGCCTTTGCGTTTGACAAATCCGGCCAGGCGGCGTTGCGCATCGGCCTGGCTGATGCCTATGCCCATCGCCATAATGTCAGGCTTGTCTTTATGGCCGTTTTCCGTCCCCGAAATGACGATGACGTCGGGTTTGGCCGTCAGGAATTTTTCAGGGTTTACCGGTCCCCAGTTTTTAACGTAAGGCGCGGCGATATTGTTGCCGCCTGCTGTGTCGGCAATCGCGCCCCACATATCTTTGCCGAAGGTGTAGCTGTATTCGGACGGGCCTTTGTCGCCGAACTCGATATAGATTTTCGGTTTGGACTGCTTGGCGCGCGCGACGCGTTTTTGGATGTCGGCAATGCCTCGGGCGTATTCGGCGGCAATTTTTTGGGCGCGCGCCTGCGTACCGTTGAGTTCACCGAAAATTTCCGCACTGCGCGTGTGCCGCGCGACGGTTTCGGCGTTGAAATCGACCACGACGACGGGTATGCCTGCCGCTTTAATGCGCGGCAGGTGGGTGGCGATGGCCTTATACTGCCAGTCGGCCAGAATCAATACGTCCGGCTTGAGCGCGAGCGTTTTCTCCAGTGAAAACGTGCCGGTGTTGATGTTGCCGATGTCCGCAATGTTTTGCAGCGTAGGCAGCTTCTGTTTGAACATAGCCCAGCTGCCGGGATTGAATTTCTCCCAAAACTCACGCGAAATGCCGATGACGTTTTTAAATTTGTCCGCGCCCGTTACCGCGATATAGTCGGGATAGTAAAACGCCAAAACCGCGCGTTTGACAGGGACATCGACTTTGACTTCGCGTCCCAATACGTCTTTGATAGTTTTGATTTCGGCTTGGGCAAAAAGGGGCAGGAGGGCGAGGGCGGTAAATAAAGCGCGTTTGTTCATGAGCGGATACTTTCAAAGAAATAATTATCATTTGTCTTGTTTTCGGGAGAAAAGTTCCCAAACGGTCCTTCTGCGCCGACATTATTTTCAGACGGCCTTTTGTTCGTTGTTTAAACCACGCCGAAAAAGTAAAATAACCGTTTTAAAAGATTTTGGAGCCATCATGACCGTCAAAACCCGTTTCGCCCCCAGCCCAACCGGCTACCTGCACATCGGCGGCGTACGCACCGCGCTGTTCTCATGGGCGTTTGCCCGCCATCATAAAGGCGAATTCTTATTGCGTATTGAAGACACCGACTTGGCGCGCTCTACTGCCGAATCCGTCAACATCATCCTCGACGGCATGAAATGGGTCGGCCTTGATTACGACAACGCCGACAACGTCGTTTACCAAACCCGCCGTTTCGACCGCTATAAAGAAGTCATTGCCGAACTTTTAGAAAAAGGCCATGCCTACTACTGCTATTGCAGCAAAGAAGAGCTGGAAGCCATGCGCGAGAAAGCCGAAAAAGAAGGCACGGCGACTTACGATCGCCGCTGGCGTCCGGAAGAAGGCAAAACCCTGCCCGAAATCCCTGCCGACGTGCAACCCGTTGTCCGTTTCAAAACGCCTTTGGACGGCGTAACCAAATGGACGGACTTGGTCAAAGGCGAAATCTCTATTCCCAACGAAGCGCTCGACGACCTGATTATTGCCCGCGCCGACGGCACACCGACCTACAACTTCTGCGTTGTCGTGGATGACTACGACATGGGCGTTACCCACGTTATCCGCGGCGACGACCATGTGAACAATACCCCGAAACAAATCAACATCTTAAAAGCCATTGGCGCCACCCTACCCGAATACGGCCACTTGCCCATGATTCTTAACGAGCAAGGCAAAAAAATCTCCAAACGCAGCGGCGATACCGTTGCCATTACCGATTTCGGCGCAATGGGCATCCTGCCCGAAGCCATGCTCAACTATTTGGCACGCTTGGGCTGGGCGCACGGCGACGACGAATTCTTCACAATGGAACAATTCATCGAATGGTTTGATTTGAAAGACGTTTCCCCATCTCCAAGCCGCATGGACTTGAAGAAACTCTACTGGATTAACGGCGAACACATCAAAATCACGCCTAACGACAAACTGGCTGAAATGGTGAAACCGCGCCTCGCCCTGCGCGATATCCATGAAACAAGCAAGCCTGCTTTGAAAGACGTGTTGGCATTGGTCAAAGACCGCGCCCAAGACCTGAACACCCTCGCTGACGAGTGCCTCTACTTCTACGTCAAACAAACCCCTGCCGAAGCTGACGTGCAGAAACACTGGGACGACGAAGCCGCCGCCCGTATGCTGCGCTTTGCCGAACGCCTCGAAGGTTTGGAAGACTGGACCGCCGAAGCCATCCACGATCTCTTCAAACCTTTCTGCGACGAAGAAGGCATTAAAATGGGCAAACTCGGTATGCCCCTGCGCCTCGCTGTCTGCGGTACGGCGAAAACCCCAAGCGTCGATGCCGTATTGGCATTAATCGGCAAAGAAGAAGTGTTGAAACGGATCCGTTCGTAAGGCATGAATGATAAAAGGCCGTCTGAAATGTTTCAGACGGCCTTTTTATTTTGAACAGGATTTATTTATTCTTCTTCGTTCGGTTTATTTTTATCTTTTTTGCGCCATAGGCCTTTAAACAATGCGCCTGCTGCAACAGCACCGAAAATAATCAGTTTGCCGAATTTAGCCAGTAATGCGCCGGCCAAAGCTAATAATCCCAGTTTTTTTGCAGCGATACCGCCAACCAAGGCAGCCAGTCCGTATTCGGCCACTTTGTCGGTTGCAGCATTGAAATCGCTGTAGCGCTTGCCTTCATTGAATTCGATATTACCCAACAATTCTTGCACAATAGGTTTGTATTGATCTATGCTTTTCAAATCGGTGATCATAGTCAATTCAATATAGCCTTCGCGTCCCAGCTGGAAAGTATTGTAGTTGATGGCAGGATTGGGATCGGGTTCGTTTTTATTCAGAACGTCAATCGACCAAATCAGACGATGGGTCTTTGCATCATATTGCGGTTTTTCTACCCAGCCGCGTGTTTCCAATTCCGGCAGGTTGCGGGAGGCACGCTCTTTATTTTGTTCCTCGGTCCCTTCTTTCAGTTGCTCGAGCATGGCCTCAACATCCCATTCTTTGGCATCATCGTCTTTGATGTAGCCGGAATCGGTAAAGGTCAGGTCTACTATCCAATTAGTGTCGCTGTCCTCGTTCTCCGATTCGGGGAGAATCAGGCCGTAGCGGTTGGGATCTGTGGCATTACCTGCTTCCCTCATCATGGCGTTGGCGCGATTTTTTTTCACAAAGACCATTTTTGCAGGCAGTTTCAGTTTGGCCTGATTGCCCAAATCAACGGTTGCCGGGCCTTGGATGATCTGGTCGTCAACGTAGTTCGCGATAGAATCTGAGGCTTGTTGCACTTCTTGCCCGGATGCCTCGACGGCAGAAGCGGTATCAGCGTTGGCTGCAGAAGCCGGCAGGGTTTGGATAGATAGTAGGGCTGCCAAAACGGCATAGGCGAGACGGTTGCTTTTCATCATAGAGTTCTCATGGAAGAAGAATTAAAAAAGATGCAGACAGCCGCAACACCATATGCTCCGGCATGACTAAAGGGTAAATTTTACAATAAATAAATCATATTTACATATTTAAATATGACTGTAATTTAAAAATACAGGAAAGCTTTTTGACGAGAGGCAGAGCCATCATTGTGAAACTCAAAAAGGCCGTCTAAAAATTTTTCAGACGGCCTTTTATAATAAAACCAGAAAATAATGGAATAAGGCGGAGAATATGAGAAAATAATAGCCGCCTGCCTGTCACAACAGTTGATTGAATTAACTTTTATCGGCAGCCTGAATGTCCGGATTGGATAAAATAAGCCATTAAGAACAAAGACCAACAAGCATATTATGTAAAATTGGCGGCGGAAAAATCGGCTTTGCGCTTTACTTTACAAATCAAACAACTTTAAAGGAAAACCCATGAAAAAAACCTTACTTGCCCTGATGATGTTATCCGCCGCCGCCGCGTATGCCGGTGAGGCGGAAGACCGTTTGCTGTCCGTCCAATCGGTTTACCGCGCTGCTTTGCATGAGCAAAACAGCAACGATAGCAAAATCATTTCCCTGCAAAGTGATTTGGAAAGCGCGCAGCGTCGTTTACAGGCTGCGCAATCCGATATTGACCGTTTGAAAGGCGAAATTCAGACGGCCTTGGCTCAGAAAGAGCAGCAAAATGCCAAGCTGCAACAAGCCGGCCAGATGTTGGATGCGGCGTGGAATGCCGTTTACGGCGTAGGCGGCAGCAAGGCGAATCAATAATTTAGACATTGTATTATTTGCGTTTTACGCTTCTTTTATCATATTTATAAGGAAACCTCATGTCCCTACCTCCCTGCCCGAAATGCCACTCCGAATACACGTACGAAGACGGTGCCCAATACGTTTGCCCTGAGTGCGCCCATGAGTGGAATGAGGCCGATGCTGCGGCTGCCGGCGATGATGCCTTGGAAGTCAAAGATGCCAACGGCGCGGTCTTGCAAGATGGCGATACGGTTGTCTTAATTAAAGATTTGAAAGTCAAAGGCAGCTCTATGGTCATCAAGCAAGGCACCAAAGTCAAAGGCATCCGCTTACAAGAGGGTGACCACAATATCGGTTGCAAAATCGATGGCAGCGCGATGAACTTGAAATCTGAGTTCGTTAAAAAAGCCTAAAGATTTTATTTTTATCTAAAAATAAATATCCTGCTCAGATTATTGAAGCCTACAAGAAAGGCGAAAATTCTGCTTTAGATGGTGATTATACTGTCTTTGGTCAAGTCATAAATGGCATGGATATTGTGGGCAAGATTGCCGAGAGCAAAACTGGTGAAAACACCAAACCCAAAAACGAGATTAAAATTGAAAAGATCGAAGTTATCAAAGATTACGACTTCAATAAATAATTTTCAGTTTAAATAAGAAAGGAATGTAATACATATGATTATCTGGGGCTATAAAGGCTATCAAAAAGAACTAGGACATACTCAGTCTGTTATCCAATGCGGAAACTGTCAACAAACCGCTCCTTGGGACATTATTGAGACGGGTCGAAAATTTTCCCTCTATTGGATTCCTCTTATTCCTTATGGAAAAAAATATTACGTCCTATGCCCAGTTTGCCAACGCGGTAAAGAAATTGAAAAACAAGAAATTAATGAATATTTAAATTATTAAAATTAAAAAGAGGCTGGTCATGAAATTACAGGCCTCTTACTCTTGTTATTTAAAAAAACAAAACATTCTTTCGGAAGGTTAACCTGAAAGGCCGTCTGAAAAAACGGCGGCAAAATGTTCCGCACATACGCGGGTGCAAAACCGTTAAAATAACGCTTTCCCCTATTCTACGGAACCATTATGCCTCAGCCGACCGCCAAACAGATTTTGCACGAAGTATTCGGTTATCCCGAATTTCGTGGCAAGCAGGAGGCTATCGTCAATGCTTTGGCCGGCGGCGAGAGTTTGATGGTGCTGATGCCGACGGGCGGGGGCAAGTCTTTGTGTTACCAAATTCCGGCGCTGATGCGCGAAGGCGTGGCGGTTGTCGTATCGCCGCTGATTGCGCTGATGAACGACCAAGTGGCCAGTCTGCATGTGGCCGGGATTGAAGCGGCGGCAGTCAACAGCAGCACATCGGCAGATGAGGCGCGCGATATTGCCGACAAGCTTGCCCAAGGCCGTCTGAAACTGCTTTATGTCGCGCCGGAACGCTTGGTTACCGACCGCTTTTTGCGTTTTCTCGACCAACAAACCGTCAGCCTGTTTGCCATTGATGAGGCGCATTGCGTCAGTCAATGGGGACACGATTTCCGCCCCGAATATCAACAGCTCGGCATGCTTGCCGAACGCTATCCGAACATCCCGCGCATCGCCCTGACCGCTACCGCCGATGCGGCCACGCGCGCCGACATCAAGCATTATCTGCATTTGGACAATGCGCCCGAATTTATCTCCAGCTTTGACCGCCCGAATATTTATTATCAGGTTATCGAAAAAAATAATGGCAAAAAACAATTGCTGGATTTTATCCGTAAGCAGATGCATGGGCAAAGCGGCATTGTGTATTGTTTGAGCCGCAAAAAAGTCGAGGATGTGGCGCAGTTTTTGTGTGAAAATGGCTTGGAGGCGATTCCGTATCATGCCGGTTTGAGCATGGACGTGCGCGAGGAAAACCAACGCCGCTTTACGCATGAAGACAATATTATCGTAGTGGCGACCGTGGCGTTCGGCATGGGCATAGACAAACCCGACGTGCGCTTTGTCGCCCATCTCGATATGCCCCAGAGTGTCGAACATTTCTATCAAGAATCGGGGCGCGCCGGCCGGGACGGGCTGCCTGCCGTGAGCTGGCTGTGTTACGGCTTGAACGATTGGGTGTTGCTGCGTGAACGGATTGCCGAGGGCAACAGCGACGAGGTGCAAAAGCAAATCGAAATGCAAAAACTCGATGCCATGCTTTCCGTCTGCGAAACCGCCGCTTGCCGCCGCGTACTGCTGCTCAAACATTTCGGCGAAGAATCCGAACCCTGCGGCCATTGCGACAACTGCCTGCATCCGCCCGTGCGGTTTGACGGCACGGTGTTGGTGCAAAAATTACTCAGCTGCGTGTACCGCGCCGGACAACGTTTTGCCGCCGGTTACATCACCAACCTTTTGCGCGGTAAAAGCGACGATTGGATACAGCGCAACGGCCATGACAAGTTATCCACATTCGGCATCGGCAGCGAACAGACCGACAAGGAATGGCGCAGCGTCATCCGCCAGTGCATCAGCTTGGGCTATCTCACCGTCAATGTCGAGCAGCATCAAGCCCTGCAGCTGACCGAAGCGGCCAAACAAGTCCTCAAGGGTGAAACCGAAGTCATGCTGCGCCCCCTGCGCCGCGAAAAAACGGCCACCCAAAAGCCAAAAGACGATTGGTTGCGTACCGAGCGCGAAGAGCGTTTGTGGCAGGCATTGCGCCAATGGCGGCAACAACGCGCCCGGGCAGAGGAAGTGCCGGCCTATGTGGTTTGCGGCGACAAAACCCTGCGCGATATTGTCGAAAAAATGCCCCGAAGTTTGGAAGATTTACACCAAATCTACGGCTTGGGCGAGGCGAAAATCAATAAATTCGGTTTGGAGATACTCGACGTTTGCGAAACAGCTGAAGCCGGTACGGTTTCCACAGACAGCGCACAAGTTATCCACAGCTTGGGCGAGCGCGAACAGGCCTTAAAACGGGCTTTGGAAACTTGGCGCGAGCAGCAGGCAAGTGCCGATCAAGTGACGCTGGGAACGGTGTTCTCCAACGAAAGCATGGACGACTTGCTGACCAATACGCCTGCCGAACCCATCGACCTTTTGGGCGTGTATAAACTCGGCGAAAAACGTATCGAGCAATACGGAGAGGGCATTTTAAACATCTGCCGCCCGTTTTCAGACGGCCTGAGCGAAGAGGATAAACGCAAACGCCGATTGATGCGCCGTCTGCTTCAGTGGAACATAGATACTGCCCGCCATGAAGGCCTCGAAGCCTATCAGATATGTAGCAAAGTCACCTTGCGCGCGATTGCCGCCCGACGGCCGCAGGATTTGGCGGAGCTGGCGGAAATCCACGGCATGAATGAGGATAAAACCGACAAATACGGCACGGAAATTGTTGAATTGTGTAAACAAGCGGATTAATTGACCGCGATTATCATCAAAGGCCGTCTGAAACCCAATCAAGCATCGTATTTCAGACGGCCTTTTTGAATTTTTAATCTTTATAAAACAATAAATAAGAAAATATTTGTATTGAATGTGTCAGTTTTTTGAGGCTGTCACGTCTAAACAGGCATGAAAGATGGGATGGTGCCGATGGATTTTTCGTCCCATCCCATTTGACACACATCGATTAGGAAAATAAATGAACACCTCATCCAACTCCTCTTGGCAGGCCGCTTTCGGCTTGTTGACGCTCAGGCTTTTTGCCGCGTATGAATTTCTTGAGTCCGGCCTGGAAAAATGGAACGGGGAAAACTGGTTTGCAGATATCAACAGTCAATTTCCCTTTCCATTCAATTTGTTGCCGGATACGGTTAACTGGAATTTGGCCATGTGGGCGGAACTGGTTTTGCCTGCGCTGCTCATCGTCGGCTTGGCAACGCGGCTGTCCGCGCTGGGATTGATGGTCGTAACGGCTGTCGCATGGTCTGCGGTACATGCCGGCTTGGGGTACAATGTGTGCGACAACGGTTATAAAATGGCACTGATTTATTTGGTGGTTTTATTTCCTGTCCTGTTACAGGGCGCAGGCCGTCTGTCTTTGGATGCACTGCTGAAGAAACGCTGTTGCCGCATCAAGCATTTTCTTTAAGGATTATCTTTAAGGATTAATGGTCGCGGGCCGACTTTAAATGCCCGATATTATCCCTTGATTTGTTTTAAAACCCATATTTTAAAAAGGAAGTTGAAATGAAAAAAAATGTAGCTGCTGCTTTGGCCGGTGCACTGTCCCTGTCTTTGGCTGCTGGTGTTGTTGCCGCTGATAAAGCCGCCAGCGACGTGGCCGTTGAGAAAACTGTTAAAGCTGCTGAAGGTACTTGCGGCGCGGCTGCCAAAGCCGGTGAAGGTACTTGCGGCGCAGCCATGAAAAAAGCACACGCCAAAAAAGGCAAAGCATCTAAAGCCAAAGCTGCCAAAGTAGTAGAAGGCAAATGCGGCGAAGGTAAATGCGGTTCTAAATAATCCTGCAACATACCTTTAACAAAGTCGCATTTTATAAACGAAAATGCGACTTTGTCGTTCATACGGCACCATAACAGGACATCACCATGATTCAACATGCAGGCTTGGGCTACCGCCGCGACTTGGCGGAAGACTTCCTCTCGCTTTCAGACGACAGCCCGATACGCTTTATCGAAGCCGCCCCCGAAAATTGGCTGAAAATGGGCGGCAGGGCGCGCAAACAGTTTGACCGCGTGGCGGAACGGCTGCCGTTGGCGTTACACGGATTATCCATGTCGCTGGGCGGACAAGCCCCGCTGGATACCGCTTTGATAGACGGAATCAAAGAAATGATGCGCCGTTATGACTGCACGTTTTTCTCCGATCATTTGAGCTACTGCCATGATGGTGGTCATCTTTACGATTTGTTGCCACTGCCTTTCACTGAAGAAATGGTGCAACATACCGCGCGCCGTATCCGCGAAGTGCAGGATCGGTTGGGCTGCCGCATTGCCGTAGAAAACACGTCCTACTACCTGCATTCTCCGCTTGCCGAAATGAACGAAGTCGAGTTCCTTAACGCCGTTGCCCGTGAAGCCGACTGCGGCATTCATTTGGACGTGAACAATATTTACGTCAACGCCGTCAATCACGGACTGTTGTCGCCTGAAGCCTTTTTAGAAAATGTGGATGCAGGGCGCGTGTGTTACATCCACATCGCCGGACACGATGTCGAAACCCCTGAGCTTTTAATTGATACCCACGGCGCGGCGGTTTTGCCGACCGTTTGGGATTTGCTCGAACTGGCCTATGCCAAGCTGCCGACGATTCCGCCTACTCTGTTGGAACGCGATTTCAATTTTCCGCCTTTTGCCGACCTCGAAGCTGAAGTTGCCAAAATCGCCGACTATCAAACGCGTGCCGGAAAGGAATACCGCCGTGCAGCCTGAAACCTCCGCCCAATACCAACACCGCTTTGCCCAAGCCATACGCGAAGGCGAAGCCGCCGACGGATTGCCGCAAGAGCGCCTGAATGTCTATATCCGCCTGATACGCAACAATATTTACAGCTTTATCGACCGCTGTTATACCGAAACGCTGCAATACTTTGACAGCGAAGAATGGGGCCGTCTGAAAGAGGGTTTCGTCCGCGACGCACGTGCCCAAACGCCCTATTTTCAAGAAATCCCCGGCGAGTTCCTCCGATATTGCCAAAGTCTGCCGCTTTCAGACGACCTTTTGGCATTGATGGACTTTGAACACACTCAGCTGCTCGCCGAAACCGCTCAAACCGACAGCGAAGCCTCACCTGCCGATTCAGACGATTTGGCTTACACCCTTTCTCCCGCCGCCTTTGTGCGCCGTTATCAGTATGACGTGACCGACGAATTGCAGGAGGTGGAAACTGCTGTTTTGGTGTGGCGCGATAAGGAAGACGACGTGATGTATCAAACGCTCGACGATTTCGACGCTTTATTGTTGGAAACACTGGCAGAAACGCCCACTTCCCTAAACGGCCTGCAAACCATGCTGGCAGAGTTCATGCCGTCTGAAAACGCTTGGCAGGACGCATTAAGGCAGAAATGGACGGATTGGCTGGAACAGGGCATTTTGGTTGCGGCATAAATCAAGGCCGTTTGAAACGGACGCAGTCGGTTTCAGTAAAACAAAAATACTACTGAAATCGTTTATAGATTCAATCGCATGCTCTTGCCGTATCAGCGTAAAATCAGAAGCATATTGATCATTCATTTCATACTGATACATTATGGCCCTACCCGAACTGACCGATGCCGAGCTTGCCGAATCCCGTAAACTGCTGCTGCGCTTTGCTCATATCCAACTGCCCGACCGCCCCGATTTGGCGGAAGACCTCGTACAGGAAACCATGCTTTCTGCCTACCGCGCAGCCGAGAGTTTCAAAGGCGGCGCCCAAGTGAGCAGCTGGCTGTTTGCAATCTTAAAAAACAAAATTACCGACTGCCTGCGCCAAATCGGGCGGCAACGCCAAGTTTTCGTCACGCGCGACGAAGAAGCTTTGGATGAAGCCTTTGAAGGACATTTTGCCGCCGACGGGCATTGGACAGACGAAGGACAACCTCAGGGTTGGGACTCGCCCGAAGCCAGTTTGAACAATAAAGAGTTCTACCAAGTTTTGCAGACCTGCCTCTACCATCTGCCGGAAAACACCGCCCGCGTGTTTACCATGAAAGAAATTCTCGGTTTTTCAAGCGATGAAATCCGCGAACAATGCGGCATCAGCCATGCCAACTACCACACCATCATGCACCGCGCGCGCGAAACCTTGCGCCAGTGCCTGCAAATCAAATGGTTCTCCCATGCCTGACAGGAAAATGCCATGAAAAAATGCCGCAAAATAACCGATCTGATTTCCAAACAGCAAGACCAAGTACGTCTCAGTCTTTTTAACCGCATTGCCCTTGCCGTCCACCTGTCGCTCTGCCCCCGTTGCCGCGAATATAAGAAACAGCTCGAATTAATCAGCAACGCCATGCACAAGATATTTCGATGATTCAAAAAAGGCCGTCTGAAACCTGCCCCTGTCAGTTTCAGACGGCCTTTTTGTATCTGCTTTATTTATTGCTAACTTGGAATAAGCCATGGTTTGCCGTTCACTTTTTTAGCTGCATTTATTTTTAAACTTGCGCCGTTGACCTTTGTTTTTTGAGGCATGGCTGAAGATTCTAATACGGTAGAACAAGATAAAGGCCGTCTGAAAGATGAATTTCAGACGGCCTTTTTCACGGCTTTTAGTGTTGTTCTTCCGGCTCGGGTTCGTCTTTGCCGAACCAGTTGTCAAAGCGGATGGTATATTTCAACTCGCCACCGGAGGAGCGTGTGCCGATGCGGGCAACGGCTTGGATGGCGCGGGTCAGTTGGTACACGAGTTTGACGGATTGTTCGGCGCTGGAAATGCCGTATTCGTAACCTGCGTAGAGGTTGTTGGTGAGCTGTTTGCCGACGGTCAGGACTTGTTCGGCAGGATTGAGCTCGCCGGTTTGGGCGTTGCGGCTGCGTTTGCTGGTAAAGCCCAAATCATCGACAAGGCCGATGCGGTCGTTGACTTGGCCGGCAAGCAGCGCGCTGGCGGCCGCAGAGAGCGTGGCGTTGTCGCCGTCGCTGCCGCTGCTGGCACGGTTGAGGATGAGCCAGGAGAGTTTGTCTTTTTCACTCATGGCTTCTTTGGCAACCAAGGTTACGCGCGGATTGTTGAGGCTGCCGAGGACTTCGACACCTGCACCGACCGGGGAGAGACGGCGTTCGGCACGGATGTTGAGGTTTGGATTGGTCAGCGGGCCGACAAAGGAAACCGAGCCTTTGGTGATGTCGAGGTCTTGGCCGTAGGCTTTGTAGCGGCCTTTGACAACGCGCACGGTACCGACGCCTTGGACGGCTTCGCCCGGACGTGATGTGATGGCCAGTTTGCCGCCGATGGTAACGTCTGCGCCGTAGCCGACAAAACGGACATTGTCGTTGATGTTCAAGACAAGGTTCATATTAATCGGCGTGGTGGCCGTTGCTTCTTTTTTGGTTTCGCCCAGTACGACCACGTCGTCATCGAGGGTCGGCATGGAGGATTTTTGTGAACCGAACCTGCCGTAGTCGGTGTTGAGCGTGCCGTTGAGCGATACGCCTTTTTCCGGATTGTAGAGGACTTTGGCCGCGCCGGAGAGCTGCAGTTGGCGGTTTGGACGCGAGAGGGTGCGGTATTTGTCGAAGACGATGTCCACGTCGACATCGGGGTTGGCGTTGGCAAGGTTGACCGCACCTTTGAGCTCAATCGTGCCGCCACGGTGGAATTTGAGGCTGTCGATCACCCATTTTTGACCCTGCAGGCGCGAACGCAATACGCCGTTGTCGAGAATCAGGCCTTGGGTTTGATGGCGGTAATAGAGGTTGTCGCCGTTAATCAGGCCGCTCAGTTGCGGATCGTTCAGACGGCCTGCCAAGTTGACGGCGGCGTTCAGACGGCCTTTGAGGGTTTGGCCGACGGGCAGGAAGTTGCGGAAGACTTCGAGGTTGGCAACGTTCAGGTTGAGTTTGCCGCTCAGGGGGGCGGTGTCGAAGCTGGTACCCTGACCGATGTTGACGGTACCGTCGGCTCGGCCGTAATTGGTTTGGAGGTCGAGGTTGCTGTTGACGGTAGGTGAACCGAGTCGGCCGCCGATGGTGGCGGTCGCGTTCAGACGGCCTGCAATGCCTTGGGCTGTGGCCGGCATAAAGGATTTGAGCGAGCCCAAATCGGGAACGTTGATATTGACTTTGCCGCTGACGGGGGCGTTGTTGATGTTGTTGCCGAACTGTTGGGCGATGCCGAGCGTGCCGTCAACTTTGCCGAAGCGGGTGTTGCCTTCCAGCGTGCTGTCGATGCGGCCGTTTTGGAAACGGGTGCGCAGGGCGAGTGCGGAAAGTCCCAAAGGCTGTTTGTTTTTCGGATCTTTGCTCGGCAGGATGATGTCGCCGCTTTGACGGCTGATGTTGAGGAAGCCGCGCGCGTTTTGACTGTAAGCCAAATCCCAGTCGCCGCCCAAGACGAGGTTGTGTTCGATGGGCGGGGTGTAGAAGTTGTGCAACTCGGTAATGTGCAGATTTTGCGCGCTGCCTTTACTGGTAATGCCGGCTTTTTTGTCCCAAACGAAATTTTGCAGGTTGAGGCTGCCGCCCATGGCCGCCCAGCGTGCGCTGCTGAGGGAAACGCGTTCGCTGCCGGCTTCGAGGTTGAGGCGGTTTTGCAGTTTGAGGTTGAACGCGCCGTTGATGTCGAGCGTGTCAACCGTGCCTTTCCATTGGGTTTGGTCTTTGTTGAGGCCGCCGGTGGCGTCGAGGTCGAGCTTGTAGCGTTTGTTGTCCACCGCCATGCTGCTGTTGCCGCGGATGTGGTGGTGCGAACCTGTGCCGCTGATGAGCAGGTTGACGTTGTCAATCATGGCCGCGCCGCCGGAGACGGCGATGTGTTCGCCTTTAATATCGGCACTCAACGGACGGTTGGTGTCGGGCGAACCTTTAAGTTTGAAGTCGAGGGTGCGGATATTGACGGTATCGGCGACTTTGAAGTTGCGCGCTTCGCCGTTCAAATCGGCTTCAAGGGTTTTGAGGCCGTCTGAAAAGCTGCCGGAGATGTAGCCGCGCGCGTTGAGCAGGCCGCCCAAGCCGAAGCCGAAACGCGACAAATCGGGGGCGGTAATATTGAGGTTGAGGCGGTCGCCTTTTTTGCCGAAGCTGCCGTTGGTTTTGACGATGTTGCTGCCGAGGGTCAGGTCGGTCAGGGCGCGAGAGAGGTGTTTGTTTTCATAGGCGACGTCGGCTTTGCCGCTGAGCGGAACGCCGTTGAGCGTACTCGGTGCAAACTGCATTTTGCCGGCGAATTTTTCTTGCGCCAGTATGCCGGTTAAGTTGATGTTGCCGTTGACGCTGCCTTGCGGAAGCTGCGGATCGATGCGCGCAGGGTTGAAGGCTTTGCTGACGATGTCCAGCTGCAGTTTGCGGTCTTTGAAGAGTTCAAGCGAGCCTTTGGCGTTGAGTTCGCCGCCGTTTTGCGGAACCAGGCGGACTTTGTCGAGCTTGAGTGTGCGCTGGCCGAGCTGTTTGTCGGTTTGGAAAAACAGCATGCCGTCTGTGCGTGCGAATCCGCTGTCGAGATTCCAGTTGACGACAGGGGAGGAGGTTTCGCCTTTGACGTCGATACTGCCGTTCAGACGGCCTGCGATATTTTGACGGACAAAGTCGTCTGCGCCGGTATTGTTGATGCCCAGTGCGAGTTTGAGCTGGTCTTGGGCGGTATCGATAGTGCCGGATACGTCGATGCTGCCGTCTTTGAGTAGGCCGACGCCGATGTCTTCGATTTTGACCGTGCCTTTATCATCGACAATGAATTCGCCGAGGATGCGTTTGACGGGGATATAGTTTTCATCGGCAAAACCGGCTTGGTCGTTTTCCAAGTCTATCGAGCCTTCCAGCGCAACGCCGTCTGTAAAGGACGGAATGGTGGTGGCGTCGAAATTCAGACGTGCTTTGGGCAGGGTGGGCAGGAAGGCCTGCGGATTGATGTTGGAACCTTTAACCAGGATTTCGCCGACGGTTTCGTTGAGGCTGTCGGCGAATGGGTGAATGGTGGACTTGGCCGACAAATGAACGTTGTCGCCGTCGAGCAGCAGGTCGGTGGATACGTCTTGCAGGCTGCCCCACAGGCGCACCGTGCCGTGTATGGTTTCGCCCTCAAGCTGGCCTTTGGTGTAGATGGCGGTATTGAGGACGTAGGGTTTGTTCAAACCGAGCACCACCGCGCCTGTCGAGCTGCTCCAGGGCGTGTCGGCGGTTTTGATGTGGAGGCGGTGTTCTTTTTTGTCGTAATGATAGGCTGCGTGCAGATGGTCGAGATAGACGGTCTGCTTGTCAAAACGCTTGCCCACGCTGATTTTGCCGGTTTCCAAACGGTCGAGATAGGCGGTAACGGGCAGGTCTATGCTGTCGGGCAGGCCTTTTGAAGGCTCTTCTTCTTTAGGCGGCGTGCGTTTGGTCACGATGGCGATGTCGCCGGCCACGACTTCGGTAATGTGCAAGGACGGACGGGTCAGCTCGGACGGTTTCCAATCAAAGCGGAAGCTGCTGATTTTGATGTCCGCACCCTCTGTTTCAATCAACCATTTGTCGCCTCCAAAACCTTCAATCAGCGTACCTTTCAGCGTATCCGAGGAGATTTTGACACCGAACCATGACGGGATTTTGTACAAACCGAAACGCAAACCCGATTCCGTACCGACCAGCCAGCCGATTGCGCCGGCGGAAACGGTCAATACGCCCAAGGCGGACAGGACAAAGCCGCGCAACAGGCGTTTTTTGCGCTTTGGCGGGGCGGGCTGTTGTTCAGACGGCGTGGAAGTGTTTGCAGTATCGGTCATGATATTTTTCTGTTTGTCTGTTTTTCAGACGGCCTGGAATGGCTGAGGCCGTCTGAAAGAATGGATGGTGTATGTTTGTTAAAACCTTGTGCCCAAGCTGATGTGCCAGCGGATTTTTTTGTCGTGGTGGCTGTAGGCAATGTCGAAGGAGAACGGCGCAACCGGGCTGAACCAGCGCACACCCAAGCCGGTACCGTGTTTTAAGGTCATGTGTTTGAAGTTGCTTGCCGCATCGCCGACATCGTGGAAGATGGCGCCTGAGAAGCTTTTGGTGACCGGGAATTGATATTCGAGGCTGCCGACCACCAAGGCGCGTTGTGGCAGGACGGAGCCGTTGGGGCCGGCCAAGCCGATGCTGTCGAGTTCGTAACCGCGTACGGAAGTTGCGCCGCCGGTACGGAACATCAGGCTGGACGGCACTTCTTCGCCTTCGCGGGCATAAACGTAGCCTGCCTGTCCGCGTACGATGAATGTACCGATTTTTTTGTTTTCAGGCGTGAAGAAATAGCCTGCCCGTGCCGTGGCGCGTGCTATTTGAGTGGAGGAGAGGAGTTTGCCCAAAGTTGTACCGATTTTGCCGTCGAGGTAATAGCCGTTTTGAGGGTGCAGCTCGGTTTCGATGCTTTGCCGTTTCCATGAGGCGGTCAGCATGGTGGCATGGCTTCGGCCCAAATCGTAGCTGGTGTCGGGGACTTTGCGGTCTTCGGTAATAAATTCGAGGCCGAAGCGGGCATCGATATTGTTGCGGTCGCGGACATACCAAATACCGCTGGACAGGGCGCGTTTTTCAAGGTTTTGCGTGGTCGAGCGGTTGTAGGAAACGTTGCTGGTCCAGTAGTTGCCGCGGTTGTTACGCGGTTGGCTGATACCGGCGGCCAGCGTGGTTTCGTATTTGTCCATGTCCCAAACGATGGAACCAATGTAACCTTTGTTAAAGAGGTTGTAATAGTCGTAGGCGATGCGGCCGCCGATTCCGTATTCGGAGTCGTAGCGGATACCGGTTTCCAGTTTGTGGCGTTTGACTTCGGTCACGTTGATTTTGACGGGAACGCGGTCGCCTTGCAGTTGGTCGAAGTCGGCTTGTACGGACGCGCCGGAATAGTGGCCATTTTGCTCGAGCGCCTGTTGCAGGTCGAGGATTTTGTCCAAGTCGTAAGGCGAACCGGGGTGGAAGCGCGCCATGCCGGAAACCACGTTTTCAGGGTAGCGGCGCGTGCCGGTGATTTGGAACTCGCCAAAGTAAATGGGGCGGTTGCTCTCTACGATGACGTTCAAATCGGCTTTTTGGGTATTGGGATTGATGGTGGCTTGGGTGGTAGTGAGTTTCGCCAAAGGGTATTTTTTGCGTGTTACCGCGCTGAGGACGGAGGTTTTACTCGCACTCCAGCCATCTTGGTCGAAGTTTTCGCCAACGGGCTGTTGCCAGTTTTCCATCGCATTTTGGTAGTACTCGGCCAAGTTGTCATCATTCAATACGTCGCCAAGGATGGCCACGCTGACGTTGTCGACTTTGGTGCGCGGGCCGGGGGTGACGTTGACGGTATAGCTTTCGCCGTGGTCTTGAATATTGACGTTGCTGTTGAAGTAGCCTTTGGTCCGGAGCATCGTTTTGACGTTGTCGGGAGCCTCTTCGGCGAGGAAGCCGACCTGCTCTTTGTCCAGCTCTTCGTCCTGCTGCTGGGTAATCAGCGGCAGGTATTCTTCAAGCATTTCTTTGACTTCGCTGTCTTGGGTGTCGATTTTGACGGGAAATTTGGGCTTGAGTTTGCCTGTCTGGTCGTCTTTGGGCTGCTTGGGCATTTTGGATTCGGGAACAGCTTCGTAGTCTTCCGCTTTGGGAACGGAAGTATCTACTGCCAACGCGTGTCCGTAGGCGAGCGCCAATGATGCAAATAAAACAGGGTAGGTCAGTTTGGTCATGATGTGTGTTCGACAGCGACAATTCTTCAGTATGGGGATTTTAACATTATTTCTGCAAGGTTTCAGGCTATGGTTATAAACGGAAATTTAGCGTGATAATGTTGCAAAATGTGACGTAAGGGCGGATTTTGGTTTGTTTCTATCTGATTGTAATATTTATGTTTTGTATTTTGACTGATGAAGTTGCCTTTGTATTCGGCCTTATGGCGCAGATTTCAGGCCGTCTGAAAGCAAGATATAGAGAAGTAAAGCAACGGTATGGGCATACTTTAAAGTAGGGTTTGAGCAGTTTTGACCGTATTTTTGGCATAAAGTGCCAACTGTGTCATAAATGCTAAACTTTGATGCTGTTTTTGTGAGGTGTGCATGAAAACCTCGCCGACAAATGATTTTTTATTTTAGAATGTAAGACTTTTTTAACATATCTTTAAATTGAAGGAACGGATATGGCAAGTGGCAATCCGCTTTTGAACGCGCTTAATCGCGTCAGCCTGGTGGCGCAAATCGCCATCGGCTTGGTTTTAGGTATTCTTGTAGGTGCAGTTGCGCCGCAAGTTGGTATCAGCGCAGGACTGCTGGGCAGCCTGTTTGTCGGTGCGCTTAAGGCTATCGCGCCGATTTTGGTATTCGTTTTGGTGACTGCCGCCATTGCGCAACACCAAAAAGGCAATCAGGCCCACATCAAACCGATTTTGATTTTGTATATTTTCGGTACGTTCGCAGCGGCTGTGGTGGCGGTTGTCGCCAGCATGGCATTCCCGACCACGCTGATTCTGCGTGCGGCCGGCGATGTATCCGTTGCGCCGCCTTCCGGCATTGTCGAAGTATTGAAAACGCTGTTGATGAATTTGGTGGCCAACCCGATTAACGCGCTAGCCAATGCCAACTATATCGGCATTTTGGCTTGGGCTTTGGTATTGGGCGCGGCTTTGCGTCATCACGGTTCGGATACGACCCGCCAAGTGGCGGCCGATTTGGCTGATACCGTTTCGACCGTTGTGAAATGGATTATCCGTTTTGCGCCGTTGGGTATTTTCGGCTTGGTGTCTTCTACTATTGCGGAAACCGGTTTTGAAGCGCTTGCCGGCTATATGCAGCTGTTGGCCGTATTGCTCGGCTGTATGCTGTTTATTGCGTTGGTGGTCAACCCGATTATTGTGTGGACGCAAATCCGCAGCAATCCTTTCCCGCTGGTGTTTACCTGCCTGCGCGAAAGTGGCGTGTATGCCTTCTTTACCCGTTCTTCCGCCGCCAATATCCCTGTGAACATGGCATTGGCGAAAAAACTGGGTCTGCACGAAGACACTTACTCTATCTCCATTCCATTGGGTGCAACCATCAATATGGCCGGTGCGGCAATCACCATTACCGTTTTGGCGATGGCTGCGGCGCACACGCAAGGCATTACGGTTGACTTCGCCACTGCCCTGCTGCTGAGCCTGGTGGCTACCGTCAGCGCGTGCGGTGCATCCGGTGTGGCCGGCGGCTCGTTGCTGCTGATTCCTTTGGCGTGCAGCCTGTTCGGTATCGATAACGATGTGGCCATGCAGGTGGTTGCCGTCGGCTTCATCATTGGTGTGATTCAAGACTCTGCAGAAACTGCGTTGAACTCTTCCACCGACGTTTTGTTTACTGCCGCTGCCGATTTGGGCCGTCAACGTAAAGAGTGATTTTTAAGGGCAACCTAAATCCAGCAAAGGCCGTCTGAAAAGTTTCAGACGGCCTTTGTTTTGGGCAAAGGAAAAGGGATTTTTAGATGGTCAAGCCGATAGATTGGTTTGGTCGGACTGACGGTATCCGCTGTCATCAGTCGGATTTTTCCCGTAAAATACAGTCTTGAATGTATTTGAACACCTCTTTTCAGACGGCCTGACCGTCTTATCACATTTGCAAAAACAATGATTAAAAAAATATTCTCATGGTTCGAGTCCCGCATCGACCCTTATCCCGAAGCCGCTCCGAAAACGCCAGAAAAAGGGTTGTGGCGGTTTATTTGGAGCAATATTGAAGGCGTGCGCAAATGGATCGCCGTGTTGGCCGTGTTTACGGTCGGCGTCGGCATCATGGAAGCCTTGATGTTCCAATTTATGGGCAAGGTGGTCGACTGGCTCGGCACTTATACGCCGCAAACGCTTTTTGCTGAAAAAGGCCATGCATTAATCGGCATGATGGCCATGGTGGCATTTTTTGCCGTTTGGACCTTTTTCGCGTCCAGTGTGCGCCTGCAAACCCTGCAAGGCGTGTTCCCCATGCGCCTGCGCTGGAATTTCCACCGCCTGATGTTGGGACAAAGCCTAGGCTTTTATCAGGACGAATTTGCAGGACGTGTGTCCGCCAAAGTCATGCAGACCGCGCTGGCGTTGCGCGATGTCGTGATGACCGTCGCCGATATGGTTGTGTATGTGCTGGTGTACTTCATCACTTCCGGCGTGATTCTGTCCTCATTCGATGCTTGGCTTATCGTGCCGTTTATTTGCTGGATGATTGGATTCGCGATGATTATGCGCTTTCTGATTCCCAAACTCGGCAAAACCGCTGCGCGTCAGGCCGATGCGCGCTCGCTGATGACTGGCCGCATTACCGACGCCTACTCCAATATCGCCACCGTCAAACTTTTCTCCCATGGCGCACGCGAGGCCGCCTATGCCAAGCAATCGATGGAAGAATTTATGGTGACCGTCCATGCCCAAATGCGTTTGGCAACGCTGCTGCACACCTGCAGCTTTATCGTCAACAGCTCGCTGACCGTCGGCACGACCGCCTTGGGTATTTGGCTTTGGTATCACGGCCAAGTCGGCGTAGGCGCGGTAGCTACGGCCACGGCCATGGCATTGCGTGTGAACGGTTTGTCGCAATACATCATGTGGGAGTCTGCCCGATTGTTTGAAAACATCGGTACCGTCAACGACGGCATGGCCACCCTGTCCAAACCACACACCATCCTCGACAAGCCGCAAGCCCTGCCGCTGAAAGTCACCCGAGGCGAAATCAAGTTTGATCACGTCGATTTCTCCTACGAAGCAGGCAAACCGCTCCTCAACGGCTTTAATCTGAACATCAAACCCGGCGAAAAAGTCGGCTTGATCGGCCGCAGCGGCGCGGGCAAATCCACCATCGTCAACCTGCTCCTGCGTTTTTACGAACCGCAAAGCGGCACGATTTCGATCGACGGCCAAAACGTGGACAGCGTTACCCAAGAAAGTCTGCGCGCCCAAATCGGTTTGGTAACGCAAGATACCTCCCTGCTGCACCGCTCCGTCCGCGACAACATTATCTACGGCCGTCCCGATGCGACCGAAGCCGAAATGATTTCTGCCGCCGAACGCGCCGAGGCCGCCGGTTTTATTCCTAACTTAAGCGATGCCAAAGGCCGACGCGGCTATGATGCGCACGTTGGCGAACGCGGCGTGAAACTTTCCGGAGGCCAGCGCCAACGTATCGCCATTGCCCGCGTCATGCTCAAAGACGCGCCGATTCTATTGCTTGACGAAGCTACCAGCGCGCTCGACTCCGAAGTCGAAGCCGCCATCCAAGAAAGCCTCGACAAAATGATGGAAGGCAAAACCGTGATTGCCATCGCCCACCGCCTCTCCACCATCGCCGCGATGGACCGCCTCATCGTCTTGGACAAAGGCCGCATCATCGAAGAAGGCAGCCACACCGAGTTGCTCGAGAAACAAGGTCTGTATGCCAAACTTTGGGCGCACCAAAGCGGCGGCTTCTTGAGTGAGCATGTCGAGTGGGAAAACAATTAAACGCTTTGAAAGAAGATAAAAGGCCGTCTGAAAACATTTTCAGACGGCCTTTATTAATGAAGCAAAGGGCAGCTGGGATAACCGCTTTTTCAGTTGAAACCTTAGTTTTACAGTCCCAGCGACCAAGCATTTTGGTGTTCGGACAAGTCTTCCAAGCGGTTTTCGTAATGGGCGAAGATTTCTTCGATGATTTCGTCCTCGTCGTCGATGACGCGGATCAAGTTCAAATCCTCTTCCAAAATCAGGTTTCTGCCCAGCAACTGCTCGCGTATCCAGTCCAACAGACCCGCCCAAAATGCTTTGCCCACTAAGATAATCGGGCGGTCGGGCGTTTTGCCGGTTTGCACCAAGGTCAGGCTTTCAAACAATTCGTCCAGCGTGCCGAAACCGCCGGGCATGACGACATACGCCACGGCGTGTTTGACGAACATGACTTTGCGCGGGAAGAAGTGTTGGAATTTAATCGACAAATCCTGATACGGATTGGCTTTTTGCTCGTGCGGCAACACGATATTCAACCCCACCGCCGGACTTGCGCCTGCAAACGCGCCTTTGTTGGCCGCTTCCATAATGCCCGGTCCGCCGCCGGAAATGACGGAAAATCCGGCATCCGACAGTTTGCGGGCCAAGCGCAATGTGAACTCGTAGTCGGGATGGTTTTCAGGCGTGCGCGCGCTGCCGTAAATGCTGACGGCTGGCTGAATGGCGCGCAATTCTTCGCCGGCTTCGACAAATTCGGAAATAATCTTCAATACATGATACGACTCGCGCGCCTGAATATCGCGGCGTGTTTCGTCGGGCAGCATGGGTTTGGGCAGTTTTTTGAGCAGGCTCACGGCTTTTCCTTCGTGTTTTTATGTGCAGTATTGTAACCCGAAAGGGGCGGGCCGTCTGAAAGTTGGGTTTCGGCGGCAAGTGTACCTGCCACATTTTCAAAAGCCCGTTACAATATCTGCTTTTATTCAACTGCTCCGCCATGCTCGATATTATCCACCGCAACAGCCGCATCATTGCCATCAACAAACCTGCCGGAATGCTGGTACACCGAAGCTGGTTAGACAAACACGAAACCCGTTTTGCCGTGCAGACCCTGCGCGACCAAATCGGGCAGCACGTCTATCCCGTCCACCGCCTCGACCGCCCGACTTCCGGCGTCTTGCTGTTTGCCCTCGATACGGAAGCTGCACGGTTATTGACGCAGCAGTTTGAAAACAAAACCATCGAAAAAACCTATTGGGCGATTGTTCGCGGTCATCTGCCTTCAGACGGCCTGATTGATTACGCCCTCAAATATATGCCCGACAAAATTGCCGAAGCGCAGACCGAAGCGACTTTGCAGGAAGCGCAAACCGCCTACCGCTGTCTGGCACAAACCGAGTTGCCGTTCCAATCCGCCCTGCGTTACCCGACCTCGCGTTATTCGTGGGCCGAACTCACGCCGCACACCGGCCGCAAACACCAACTCCGCCGCCATATGAAACACATTTTCCACCCCATCGTCGGCGACACCAACTACGGCGATTTGCGCCAAAACCATGCCGTTGCCGAACATGTTGGCACGCAACGCCTGATGTTGCACGCGCAGAGCCTCAGTTTTCAAAGCATAGAAGACGGTAGTCGGATTATCGTACAAGCGCCGATAGACAACGACTGGCGGCTTTGGATGGAAAAATTCAAAACCGAGGCCGTCTGAAAATCCAAACTGCACATTTTCAGACGGCCCGGTCATGGAAAAAAACAGGCAAATCCCTTACAATACGCCCCTAAAATTTTGAAAGAACACAAGAATCATGGAAGCCGAAGTAATCAACCAGCTTAACAACACCCTAAACGACTTGGAGAAGCGCAGCGAAGACATCCGCGTCTATATGGACTATCAAGGCAAAAAAGACCGCCTTGAAGAAGTCGTCGGCCTCTCCGAAGACCCGGAACTCTGGAACGACCCCAAACGCGCCCAAGAAATCGGCAAAGAGCGCAAAATCCTCGAAGGCATCGTGGTGACGCTCGACAACATCGCCACAGGTATCGAAGACAACCGTATGCTGATTGAAATGGCTGTCGAAGAAAACGACGAAGAAGGTTTCGCCGCCGTACAGGAAGATGTGGCCGGTTTGGAAAAACAAATGGCCGACCTCGAATTCAAACGAATGTTCAACCAGCCTGCCGACCCGAACAACTGCTTTATCGACATCACCGCAGGCGCAGGCGGTACCGAAGCCGAAGACTGGGCAGGTATGCTGTTCCGCATGTACAGCCGCTACGCCGAGCGCAAAGGCTTCAAAATCGAAATCCTTGAAGAAGACGACGGCGAAATCGCGGGCATCAACCGCGCCACCATCCGCGTGGAAGGCGAATACGCCTACGGCTTGCTGCGTACCGAAACCGGCGTCCACCGCTTGGTGCGCTACTCGCCGTTTGACTCCAACAACAAACGCCATACGTCGTTCTCATCCGTGTTTGTTTATCCCGAAATCGACGACTCCATCGAAATTGAAATCAACCCTGCCGATTTGCGTATCGACACTTACCGCGCATCCGGTGCAGGCGGTCAGCACATTAACAAAACCGACTCCGCCGTGCGTATTACCCACGAGCCGACAGGGATTGTGGTTCAATGTCAAAACGACCGTTCTCAACACGCCAACAAAGCCGCCGCAATGGAAATGTTGAAATCCAAACTGTACGAATTGGAAATGCGCAAACGCAACGAAGAGAAACAGGCGTTGGAAGAAGGCAAGTCCGATGTGGGTTGGGGCAGCCAAATCCGTTCGTACGTCTTGGACTCTTCACGCATTAAAGACCTGCGTACAGGCTACGAAGTCGGCAACACCAAAGCCGTATTGGACGGCGATTTGGACGGCTTCATCGAAGCCAGCCTGAAACAAGGTGTGTAAACCGTAAGAGATAAACAGGCCGTCTGAAAGGTTTCAGACGGCATTTTTCAGTTTGAAAGAAACATTATTTTGCAAATATTAAAACATGTTTTGCAAATGCAAAGATTGGCGGTAATATATAGTTTCTATAAAAATGATTGGTAGGTGCAATAGGCCGTCTGAAGCCTGAGCCTGTCCGATATATTAGGAGAACTTATTAAATGTCCGGTCAAAAGCTGTCTTCTGCCGAGAAAACTTTCTTCGGCCATCCTTTGCAATTATCCACCCTATTCCATATTGAGCTGTGGGAACGTTTTTCCTTCTACGGTATGCAGGGCATCCTGCTGATTTATCTGTATTACGCCGCGAATCAAGGCGGTTTGGGTATGGATAAGGCTTTGGCCGGCGGTATTGTTGGCGCATACGGCGGCAGCGTTTACCTGTCCACCATTCTCGGCGCATGGTTGGCCGACCGCATTTGGGGCGCGGAACGTACCCTGTTTATTGCCGGTATCGTCGTGATGACCGGCCATATTTTATTGGCGATTGTGCCGGGCTTGATGGGATTGTTGTTGGGCTTGGTGTTTATCGCGCTGGGCAGCGGCGGCGTGAAATCGTCTGCCGGTTCGATGGTCGGCTCTTTGTATGAACGGGACGACCTGCGCGAATTGCGCGATGCCGGTTTCTCTATTTTCTATATTTCCATCAATATCGGCGGTTTCTTAGGCCCTTTGTTGACCGGTATTTTGCAAGACGGAATGGGATTCCATTACGGTTTCGGCGCGGCGGCCGTCGGTATGGCGTTTGGCCTGCTGTGGTATTCGCGCGGCCGTAAAAACCTGCCGCATACGCCGGCTCCCAATCCGTTGCGTCCTGAAAAGGTACAGACCGCCATGGCTGTCGGCGTGTTGCTGGTTTTGGTGTTGGGCAGCGTGATTGCTTCCGGTGCGCTCAATCTTGAGAACTTTTCACGCTGGCTTTTGGGCGTGGTCATTATCACCGTTATCGCTTATTTTACACGCCTGCTGGGCAGTAGTCAGGTTGAGGCAGCCAATAAACGTTACATCATGGCCTATATTCCGCTGTTTTTGACCATTTGTATGTTCTGGGCGGTTTGGTTTCAGGTGTACACCGTTGCAACGGTTTATTTTGACGAAACGGTTGACCGTACTTTCTTCGGCTTTACCGTGCCTGTTTCATGGAAAGACTCGATACAGGCCATGTGGGTGGTTCTCTTTTCCGGCGTGATGGCCGCGGTGTGGACGAAAATGGGCAAACGCCAACCTAAAACGCCGTTGAAATTTGCGCTGGCCATGTTGATAACCGGCGTCTCTTATTTGTGTTTCATTCCGTATATTTCATCCGGAACCCCGATGCCGATTATCGTGTTTATGCTGGTGTTGCTGGCAATTACGATAGGTGAGTTGATGCTGTCGCCGATTTCGTTGTCGTTCTCCACCAAAATCGCACCGAGCATGTTTAAAACACAAATGGTTGCGTTGAATTTCTTAGCATTGTCCATCGGCTTTACCTTGGGCGGAGTGTTGTTTAAAGACTACTACAATGCTCAGTCGCCATTGGATTTCTACTGGATGCTGGCCACCATCGGCGCGGTAACCTGCGGTATCCTGTTGGTACTCGCCCCGGTATTGAACCGCATGCTCAAAGGTGTCGATTGATTTTTCCATTTAAATGGATGTGATGTACGCAGGCCGTCTGAAAAGAATCAGTTTTCAGACGGCCTGATGTTTTTATTGAGGTTTGGAAAAGGGCGGTTTCCATATTTTTGAAGTAAATCGGACATGAGGAAAATCCGAATTAAATGATACATGATTAAACTGAAATTAAAATTGTGAAATATTAAATAAGAATAAGAATTGTTCTCATAACTTTATTGAATTTATTGAGGTTTTTTTGCTGATTTGCTGATATTTACCTTTAAATGGCTTTTGAAATTCGATAAAATGGTAATCTATTTTTAAGATTTGTCTGTCAACCAGTTAGGTACGACCATGTTGGCCAGTTATTTTCCCGTCCTCGTATTCATCCTCGTCGGCCTTGCGGCCGGCGTGCTGTTTATTTTGCTCGGCACAATTTTAGGCCCGAAACGTCACTATGCCGAAAAAGACGCGGCTTACGAATGCGGTTTTGAAGCCTTTGAAAACGCAAGGATGAAGTTCGACGTACGCTATTACCTCGTCGCCATCCTCTTTATCCTGTTTGATTTGGAGGTCGCGTTCATGTTGCCGTGGGCAGTCGTGTTCAAAGATTTGGGCGCGTACGGCTTTTGGTCTATGCTGGTGTTTATCGTTGTTCTGACGGTAGGCTTTATTTACGAATGGAAAAAAGGTGCGCTGGAATGGGAATAGAAGGCGTTTTGAAAAAAGGTTTCATCACCACCAGCGCGGATACGGTGTTGAACTATATGCGTACCGGTTCATTGTGGCCGGTTACTTTCGGCTTGGCCTGTTGCGCCGTGGAAATGATGCATGCAGGTATGGCGCGTTATGACCTTGACCGTTTCGGCATCATTTTCCGTCCGTCCCCACGTCAGGCTGACCTGATGATTGTGGCGGGTACGCTCACCAACAAAATGGCGCCTGCACTGCGCCGCGTGTACGACCAGCTTGCCGAGCCGCGCTGGGTATTGTCTATGGGTTCGTGTGCTAACGGCGGTGGCTATTATCATTATTCTTATTCCGTTGTGCGCGGTGCCGACCGCGTCGTGCCGGTAGACGTTTATGTGCCGGGTTGTCCGCCGACTGCGGAAGCCCTGATTTACGGCCTGATTCAGCTCCAACAAAAAATCAAGCGCACTTCCACCATCGCGCGTGACGAGTAAGGAGAGGACGATATGGCAAGCATTCAAAACTTATACGAGACCGTCGTCGGCGTGCTTGGCGATCAGGCAAGCAAAGTCATTTCAGCTTTGGGCGAGATTACCGTCGAGTGTCTGCCCGAACACTATATTTCAGTCATGACCGCATTGCGCGACCATGAAGAGTTGCATTTCGAGCTTCTGGTTGACTTGTGCGGTGTCGATTACAGCACTTACAAAAACGAAGTATGGCAGGGCAAACGCTTTGCCGTCGTCAGTCAGCTGCTTTCCGTTAAAAACAATCAACGCATCCGCGTACGCGTCTGGGTTTCAGACGACGACTTCCCCGTGGTCGAATCCGTAGTCGATATTTACAACAGCGCGGATTGGTACGAGCGCGAAGCCTTTGATATGTACGGCATCATGTTCAACAACCACCCGGACTTGCGCCGCATTCTGACCGATTACGGCTTTGTCGGACATCCGTTCCGCAAAGACTTCCCGATTTCCGGCTATGTGGAAATGCGTTACGACGAAGAGCAAAAACGCGTGATTTACCAACCTGTTACCATTGAGCCGCGCGAGATCACGCCGCGTATCGTCCGTGAGGAGAACTACGGTGGCCAATAAATTAAGAAACTACACCATCAACTTCGGCCCGCAACACCCTGCGGCGCACGGCGTATTGCGTATGATTTTGGAGTTGGAGGGCGAAACCATCGTCCGTGCCGATCCGCACATCGGCCTCCTGCACCGCGGTACTGAAAAACTGGCTGAAACCAAAACCTATCTGCAAGCCTTGCCCTATATGGACCGCTTGGACTACGTTTCCATGATGGTCAATGAGCAGGCGTATTGTTTGGCAGTAGAAAAACTTGCCGGTATCGATGTGCCTATCCGCGCCCAGTATATTCGCGTGATGTTTGCCGAAGTAACGCGCATCCTCAATCACTTGATGGGCATCGGTTCGCACGCCTTCGACATCGGCGCGATGACCGCCATCCTTTACGCCTTCCGCGACCGAGAAGAGCTGATGGACTTGTACGAAGCCGTTTCCGGCGCGCGTATGCACGCAGCCTACTTCCGTCCCGGCGGCGTTTACCGCGACCTGCCCGACTTCATGCCTAAATACGAGAGCAGCAAATTCCGCAACGCCAAAGTATTGAAGCAGCTCAACGAATCCCGCGAAGGCACCATGCTCGACTTTATCGACGCCTTCTGCGAACGTTTCCCGAAAAACATCGACACACTCGAAACCCTCCTGACCGACAACCGTATTTGGAAACAGCGTACCGTCGGCATCGGCGTTGTCACTCCTGAGCGCGCCATGCAAAAAGGTTTTACCGGCGTGATGTTGCGCGGTTCCGGCGTGGAATGGGACGTTCGTAAGACACAGCCTTACGAAGTGTACGACAAAATGGATTTCGACATCCCAGTCGGCGTCAACGGCGACTGCTACGACCGTTACCTCTGCCGTATGGAAGAAATGCGTCAATCCGTACGCATCATTAAACAATGTTCCGAGTGGTTGCGTGTCAATCCGGGCCCGGTCATTACCACAAACCACAAATTCGCTCCGCCCAAACGTACCGAAATGAAAACAGGTATGGAAGACCTGATTCACCATTTCAAACTTTTTACCGAAGGTATGCACGTTCCTGAGGGCGAGACCTATACCGCTGTCGAACATCCGAAAGGCGAGTTCGGCGTTTACATCATTTCAGACGGCGCAAACAAACCCTACCGCCTGAAAATCCGCGCACCCGGCTTCGCCCACCTGCAAGGCATGGACGAAATGGCAAAAGGCCACATGCTGGCCGACGTCGTTGCCATCATCGGTACGCAGGACATCGTATTCGGGGAGGTTGACCGATAATGTTATCCGCAGAATCCTTAAAACAAATTGATATTGAGTTGGCAAAATATCCTGCCGACCAACGCCGCTCTGCCATTATGGGCGCATTGCGTATTGCCCAGACCGAAAAAGGCTGGCTTGCTCCCGAGACCATCGCCTTTGTTGCAGACTATATCGGCATCTCGCCAGCACAAGCCTACGAAGTCGCTACCTTCTACAATATGTACGACCTTGAGCCTGTCGGCAAATACAAACTGACCGTTTGTACCAACCTGCCCTGCGCCCTGCGCGGCGGTATGGCTACCGGCGAATACCTGAAGAAAAAACTCGGTATCGGCTACGGCGAAACCACCCCTGACGGCAAATTTACCCTTGTCGAAGGCGAATGCATGGGCGCATGTGGCGATGCTCCGGTCATGCTGGTCAACAACCACAGTATGTGCAGCTTTATGACCGAAGAAGCGATTGACAAGAAACTTGCCGAACTGAAATAAAAGGCCGTCTGAAAACAACGGCTGCAACCGATACGAAAACGAACAGGCACACCAAAAATGGCTATTTACCAATCAGGCGTGATTTTTGACCAAGTGGATACCGCCAATCCCGATTGCTGGACATTGGACGAATACGTCAAACGTGGCGGTTATACCGCCCTGCGTAAAATCCTGTCCGAAAACATCTCGCAAACCGATGTGATTGACGAAGTCAAAACCTCCGGTTTGCGCGGTCGTGGCGGTGCGGGCTTCCCGACCGGTTTGAAATGGAGCTTTATGCCCCGTTCCTTCCCGGGCGAAAAATATGTGGTTTGCAACACTGACGAAGGCGAGCCGGGTACATTTAAAGACCGCGACATCATCATGTTCAATCCTCATGCCCTGATTGAAGGCATGATTATTGCTGGTTACGCGATGGGTGCGAAAGCCGGCTACAACTATATCCACGGCGAAATTTTTGAAGGCTACCAACGTTTTGAGGCCGCTTTGGAGCAGGCGCGTGCCGCAGGCTTTTTGGGTAAAAATATTCTGGGTTCGGATTTTGAATTTGAACTCTTCGCCCACCACGGCTACGGCGCATATATTTGCGGCGAAGAAACCGCATTGCTCGAATCGTTGGAAGGCAAAAAAGGCCAGCCGCGCTTTAAGCCGCCATTCCCTGCTTCGTTCGGCCTGTACGGCAAACCGACTACCATCAACAATACCGAAACGTTCTCCTCCGTCCCCTTCATTATCCGCGACGGCGGACAGGCATTTGCCGATAAAGGTATTCCGAATGCAGGCGGTACCAAATTGTTCTGTATTTCTGGTCATGTCGAGCGTCCGGGCAACTATGAAGTGCCATTGGGTACGCCGTTTGCCGAAGTTCTGAAAATGGCGGGTGGTATGCGCGGCGGTAAAAAACTTAAAGCCGTTATTCCCGGCGGTTCGTCCGCGCCCGTGTTGCCTGCCGATATCATGATGCAGACCAATATGGACTATGACTCGATTTCCAAAGCCGGCTCGATGCTGGGTTCCGGTGCGATTATCGTCATGGACGAAGACGTGTGCATGGTGAAAGCCCTTGAACGCCTGAGCTACTTCTACTACGACGAGTCTTGCGGCCAATGTACCCCCTGCCGCGAAGGTACGGGCTGGCTTTACCGCATCGTCCACCGCATTGTAGAAGGCAAAGGCCGCATGGAAGACTTGGATCTGCTGGATTCTATCGGTAACCAAATGGCAGGCCGCACCATCTGCGCCCTTGCCGATGCCGCCGTCTTCCCTGTCCGCAGCTTTACCAAGCATTTCCGTGATGAGTTTGTGCATTACATCGAACACGGCGGACCGATGAAACCGAATAAGTGGTGCTAAGTTTTCAGACGGCCTCTAAAAGAATTATTTATTAAATACCCGTAACTAGGAACGAACCATGTTACAAATCGAAATCGACGGCAAACAGGTATCTGTGGAGCAGGGCGCGACGGTGATTGAAGCCGCGCACAAGCTCGGTACTTATATCCCGCATTTCTGTTACCACAAAAAACTTTCCATCGCCGCCAACTGCCGTATGTGTTTGGTGGACGTGGAAAAAGCCCCCAAACCTCTGCCCGCCTGTGCCACGCCGGTTACAGACGGCATGATTGTGCGTACGCATTCGGCAAAAGCCCGAGAGGCGCAAGAAGGCGTGATGGAGTTCCTGCTCATCAACCATCCGCTTGATTGTCCGACCTGCGACCAAGGCGGCGAATGCCAGTTGCAGGATTTGGCGATGGGCTACGGCAAAACCACCAGCCGTTATACCGAAGAAAAACGTTCTGTCGTCGGCAAGGACATGGGTCCTTTGGTTTCCGCCGAGGAAATGAGCCGTTGTATCCACTGTACCCGTTGCGTTCGTTTCACTGAAGAAATCGCCGGCGTGCAAGAAATCGCTATGGCCAACCGCGGCGAACATTCCGAGATCATGCCTTTTATCGGTAAAGCAGTGGAAACCGAATTGTCAGGCAACGTCATCGATTTGTGCCCTGTCGGCGCATTGACCAGCAAACCGTTCCGCTTCAACGCGCGTACTTGGGAGCTGAACCGCCGCAAATCCGTTTCCGCCCATGATGCTTTGGGCAGCAACCTGATTGTGCAAACCAAAGACCATACCGTCCGCCGCGTGTTGCCGTTGGAAAACGAAGCGATTAACGAATGTTGGCTGTCCGACCGCGACCGTTTCGCCTACGAAGGCCTGTATCACGAAAGCCGTCTGAAAAACCCGAAAATCAAACAGGGCGGCGAGTGGATGGATGTGGATTGGAAAACCGCGTTGGAATATGTCCGCAGCGCGATTGAATGTATCGCCAAAGACGGCAACCAAAATCAAGTCGGCGTTTGGGCCAATCCGATGAATACGGTTGAAGAGCTGTATCTGGCCAAAAAACTCGCCGACGGCTTGGGTGTTAAAAATTTTGCCACCCGTTTGCGCCAACAAGACAAACGTCTTTCAGACGGCCTTAAAGGTGCGCAATGGTTGGGACAAAGTATCGAATCTTTGGCTGACAACGATGCCGTATTGGTAGTCGGCGCGAACTTGCGCAAAGAACAGCCGCTCCTGACCGCCCGCCTGCGCCGCGCCGCCAAAGACCGTATGGCCTTGAGCGTATTGGTCAGCAGCAAGGAAGAATTGTTTATGCCGCTTCTGTCTCAAGAAGCCGTACATCCCGACGAGTGGGCAGGCCGTCTGAAAAAACTGTCTGCCAATGCGGAACATGCCGTTACCGCCAGCCTGAAAAACGCTGAAAAAGCAGCGGTTATTTTGGGCGCGGAAGTGCAAAACCATCCTGATTACGCCGCCATTTATGCCGCCGCGCAAGAGCTGGCAGACGCGACCGGCGCAGTGCTGGGCATTTTGCCACAAGCCGCCAACAGCGTTGGTGCGGACGTATTAGGTGTGAACTCTGGCGAGAGCGTTGCCGAAATGGCAAGCGCACCGAAACAGGCAGTCTTGCTGCTCAACGTCGAGCCTGAAATCGATACGGCGGACGGCGCAAAAGCCGTAGCCGCGTTGAAACAGGCGAAAAGCGTGATGGCGTTTACACCGTTTGTCAGCGAAACGCTGCTGGACGTGTGCGACGTATTGTTGCCGATTGCGCCGTTTACCGAAACCTCGGGCAGCTTCATCAATATGGAAGGCCGTCTGCAATCTTTCCACGGCGTGGTACAAGGCTTCGGCGATTCGCGTCCGATGTGGAAAGTGTTGCGCGTATTGGGCAACCTGTTTGACCTGAAAGGCTTTGAATACCACGATACCGCTGCGATTCTGAAAGATGCGCTGGATGCGGAAAGTCTGCCGTCCAAACTGGATAACTGCAGCACATGGACAGTGGAGGGCGTTCAGACGGCCTCAAACCGCCTCGTCCGTGTCGGCGGCGTCGGTATTTATCACACTGATTCTATCGTACGCCGTTCCGCACCGTTGCAAGAAACCAGCCATGCCGCCGTGCCTGCTGCGCGTGTAAATCCGAACACATTGGCACGCTTGGGCCTGCAAGACGGACAAACCGCTGTCGCCAAACAAAACGGCGCAAGCGTATCGGTTGTAGTCAAAGCCGATGCCGGACTGCCTGAAAACGTGGTGCATCTGCCGCTGCATACCGAAAATGCCGCGCTGGGTGCGTTGATGGACACTATTGAACTGGCGGGAGCTTGATCATGCAAGAATGGTTCCAAAACCTCTTTGCCGCAACGCTCGGTCTGGGCGATTTGGGTATCACCGTAGGTTTGGTGGTATCCGTTATCGTCAAAATCGTGATTATCCTGATTCCGCTGATTCTGACCGTTGCCTACCTGACATATTTCGAACGTAAAGTCATCGGCTTTATGCAGCTTCGTGTCGGCCCGAACGTAACCGGCCCGTGGGGTCTGATTCAGCCGTTTGCCGACGTTTTCAAACTCTTGTTTAAAGAGGTAACCCGTCCGAAGCTGTCAAACAAAGCCCTGTTCTACATCGGCCCGATTATGTCGCTCGCCCCGTCTTTCGCGGCATGGGCAGTGATTCCGTTTAACGAAGAATGGGTGCTGACCAACATCAATATCGGCCTTTTGTACATCCTGATGATTACCTCGCTGTCGGTTTACGGCGTGATCATCGCAGGCTGGGCTTCCAACTCCAAATATTCGTTCTTGGGCGCAATGCGTGCTTCCGCACAAAGCATTTCCTATGAGATTGCCATGAGTGCCGCGCTGGTGTGTGTCGTAATGGTATCGGGCAGCATGAACTTCTCCGACATCGTTGCCGCACAAGCCAAAGGTATTGCCGGCGGCTCGGTATTCTCTTGGAACTGGCTGCCGCTCTTCCCCATCTTCATCGTCTATCTGATTTCCGCCGTTGCCGAAACCAACCGCGCGCCGTTTGACGTGGCAGAGGGTGAGTCTGAAATCGTTGCCGGTCACCACGTCGAATATTCCGGCTTCGCATTCGCGCTGTTCTTCCTTGCTGAATACATTTTCATGATTCTGATTGCCGCGCTGACATCGCTGATGTTCCTCGGCGGCTGGTTGTCTCCGTTCCCACAAAGCTGGGGCTTTATCGGCACGCCTTCCGCATTCTGGATGTTCGTGAAAATGGCAGCGGTGCTGTACTGGTATCTTTGGATCCGTGCAACTTTCCCACGCTACCGTTACGACCAAATCATGCGTTTGGGCTGGAAAGTACTGATTCCGATCGGCTTTGCCTACATCGTGATTTTGGGCGTGTGGATGATTTCACCGCTGAACTTGTGGAAATAAGTTTCAGACGGCATCTTGAGGCCGTCTGAACAAAGCGATTTTGAATACCTAACGAAATCCCTGATTTGAGGGAACATAAATATGGCTAACTTAGTAAAAACCTTTCTGCTTGGCGAATTGGTAAAAGGCTTGGGCGTAACGCTCAAAAACTTTTTTGCCCGCAAAGACACAATTTATTTCCCCGAAGAGAAAACGCCGCAATCCGTGCGTTTCCGCGGCCTGCACGCGCAACGCCGTTATCCGAACGGCGAAGAGCGCTGTATTGCGTGTAAATTGTGTGAGGCAGTTTGTCCGGCAATGGCGATTAACATCGAATCGGAAGAACGCGAAGACGGCACCCGCCGCACCAAGCGTTACGACATCGACCTGACCAAGTGCATCTTCTGCGGTTTTTGCGAAGAGGCCTGCCCGACCGATGCGATTGTGGAAACCCATATTTTTGAATACCACGGCGAGAAAAAAGGCGACTTGCACATGACCAAGCCGATTCTTTTGGCCATTGGCGACAAATACGAACCCGAAATCGCCAAACGCAAAGCCGCTGACGCGCCGTATCGTTAAGGAGCAGACGAATGACTTTTTCCGCAATTCTGTTCTATATCCTTGCCGCCATCGTTTTGTACGGTGCGGTTCGTACCGTTACCGCTAAAAACCCTGTGCACGCCGCTTTGCATTTGGTGCTGACCTTCTGCGTGAGCGCGATGATTTGGATGCTGATGCAGGCCGAATTCTTGGGTGTGACGCTGGTAGTGGTTTACGTCGGCGCCGTGATGGTGTTGTTCCTGTTCGTCGTGATGATGCTGAATATCGACATCGAAGCCATGCGCGCCGGTTTCTGGCGTCATGCGCCGGTTGCCGGCGTGGTCGGCACATTGTTGGCGGTTGCCCTGATCCTGATTTTGGTCAACCCGAAAACCGACCTGGCCGCATTTGGTCTGATGAAAGACATTCCGGCCGATTACAACAATATCCGCGATTTGGGTAGCCGTATTTATACTGACTACTTGTTGCCGTTTGAGTTGGCGGCGGTATTGTTGCTGTTGGGTATGGTAGCCGCGATTGCATTGGTTCACCGCAAAACTTTCAATCCGAAACGTATGGATCCTGCAGACCAAGTTAAAGTACGTGCCGACCAAGGCCGTATGCGCTTGGTAAAAATGGAAGCTGTGAAACCGCAAAAAGAATTTGTTGAAGAGAGCGAAGTTTCAGACGGCCTCAAGCCGGAAGGGGAGGGCAAAGCATGATTACCTTGACGCATTATCTGGTATTGGGTGCGCTCCTGTTCGGTATCAGCGCAATGGGTATCTTTATGAACCGCAAAAACGTGCTGGTATTGCTGATGTCCATCGAGCTGATGCTCTTGGCGGTAAACTTCAACTTTATCGCCTTCTCGCAATATTTGGGCGATACTGCCGGACAAATTTTCGTATTCTTCGTACTGACCGTTGCCGCTGCCGAATCTGCCATCGGTTTAGCGATTATGGTGCTGGTGTACCGCAACCGACAAACAATCAACGTTGCCGATTTGGATGAGTTGAAAGGGTAATCATGAACGATATGACTTTATATTTGATAATTGCCCTTGTTCCGTTGGCAGGCTCGCTGATTGCGGGTTTGTTCGGCAATAAAATCGGACGTGCCGGTGCGCATACGGTTACGATACTCGGCGTGGCGGTGTCTGCAGTGTTGTCGGCTTATGTGCTGTGGGGATTCCTCAATGGCAGCCGTACCAAGTTTGACGAGAACGTTTATACCTGGCTGACAATGGGCGGCTTGGATTTCTCCGTCGGCTTCTTGGTCGATACGATGACGGCGATGATGATGGTCGTGGTAACGGGCGTGTCGTTGATGGTGCATATCTACACCATCGGCTATATGCACGATGAAAAAGTCGGCTACCAACGCTTCTTCAGCTATATTTCTTTGTTTACATTCAGCATGTTGATGCTGATTATGAGCAACAACTTTGTCCAGCTCTTCTTCGGTTGGGAAGCGGTGGGCTTGGTGTCGTATCTCTTGATCGGTTTCTATTTCAAACGTCCGAGCGCGATTTTTGCCAACCTGAAAGCCTTTTTGATCAACCGCGTCGGCGACTTCGGCTTTTTGCTCGGTATCGGCTTGGTACTTGCCTATTTCGGCGGCAGCCTGCGCTATCAGGACGTATTCGCCTATCTGCCTAACGTACAAAATGCGACCATCCAGCTTTTCCCCGGTGTGGAATGGTCGTTGATTACCGTAACCTGCCTGCTCTTGTTTGTGGGTGCGATGGGTAAATCGGCTCAGTTCCCGCTGCATGTCTGGCTGCCCGATTCGATGGAAGGCCCGACGCCTATTTCCGCATTGATTCACGCCGCGACGATGGTTACGGCGGGTCTGTTCATGGTATCGCGCATGTCGCCGATTTACGAAATGAGCAGCACCGCGCTGTCGGTCATTATGGTTATCGGCGCGATTACTGCCCTGTTTATGGGCTTCTTGGGCGTGATTCAAAACGACATCAAACGCGTGGTTGCGTATTCCACTCTGTCGCAACTGGGCTATATGACCGTGGCTCTGGGCGCGTCCGCCTATTCCGTGGCGATGTTCCACGTCATGACCCACGCCTTCTTTAAAGCCTTACTGTTCTTGGCGGCGGGTAGCGCCATTATCGGTATGCACCACGACCAAGATATGCGCCACATGGGCAATCTGAAAAAATACATGCCGATTACTTGGCTGACCATGCTGATCGGTAACTTGTCGCTGATCGGTACGCCGTTCTTCTCCGGCTTCTATTCCAAAGATTCGATTATCGAAGCGGCGAAATACAGCACCCTGCCGGGCAGCAGCTTTGCCTATTTTGCCGTCCTCGCCAGCGTTTTTGTTACTGCGTTCTATGCGTTCCGCCAATACTTTATGGTGTTCCACGGTGAAGAGAAATGGCGCAGCCTGCATGAGCATCATGATGATCATCATGGCGAAGAGCATCACGGCTTGGGCAAAAACGACAATCCGCACGAAAGCCCGCTGGTTGTTACCCTGCCTTTGATTTTGCTTGCCATTCCGTCCGTCATCATCGGCTATGTTGCCATCGAGCCTATGCTTTACGGCGATTTCTTCAAAGATGTGATTTTCGTCAATGCCGACGCGCATCCAACCATGCACATCATGAAGGAAGAGTTCCACGGCGCATTGGCAATGGTGTCGCACAGCCTGCATTCGCCTGTACTCTACCTCGCTATCGCAGGTGTCTTGAGCGCATGGCTCCTGTACGTCAAACTGCCGCACCTGCCTGCGAAAATTGCACAGGCATTCCGTCCGATTTACGTTTTGTTCGAAAACAAATACTACCTCGACGCCCTATATTTCAACGTCTTCGCCAAAGGTACGCGCGCATTGGGTACTTTCTTCTGGAAAGTCGGCGATACCGCCATTATCGACAACGGTATCGTCAACGGCTCTGCCAAACTGGTCGGCGCGATTGCCGCGCAAGTGCGTAAAGCCCAAACCGGCTTTATCTACACCTACGCCGCCGCTATGGTATTCGGCGTATTGGTACTGCTCGGCATGACCTTCTGGGGATTGTTCCGATAAGAATAAGGTTTCAGACGGCCTTAAACCTTAAGGCCGTCTGAAACGAAGAAATATCCACATAAACACATTTTTATTTTAACCACAGGTTAACCACTATGTTTTCCAACTACCTACTCAGCTTGGCAATATGGATACCCATCGCCGCAGGTGTGCTGGTTTTGGCGACCGGTAAAGACAGCCGTGCGCCGCTGGCGCGTGTGCTTGCCTTCATGGGTGCGCTTGCCGGTTTCTTGGTAACGCTGCCCCTGTTTACCGGTTTCGACCGTTTGAGCGGCGGCTATCAGTTTACCGAGTTCCACGAGTGGATTCCGCTTCTGAAAATCAACTACGCATTGGGCGTGGACGGTATTTCAGTGCTCTTTATCATCTTGAATGCGTTTATTACGCTGTTGGTGGTATTGGCCGGTTGGGAAGTCATTCAGAAACGTCCGGCGCAGTATATGGCCGCTTTCCTGATGATGTCGGGTTTGATTAACGGCGCGTTTGCCGCGCAGGATGCGATTCTGTTTTATGTGTTCTTCGAGGGTATGCTGATTCCGCTGTACCTGATTATCGGTGTATGGGGCGGCCCGCGCCGCGTCTATGCGTCGGTCAAGCTGTTCCTCTATACGCTGATGGGTTCGCTCTTGATGCTGGTTGCCATGGTTTACCTGTACTATCAGACAGGCAGCTTCTCTATTGTTGATTTCCAAAACATCAAACAGATTCCGTTGGGCGTACAACAGCTTTTGTTTGTAGCGTTCTTCCTGTCATTTGCCGTAAAAGTGCCGATGTTCCCTGTGCACACATGGTTGCCGGATGCCCACGTTGAAGCGCCGACCGGCGGTTCGATGGTGTTGGCGGCAATTACGCTGAAACTGGGTGCGTATGGTTTCTTGCGCTTTATCCTGCCGATTATGCCGGATGCGGCACGCTATTTTGCCCCTGTAATCATCGTATTGAGCCTGATTGCCGTGATTTATATCGGTATGGTGGCTTTGGTGCAAACCGATATGAAAAAACTGGTGGCGTACTCTTCCATCAGCCATATGGGTTTTGTTACTTTGGGTATGTTCCTGTTTGTGAACGGGCAATTGAATGACTGGGCATTGAAAGGCGCAATCATTCAAATGATTTCCCACGGTTTTGTGTCCGCCGCCATGTTTATGTGTATTGGCGTGATGTACGACCGCCTGCATACCCGCAATATTGCCGATTATGGCGGCGTGGTCAATGTAATGCCTAAGTTTGCGGCGTTTATGATGTTGTTCGGTATGGCCAATGCCGGTCTGCCTGCGACTTCCGGCTTTGTGGGCGAGTTTATGGTGATTATGGGCGCGGTTAAAGTGAATTTCTGGGTAGGTGCGTTGGCTGCTATGACTCTGATTTACGGTGCGTCTTATACCCTATGGATGTACAAACGCGTTATTTTTGGTGCGATCCACAATCCGCACGTTACCGAAATGAAAGACATCAATTGCCGCGAATTTGCGATTTTGGCGATTTTGGCGGTTGCTGTTTTGGGCATGGGTCTGTATCCGCAAGCGTTTATCGAAGTGGTGCATCAAGCGGCAAACGATTTGATTGCTCATGTGGCACAAAGCAAGATTTGAGGTGTGTAAATGAACTGGTCTGATTTGAATTTAATGCCTGCCATGCCCGAAATCGTGCTGCTTGCGCTATTGGGTGTCGTATTGCTGGCAGACTTGTGGATTTGCGATAAAAACCGCTATCTGACCCATCTGATGAGTTTGGGAACGGTCATCATCGTGGCCGTAACCCAATTGGCGGTATGGGAGCAGGGCAGTGTCGATGCCTTTCACGGTATGTATATTGCAGACGGTATGTCCCGTTTGGCAAAACTGGTGCTGTATGCGCTGACTTTCGGTCTGTTTATTTACAGTAAACCGTACAACCAAGACCGCCAAATCTTTAAAGGCGAGTTTTACACCCTGTCGCTGTTTGCCCTGTTGGGTATGAGCGTCATGGTCAGTTCGGCACATTTCTTGACTGCGTATATCGGTTTGGAATTATTGTCTTTGTCGCTGTACGCCATGATTGCCCTGCGCCGCGATTCCGGCCGCTCTGCCGAGGCCGCGCTGAAATACTTCGTATTGGGTGCATTGGCTTCTGGCCTGCTGCTCTATGGTATTTCCATGGTTTACGGTGCCACTGGCTCCCTTGATTTTGCTTCCGTCTTGGCTTCTGCTTTCAATGAGCAGGCCAATGAATGGTTGTTGAAATTGGGTATGGTGTTTATTGTGGTCGCCATTGCATTTAAATTGGGTGCGGTTCCATTCCATATGTGGGTACCCGATGTGTACGATGGCGCGCCGACCTCTGTTACCGCCTTTGTGGGTACAGCTCCGAAAATTGCCGCTGTTGTCTTTGCGTTCCGTATCCTTGTTACCGGTATGGGTACCATACATTCAGACTGGGCGCCGATGTTGGCCATTCTTGCCGTTGCTTCTTTGGTGGTCGGTAACCTTGCTGCCATCATGCAAACCAATATCAAACGTATGCTTGCCTATTCCACCGTATCGCACATGGGCTTTATCTTGTTGGCGTTTATGGCAGGCGCAGTCGGCTTTACCGCAGGTTTGTATTACGCCATTACCTATGCTTTGATGGCGGCAGTCAGCTTCGGCGTTTTGATGGTATTGTCCACCAAAGACATTGAATGTGAAAACATCAAAGACCTCGCAGGCCTTAACCAACGCCATGCATGGTTTGCCTTCCTGATGTTGCTGTCTATGTTCTCCATGGCGGGTATTCCACCGCTGATGGGTTTTTACGCCAAATTCGGAGTGATTATGGCACTCTTGAAACAAGGCCATGTTTGGTTGTCCGTATTTGCCGTCATCATGTCGCTGATTGGTGCGTTCTACTACCTGCGCGTGGTCAAAGTCATCTACTTCGATGCTCCTGACCATGACCAGCCGGTCGGCAGTAACTATGCCGCCAAATTTGTTCTGACGGTCAATGCCTTCCTGCTGCTCCTGTGGGGTATCATGCCGCAAACCGTTATCGACTGGTGTGCCAAAGCATTGATAAATACCCTGTAAGCTTCAAACAAAACCAACGGCGGCTGTTCCAAAGTCGCCGTTTTTGTTAGGATTCGCATTCGGATGAAATATACCCAAAGTTCAGACGGCCTCAAGCCTTTGAACAATCATCAAGCAGGTATCATCAAGATATTGAATATCCCACGGATAATGATGGGCAAGAATGCCCATTTAACATGTTAAAATCACACGCAGGCCGTCTGAAAACAGAAAGACCATCATGACCGCATCCATGTACATTCTTTTGCTGTTGGCACTTATCTTTGCCAACGCACCATTTATTACTACCAAATTCTTCGGCATCATCGCCCTGAAACGCAAACACATCGGCCATCACTTGATCGAATTGCTGGCAGGCTTCCTTCTTACCGCGATTCTCGCCTATATTCTCGAATCACGCGCCGGTGCCGTACATACCCAAGATTGGGAGTTTTACGCGACCGTTGTCTGCCTCTACCTGATTTTTGCCTTTCCATGCTTTGTATGGCGTTACTTTTGGAATGAACGGAATAGAGAGTAGGATTTGAATTTGAATAAGGAAAAGGCCGTCTGAAAGATTTTCAGACGGCCTTTATTTTGTTTGATGTTAAATATCGGTTAGAAAACAAGGCTGTTGGGGCGTAAAGCCTTGTCGTGAGGGCGGTTTAACGGTACTATTCTCGGTTAATCCTGTTTTATTCCTATGAAATTGAAAGTATAAGATGATTAATGATATTCAAAAGACAGCTGAAGGCAAAATGCAGCGTTCTCTGGAAGTATTGAAAGACAATCTGGCTAAAGTGCGTACCGGCCGTGCGCATACCGGCCTGCTTGACCAAGTGGAAGTGGAATACTGGGGCAGCATGGTGCCTGTGAGCCAAGTGGCAAACGTAACGCTTTTGGATGCGCGTACGATTGGTGTGAAACCTTTCGAGAGCAATATGGCTTCAAAAGTTGAGAAAGCGATCCGTGATTCCAACTTGGGCCTGAACCCTGCTTCTGTCGGCGATTTGATCCGTGTCCCTATGCCTATGTTGACTGAGGAACGCCGTAAAGATTTGATCAAAGTGGTACGCGGCGAGGCGGAAGAGGGCCGTGTGTCTATCCGCAATGTGCGCCGTGATGCAAACGACCATATCAAAAAATTGTTGAAAGACAAAGAGATTTCTGAAGATGAAGCCCGCCGTGGCGAGGAAGCGGTTCAGAAGTTGACCGACAAATATATTGCTGAGGCAGACAAGCTCTTGGCTGCCAAAGAAGAAGATTTGATGGCGATTTAATCCTGTGTGCAAACCGTTCAGACGGCCTTTGGACGGTTTGCTCCCTGAAAGGCAGACATGAAAAGCAGTACGCAGACGATTTTGGAACACTCTGCCATCCCCCGACATATTGCTGTGATTATGGACGGCAACGGACGTTGGGCAAAGAAGCGTTTTCTTCCCCGTGTGATGGGGCATAAACGCGGCTTAGATGCGCTGGAGAACATGGTGAAGCATTGTGCTGAACTGGGTGTGCAGTATTTGACCGTGTTTGCTTTTTCGACTGAAAACTGGCGACGCCCCGAGGAAGAGGTTTCTTTTCTGATGGGGCTGTTTTTGCAGGCTTTGCAAAAGCAGGTACGCCGTTTGCACGACAACAATATGCGCTTGAGAGTCATCGGCAGCCGTGAGCGGTTTAACGCTGAAATTCTGAAGGGGATTGAGGCGGCAGAGGCGTTGACGGCAAACAATACCGGTTTGACTTTGAGCATTGCCGCTGATTATGGCGGCCGCTGGGATATTTTGCAGGCGGCAAATCAGTTGATTGCCGAGGGTGTAACTGAGATTACGGAAGAGGCGTTGTCGCGCTATTTGATGTTGGGCGATGCACCCGAGCCGGATTTGTTTATCCGCACCGGCGGTGAGACGCGCATCAGTAATTTCCTGCTGTGGCAGATGGCGTACGCGGAACTGTATTTTACGGATACGCTGTGGCCTGATTTTAATGAGAAATCGTTGAACGAAGCGATTGTTTCGTTCCAAAAACGGGAGCGCCGCTTCGGGCGGACTTCCGAACAGCTGCCGGTTGAGCAGCAACGGGGTTGAGAACTATGTTGAAACAACGAATTTTAACGGCACTGTGGCTTTTGCCGCTGATGCTGGGTATGCTGTTTTATGCGCCTATGTGGCTGTGGGCAGCGTTTTGCAGCCTGATTGCCATGCTGACTTTGTGGGAATATGCCCGCATGAGCGGCTTGGACAGGCTGAAAATCAATCATTATTTGGCTTCAACGCTGGTGTTCGGCGTGATTGCCTATGCCGGCGGTTGGCAGTTGCCTGATTTGGTTTGGTATGTCGTATTGGCGTTTTGGCTGATTGTCATGCCTTGGTGGCTGAAAGCGAAATGGAAGTTGAACGGCGGCTGGCAGGCTTACACGGTCGGTTGGTTGTTGGTGATGCCGTTTTGGTTCGCACTGGTTTACCTGCGCCCTCAGCCTGAAGACGCGTTGTCTTTATTGGCGATTATGGGCTTGGTGTGGGTGGCCGATATTGGCGCGTATTTCTGCGGCAAGTCGTTTGGCAAGCGTAAAATTGCGCCGACCATCAGCCCGGGTAAAAGCTGGGAAGGTGCGATCGGCGGAGCATTGTGCGTTGCCGTGTACATGACCATCGTATGGAAAGCCGGTTGGCTGGCTTTTGAAGCCGGGTGGTTCAAAACGATTTTGATCGGCTTGATTCTGACCGTTGTCAGCGTGTGCGGCGATTTGCTGGAAAGCTGGCTCAAACGTGCGGCCGGTATTAAAGACAGCAGCAATCTGTTGCCGGGACACGGCGGCGTATTCGATCGTGTGGACAGCCTGATTGCCGTTATCAGCATTTATGCCGCCTTTGTATATTTGTTTTAAACCGCCTGTCTGACGTGGTTGAGGGAGCTGATTGTGTCCGAACAAAAACAGATTTCATCTTTATCGATCTTGGGCGTATTGTTGGCACTGGGATTGATGGCTGCGGCGTTTATTTTGGGCGTGCAGTTTAAGAATCTGCGCCAACCGGGGACGATTACCGTAAAAGGTTTGGCGGAGAAAAACTTCCAATCCGACAGCGCGACGTGGAATACGGGCGTAAATGCGCACGGCGAGAGCTATCAGGAAGTTTTGGATTTGCTGACGGCAAGACGCAAGAAGCTGTCTAAATTTTTGGGCGAGCAAGGCTTTACGGCGGCTGAAATGAAAGTGGGCCTGCCTGAAGTGTCGCGCGTTTTCAATGAAACCCGAGACGAACTGGACAACGTAACCCGTACGCCCAACGGCTACGATGGCGACCTCAATATTGTGGTCAACACCAAAAAACTGGACAAAATCCAAGCCGCCCAGCGTGCCATTTTGAATTTCCGTGCGCAAAACGAATTTATCCGCTTCGACAATCCGCAATATTTGTTGGGCAATTTGGAAACCATCAAACGCGATTTGATTACGCAGGCGACTGAGGATGCGCAGAAACGCGCGGCCGAATTTGCCAAAACCGGCGGCGGCAAAGTGGGTGCCATGCGTTCTGCTTCGCAAGGCTCGTTCAACATCTATGCCGACACCGGCAGCAGCGAGGACGACGAGTACGGCGGTTCTTACGATAAAAGCACCGTCGGCAAGCAAGTCCGACTGGTTGTTACCATCGAATACGGCATTGAGTAATTCTTTCAGACGGCCTTTTCAGCTGGGAGGCAAAAGGCCGTCTGAAAATTGGAAACGGCAAAGAAATTTATTTCAAACACAATGAATACCGTTTGCACAGCACACAAAGAACACACCATGACACAACAAGTTCTGACCATATTAGGCAGTACCGGCAGCATAGGCGAAAGCACTTTAGACGTTGTTTCCCGCCATCCCGAAAAATTCCGCGTGTTCGCACTGGCAGGGCATAGGCAGGTGGACAAGCTGGTGGCACAATGCAAACAGTTCCGCCCGGAATATGCCGTTGTCGGCGATGCTGACCATGCGGCCGAGTTGGAAAAGAAACTCAAACAAGAAGGCATCAGTACGCAGGTTTTATATGGTTCTCAAGCCTTGATTGATGTCGCCTCTGCCGATGAAGTCAGCGGCGTGATGTGTGCCATTGTCGGCGCGGCTGGCTTGCCGTCGGCTTTGGCTGCCGCTCAAAAAGGCAAAACCATTTATCTGGCAAACAAAGAAACACTGGTGGTTTCCGGCGCATTGTTTATGGAAACCGCCCGCCAAAACGGCGCCACCGTCTTGCCGATTGACAGCGAACACAACGCCATCTTCCAAGTATTGCCAAGGGATTACACAGGCCGTCTGAATGAGCACGGTATCAATTCGATTATCCTAACCGCATCGGGCGGACCCTTCCTTAACACCGATTTAAGTACATTTGACAGTATTACGCCCGAGCAGGCGGTCAAGCATCCGAATTGGAGCATGGGTCGCAAGATTTCCGTCGATTCCGCGTCAATGATGAATAAGGGCTTGGAATTGATTGAGGCGCATTGGCTGTTTAACTGTCCGCCGGAAAAACTGGAAGTCGTCATCCATCCGCAATCCGTGATTCACAGCATGGTGCGTTATCGCGATGGTTCGGTATTGGCGCAGTTGGGCAATCCCGATATGCGTACGCCGATTGCTTATTGTTTGGGTCTGCCCGAACGTATCGATTCCGGCGTGGGCGAACTGGATTTTGGAGCATTATCCGCGTTGACCTTCCAAAAGCCTGACTTTGACCGTTTCCCATGTCTGAAACTTGCTTATCATGCCATGAATGCAGGCGGCGCCGCACCTTGCGTGTTGAACGCTGCCAACGAAGTTGCCGTGGCCGCTTTTTTAGATAAACGCATCAAGTTTACCGATATTGCCAAAGTCGTGGTCCACTGCCTTGCCCAAGATTTTTCAGACGGCCGTCACGATATCGAAGGCCTGCTGGCGCAAGACGCGCAAACACGCAGGCAGGCAGAAGCCTTTATCAGCAAACAATAAAGCTTCAATGACAGGCCGTCTGAAACGTCAACCGCTTGGCATTTAGGCAGACAAAATGGAACAACTGCCTTTATAATCGGTTTTCAGACGGCCTTATCCGTTGATTATCACATTCCACTCAGGGGGTTTTTTTGCAAACCTTTTTAGCCTTTATCGTCGCCATTCTGATTTTGGTCAGCCTGCACGAGTTCGGACACTATATTGTTGCCCGCTGGTGCGGCGTTAAAGTCGTGCGCTTTTCCGTCGGCTTCGGTAAGCCCTTTTTCACCCGAAAACGCGGCGATACCGAGTGGTGTCTTGCCCCGATTCCGCTGGGCGGTTACGTTAAAATGGTCGATACGCGCGAAGGCGAAGTGGCGGAGGCAGATTTGCCGTACGCCTTTGACAAGCAGCATCCGGCCAAGCGCATCGCCATTGTCGCCGCCGGCCCTTTGACCAATTTGATTTTGGCCGTTTTGCTTTACGGTTTGAGCTTTTCCTTCGGCGTGACCGAGTTGCGCCCCTATGTCGGCATGGTCGAGCCTGCCAGTATTGCCGCCAAAGCAGGTTTTCAGGCAGGTGATAAGATTGTATCGGTCAACGGAATTGCCGTAAAAGACTGGAGCGATGCGCAAACTGAGATGGTGTTGAACCTTGAAGCCGGTCCTGTAAAAGTTGCTGTTCAGACAGCCTCAAATACCCAAGCCATCCGCATAATTGATGCCGCTGGCACGCCTGAAGCAGGTAAAGTTGCGAAAAACCAAGGCAACATCGGCCTTTTGCCTTTTAGAATTACTAACCGCATCGGCAAAGTCTTGGCCAATAGTCCTGCCGAAAAAGCAGGTTTGAAGGAAAACGACAAACTGCTGACCGCCGATGGGAAGCCCATCGAAAGCTGGCAGGCATGGACGGAACTCTTCCGCGCCAGCCCCGGCAAACGAATCGAACTGACTTACGAGCGCGATGGTAAAATACTGGCGACCGCTATCCGGCCGGACAGCGTCGAGCAGTCGGCAGGCGTGCTGGTGGGTAGAGCAGGGCTCGCCGCCCAGGCGGATAAAGAGTGGGATAAAACCATCCGCTACCGTTATACACCTTCCGTTGCCCAAGCCTTTGAATTGGGTTGGAACAAAACCGTCAACTATTCGTGGACGACCCTCAAATTTTTCGGAAAACTGGTTACAGGCAATGCCTCTTTGAACCATATTTCCGGTCCCCTGACCATTGCCGATGTCGCCGGACAATCCGCCAAACTCGGATTGCAGAGCTACCTCGAATTTCTGGCCTTGGTCAGCATCAGCTTAGGCGTGTTGAACCTTTTGCCCGTGCCCGTTTTAGACGGCGGACATTTGGTTTTCTACACCGCCGAATGGATACGCGGAAAGCCTTTGAGCGAGCGCATACAGGCAGTCGGCCTGCGCTTCGGACTGGCAGCCATGCTTTTGATGATGGCTGTGGCTTTCTTTAATGACATCAACCGTTTGTTTGGATAATTTATGAAACTGAACCAGATTGCCTCCGCTTTAATGGTATTGAGCCTGTCTCCGCTGGCATTGGCTGACTTTACCATTCAGGACATCCGCGTCGAAGGCCTGCAACGCACCGAGCCAAGTACCGTCTTCAACTACCTGCCCGTTAAAGTCGGTGATAATTTCAATGATGCGCGAAGTGAAGAAATCATCAAAAAACTCTACGCAACCGGTTTCTTTGACGACGTACGCGTCGAGACCATGGACAATCAAGTCCTGCTGACCGTGATTGAGCGTCCGACCATCAGCTCGCTCAATATTACCGGCGCGAAAATGCTGCAAAACGATGCCATCAAGAAAAACCTTGAAGCATTTGGTTTGGCGCAATCCCAATACTTCAACCAAGCAACGCTGAACCAAGCCGTTGCCGGTTTGAAAGAAGAGTATTTGAGCCGTGGCAAACAGTCTATCCAAATCACTCCGACCGTAACCAAACTCGCCCGCAACCGCGTGTCTATCGATATTGCCATCGAAGAGGGCAAATCTACCAAGATTACCGATATTTCATTTGAGGGCAACGAAGTTTATTCCGACCGCCGTCTGATGAAACAAATGTCCCTAAGTGAAGGCGGCATGTGGACTTGGATCACCAAGAGCAACCAGTTCAATGAGCAAAAATTTGCTCAGGACATGGAAAAAATCACCAATTACTACCAAAACAACGGCTACTTCAACTTCCGCATTTTGGATACCGATATCCAAACCAACGAAGACAAAACCAAGCAGACCATTAAAGTAACCGTCAGTGAAGGCGACCGCTTCCGTTGGGGCAATGTACGCATCGAAGGCGATACGCTGGAAGTGCCGAAAGAAGATTTGGAAAAACTGCTGACCATGAAGCCGGGCAAATGGTACGAGCGTGCGCAAATGTCCAATTCGCTCGAAGCCATCCAAAACCGCATGGGTCAGGCAGGTTACGCATTCAGCGAAATCAATGTCCAACCTATTCCAAATGCCGAAACGCATACTGTTGATTTCGTGTTGACCGTTCAACCGGGCCGCAAAATCTATGTAAATGAAATCAACATTACCGGCAACAACAAAACCCGTGACGAAGTCATCCGCCGCGAGTTGCGCCAAATGGAATCGGCTCCTTACGATTCTGCCAAACTGCAACGTTCTAAAGAGCGCGTTGAGTTGTTGGGCTACTTCGACAACGTTCAATTTGATGCGGTTCCTGTGGCCAATACGCCCGACCAAGTTGACCTGAACATGAGCCTGACCGAACGTTCTACCGGCTCGCTCGACTTGAGCGCAGGTTGGGTTCAGGATACCGGTTTGGTGATGTCTGCCGGTGTGGCTCAAGACAACTTGTTCGGCACGGGTAAATCCGTTGCCCTGCGCGCTTCCCGCAGTAAAACCACAGTAAACGGCTCATTGTCGTTTACCGACCCATACTTCACACCTGACGGCGTAAGCTTGGGCTACGACCTTTACGGCAAGTCTTACGACCCGCGTAAAGCTTCTTCCAGCGCGAAACAATATAAAACCACAACTTTCGGCGGCGGTTTGCGTATCGGTATTCCGGTTACCGAATATGACCGTGTGAATTTCGGTTTGGCCGCAGAGCGTCTGACCGTGAACACCTACAAAGGCGCGCCTAAACGCTATGCCGACTTTATCAATCAATACGGTAAAGGCGACGGCAGCGGCGTGGGTAACTTCAAAGGCTGGTTGTACAAAGGTACCATCGGCTGGGGCCGCAACAAAACCGACAATGCCTTGTGGCCGACCCGCGGTTACCTGACCGGCGTAAACGGCGAAATCGCTTTGCCGGGCAGCGACCTGCAATACTACACCCTGACCCACAACCAAACTTGGTTCTTCCCGTTGAGCAAAGATTTCACGTTGATGCTGGGTGGCGAAGTCGGTTATGGCAACGGCTACGGCAAAACCAAAACCATGCCGTTCTTTGAGAACTTCTACGGCGGCGGTTTAGGCTCTGTCCGCGGCTTTGAAAGCGGTACGCTGGGCCCGAAAGTTTATGACGAATACGGCGAGAAAATCAGCTACGGCGGTAACAAAAAAGCCAACGTTTCCGCAGAGTTGCTCTTCCCGATGCCGGGCATTAAAGACTCGCGTACCGTCCGTCTGAGCCTGTTTGCCGATGCGGGCAGCGTGTGGGATGACAAAACCTACAACGACAGCAGCAGCAATTCTTATTACACCAATGGCGCGCTCCAAAACGTGTATGGCGTAGGTACAACGCACAAATCGACATTCAAAAACGAATTGCGTTACTCTGCCGGTGCTGCCGTGACCTGGCTCTCTCCGCTGGGTCCGATGAAGTTCAGTTATGCTTATCCGATTAAGAAAAAAGAAGGCGACGAAATCCAACGCTTCCAATTCCAACTCGGTACGACATTCTGATGATGTTTAGGCCGTCTGAAACCGGGTTTGTCCGTTTCAGACGGCCTCATGGCAGATTGGCGGCAAGCTTATTGCAAACCGCCCGTTTGTTTTCAAGCAAGGATTTTTATCATGAGTAAAATAGCCGACACCCTCCGTGTCCTCGCCGTAGCCCTGCCGGGTTTCGTGCTGTTGCCGCAAGCGGCGGCGGATGGCGTGCAGAAAATCGGTTTTATCAATACCGAGCGCGTTTATCAGGAATCCAAGCAGGCGCAAAACATTCAGATGACTTTGGAAAAAGAGTTCAAAAGCCGTCAAACCGCCTTGCAAAAGCTGCAGCAGGAAGGCGAGGCTTTGGAGCGAAAACTGAGCGGCGACAAGCTCAGCGACAGCCAAAGGGAAGCGGAAACCCAAAAATGGCGCAATCTGGTACAGAAATTCCGCAAGCAGCAGGCCGAGTTGGCAGAAGACTACAACCTGCGCCGCAATGAAGAATTCGCTGCGCTTCAGCAAAATGCCAACCGCGTCATCATCGATTTGGCCAAACGCGAAGGTTACGACTTTATCTTGCAGGACGTGATTTACGTCAACGGCCGCTACGACATTACCGACAGCGTTATCAAAGCCCTAAACGCACACTGACCCTGCTCGGCAGCGAATGTAACCATACAGACAAACCTAAGGCCGTCTGAAACCCAAACCGGCATCTTTCAGACGGCCTGACATCTTGACGGCAGATTATCATGACTTCACAAGCATACACCCTGTCCCAAATCGTTTCCCAACTCGGCGGCGAATGGAAAGGCGAAGACATCGCCATTACTGCCGTCCGTCCGTTGGATCAGGCGCAGGCGGAACACATCAGCTTTTTGGCCAACCCGAAATACAAAGCCGAAGTACACGACAGCCAGGCAGGCGCAGTAATTGTGTCACCGAAAGCCGCAGACGAATTTGCGGGCCGCAACCTGATTGTGGCTGCCGACCCTTATCTTTATTTCGCCAAAGTGGCACGATTGTTCTCGCCGATTGTCAGAGCACAGGGCGGCGTACATCCGACCGCCGTTGTCGAGGTAAGCGCCAAAGTACCGGCAAGCTGCGAAATCGGCGCGAATGCCTATATCGGCGCGAATGCCGTATTGGGCGAAGGCTGCCGTATTTTGGCCAATGCCGTTGTCCAACACGATTGCACGTTGGGCGATGAAGTCGTGTTGCATCCCAACGCCGTCATCTATTACGGCTGTACTTTGGGCAACCGTGTCGAAATCCACAGCGGCGCCGTCATCGGCGCAGACGGTTTCGGCTTGGCCTTCGCCGGCGATTCATGGTTTAAAATCCCGCAAACCGGCGCAGTCACGCTGGGCGATGATGTGGAAATCGGTTCGAACACCAATATCGATCGCGGCGCAATGAGCGACACGACCGTCGGCAATGGCACCAAAATTGACAACCAAGTCCAAATCGGCCACAACTGCAAAATCGGTTCGCACACCGTTATCGCCGCCAAAACCGGTATTTCCGGCAGCGTCACCATCGGCAATTATTGCATTATCGGCGGCGGCGTCGGCACGGTCGGACACATCGAAATCGCCGATAAAACCACCATCGGCGGCGGTACATCAGTTACCCACAGCATTACCGAAAGCGGCCAGCATCTGGCCGGTATTTTCCCGATGTCGGGCTACAAAGACTGGGCGCGCAATGCCGTTTATATCCACCGTTTGAGCGAAATGAACAAACGCCTCAAAACGCTGGAAAAACAGCTTGCCGACAGCGACGAAGCCTAAAGGCGGCGCAAACAGTCCGCGCCCCCGCATCCGAATACGTTTAAACCCAATACAAACAAGGAAAGACGAACATCATGGACGTACAACTCCCGATCGAAGCCAAAGACATTCAAAAACTTATCCCACACCGTTATCCGTTTTTGCAACTCGACCGCATTACTGCGTTCGAACCGATGAAAACCCTGACTGCGATTAAAAACGTCACCATGAACGAGCCGCAGTTCCAAGGCCACTTTCCCGACCTGCCCGTGATGCCCGGCGTGCTGATTATCGAAGCCATGGCGCAAGCGTGCGGCACACTCGCCATCCTCAGCGAAGGCGGCCGCAAAGAAAACGAATTCTTCTTCTTCGCCGGTATCGATGACGCCCGTTTCAAACGCCAAGTCATCCCCGGCGACCAATTGGTTTTTGAAGTCGAGCTGTTGACCAACAAACGCGGTATCGGCAAATTCAACGCCGTTGCCAAAGTCGACGGCCAAGTTGCCGTTGAAGCCGTGATTATGTGCGCCAAACGCGTGGTGTAAGAATGGGACAGGCCGTCTGAAAGTTCAAACGGCATCTTGCAGGCAATACCTGTATCAGACAGCAAGGAGACAGCATGACCCTTATCCATCCGACCGCCGTCATCGACCCTAAAGCCGAACTCGACTCCAGCGTCAAAGTCGGCCCGTACAGCATCATCGGCCCCAATGTCCAAATTGGTGCGAATACCGAAATCGGCCCGCACGTCGTCATCAACGGCCATACGACTATCGGTGAAAACAACCGCATTTTCCAATTTGCCAGCCTCGGCGAAATTCCGCAGGACAAAAAATACCGCGACGAGCCGACCAAGCTGATTATCGGCAACGGCAACACCATCCGCGAATTTACGACGTTCAACCTCGGTACGGTTACCGGCATCGGCGAAACCCGTATCGGCGACGACAACTGGATTATGGCCTACTGCCACCTCGCCCATGACTGCGTGGTCGGGAATCATACCATCTTCGCCAATAACGCCTCACTCGCAGGCCACGTTACCATCGGCGACTATGTCGTCTTGGGCGGCTACACGCTGGTGTTCCAATTCTGCCAAATCGGCGACTACGCCATGACCGCGTTTGCCGCCGGCGTACACAAAGACGTACCGCCGTACTTCATGGCTGCAGGCTACCGCGCCGAACCGGCCGGCCTCAACAGCGAAGGTATGCGCCGCAACGGTTTCACTGCCGAACAGATTGCCTCCGTCAAAGATGCGTATAAAACCATTTACCATCGCGGCATTCCGTTTGAAGAGGCTAAGGCAGAGATTCTGAAACGCGCCGAAACCCAAAGCGAATTGGCGGTATTTAAAGACTTTTTTGCACAATCCACACGCGGCATTATCCGTTGATTGATGGATTGAAGGCCGTCTGAAACTTTTTCAGACGGCCTTTGGATTGCAAAAATCCGCGCAGTAGGGCAGTTTCCTGTCTGTTTGCTGCCGATGCCGTCTGAAAACGGGCGGGCAAATGTCCGCCACAAAATCTTTTAGCTTCCAAACCTCAATAACACATGAATCCCAATCCCTCCCCCCTTATCGCCATCAGCGTCGGCGAAGCTTCCGGCGACTTGCTTGGCGCACATTTAATCCGTGCCATTAAGGCGCGTTGCCCGAATGCGCGGTTTACCGGCATCGGAGGCGAGCGCATGAAGGCGGAGGGTTTCGAGAGTTTGTACGATCAGGAAAAGCTGGCGGTGCGCGGTTTTGTTGAGGTCATCAAACGCCTGCCGCAGATTTTAAAAATCCGCAAAGGGCTGGTGAGCGATTTAATCCGCCTCAAGCCGGATGTGTTTATCGGCATCGATGCGCCGGACTTTAATCTCGGCGTGGCGGAAAAACTCAAGCAGGCAGGTATTCATACCATTCATTACGTCAGCCCGTCGGTTTGGGCATGGCGGCGCGAACGGGTCAATAAAATCGTGCATCAGGTCAACCGCGTGTTGTGCCTGTTTCCGATGGAGCCTCAGCTTTATATCGACGCCGGCGGCAAGGCTGAGTTTGTCGGTCATCCGATGGCGCAAACCATGCCCGTGGAAGCGGATAGAGCGGCGGCGCGGCAGAAGCTGGGCGTTCCTGCGGACGTACCCGTGTTTGCCATATTGCCCGGCAGCCGCGTGAGCGAAATCGATTACATGGCGGCGGTGTTTTTTCAGACGGCCTTATTGCTGCTGAAACGTTATCCGCAGGCACGGTTTTTACTGCCTGTGGCAACGGTCGCAACGCGCAAACGCATTAGCGAAATTTTGGCGCAACCTGAATTTGCCGCCCTTCCCATCACGCTGACCGACAAGCAGTCGGATACGGTTTGCACCGCTGCCGACGTGGTATTGGTTACCAGCGGTACGGCGACTTTGGAAGTGGCCTTGTGCAAGCGGCCTATGGTCATCAGCTACAAAATTTCGCCGCTGACTTATGCGTATGTGAAACGCAAAATCAAAGTGCCGCATGTCGGTTTGCCCAATATTCTGTTGGGTAAAGCCGCCGTTCCCGAGCTGCTGCAACACGATGCCGTCCCTGAAAAACTGGCTCAGGCCGTGGCAGACTGGTATGACCGCCCCGAAGCTGTGGCCGCGTTGGAACAGGATTTCCAAGCCTTGCATCTGCTGTTGAAAAAAGATACGGCGGCATTGGCGGCTGCAGCAGTATTGGAAGAAGCCGGATTTTCAGACGGCCTGAAAGACAAGTAAGGAAAATACATGAATTTATTGGGAGCCTTGGCCAAGGTTGGCAGCCTGACGATGGTGTCGCGTATTTTGGGCTTTGTGCGCGATACGATTATCGCCCGTGCGTTTGGTGCAGGCATGGCGACGGATGCGTTTTTTGTCGCGTTCAAACTGCCCAACCTGCTGCGGCGCGTGTTTGCAGAGGGCGCATTTGCCCAAGCCTTCGTACCGATTTTGGCGGAATACAAAGAAACCCGTTCGCCCGAAGCCACGCAGGCGTTTGTGCGTCATGTGGCCGGTATGTTGTCGTTTGTGTTGGTCATCGTTACCGCGCTGGGCATACTAGCCGCGCCGTGGGTGATTTATGTTTCTGCGCCCGGTTTTGCCAAAGAAGCCGATAAGTTTCAGCTCTCCATCGACCTGCTGCGGGTAACGTTTCCTTATATCTTTTTGATTTCACTATCCTCTTTTGTCGGCTCGATACTTAATTCCTATCATAAATTCGGCATTCCCGCCTTTACGCCGACATTTTTGAACATTTCCTTTATCGTCTTTTCCCTGTTTTTCATACCGTATTTTGATCCGCCTGTTATGGCGTTGGCGTGGGCGGTATTTGTCGGCGGCGTGTTGCAGTTGGTGTTCCAACTGCCTTGGTTGGCGAAACTGGGCTTCTTGAAAATGCCCAAACTCAGCTTTAAAGATGCGGCGGTCAACCGCGTAATGAAACAGATGGGGCCGGCTATTTTGGGCGTGAGCGTGGCGCAGATTTCCTTGGTTATCAACACCATTTTTGCTTCGTTTTTGCAGTCCGGCAGCGTGTCGTGGATGTATTACGCCGACAGGCTGATGGAATTGCCGACCGGTGTTTTGGGCGTGGCACTCGGTACGATTTTGCTGCCTACCTTGTCCAAACACGCCGCCAGTCAGGATACCGAGCAGTTTTCTGGCTTGCTCGACTGGGGTTTGCGCCTGTGTATGCTGCTGACCTTGCCTGCCGCCGTCGGCCTTGCCGTGTTGTCTTTCCCTCTGGTTACGACCTTGTTCATGTACCGTGAATTTACGCTGCATGATGCGCAAATGACCCAACACGCGCTGATTGCCTATTCCTTTGGCTTGATCGGGCTGATTATGATTAAAGTATTGGCTCCCGGTTTCTACGCCCGCCAAAACATCAAAACCCCCGTTAAGGTCGCTATTTTCACGCTAATTTGCACGCAGTTGATGAACCTTGCCTTCATTTCGCCGCTTAAACACGTCGGCCTATCCCTCGCTATTGGTTTGGGCGCGTGTCTGAATGCAGGTTTGCTGTTTTTCCTTTTGCGCAAACACGGCATCTACCGCCCCGGTAAAGGTTGGGCAGCGTTTTTGGTTAAAATGGTCATCTCTTTGGTCGTCATGGGCGGCGGTTTGTGGCTGGCGCAATATTATCTGCCGTTTGAATGGGTGCACGTCGGCGGCTTTAAAAAAGCAGGCCAGCTCTGCGTCCTGATTGCCTTGGGCGGCGGCCTCTATTTCGTTTCCCTCGCCGCGCTCGGCTTCCGTCCGCACCATTTCCGCAGGGTGGAAAAATAGGCAGCCGCAGGGCGTATGTGCTTGGTTAAAGACTATTCACTAAAAAGGCCGTCTGAAACATTTTCAGACGGCCTTTTCTTGCTTTACGTTTTAACTGTAAAGCTTCGCTCCTTTTTTGACGAACTCAATCGCTTTTTCTTCCATGCCTTGCTGCTGGGCTTTTTGCTTGTCGGCGTAGTCGCGCACTTCCTGCGTGATTTTCATCGAGCAGAATTTGGGGCCGCACATCGAGCAGAAGTGGGCGATTTTCGCGCCTTCGGCGGGCAGGGTTTCGTCGTGGAAGCTCTCGGCGCGTTCGGGGTCGAGGCTTAAGCGGAATTGGTCGCGCCAGCGGAATTCGAAACGCGCTTTGCTTAGGGCGTTGTCGCGTAATTGTGCACCCGGCCAGCCTTTGGCGAGGTCAGCGGCGTGGGCGGCAAGTTTGTAGGTAATGATGCCGGTGCGCACGTCTTCTTTGTCGGGCAGGCCGAGATGCTCTTTCGGGGTAACGTAGCAAAGCATGGCTGTGCCGTACCAGCCGATATTGGTCGCGCCTATGCCCGAGGTGATGTGGTCGTAGCCGGGGGCGATGTCGGTAACGAGTGGGCCGAGGGTGTAGAAAGGCGCTTCAAAGCAGTGTTGAAGCTCTTCGGTCATGTTTTCTTTCACGCGTTGCAACGGTACATGGCCGGGGCCTTCGATCATCACTTGTACGTCGTGTTTCCACGCTTTGGCGGTCAATTCGCCCAAGGTGTGCAGCTCGGCGAATTGGGACTCGTCGTTGGCATCGGCAATGCAGCCGGGACGCAGACCGTCGCCGAGGCTGAACGATACGTCGTAGGCTTTCATGATTTCGCAGATTTCGTCGAAATGCGTGTAGAGGAAGTTTTCCCGATGATGGGCGAGACACCATTTCGCCATGATAGAGCCGCCACGCGATACGATGCCGGTGAGGCGGTTGGCGGTCATCGGTACATAACGCAGCAACACGCCCGCGTGTATGGTGAAATAGTCCACGCCTTGTTCTGCCTGCTCGATTAAGGTGTCGCGCACCAAATCCCAAGTCAAATCTTCGGCGATGCCGCCGGTTTTTTCCAAAGCTTGGTAAATAGGCACAGTACCGATGGGGACGGGCGCGTTGCGGATAATCCATTCGCGTGTTTCGTGGATATGTGCGCCGGTAGACAAATCCATAATCGTGTCCGCGCCCCAACGCAGCGACCACACCATTTTTTCGACTTCTTCGGTCAGGCTGGAGGTTACGGCGGAGTTGCCCAAGTTGCCGTTGATTTTGACGCGGAAGTTGCGGCCGATAATCATCGGTTCGAGTTCGGGATGGTTGATGTTGGCAGGGATGATCGCGCGTCCGGCGGCGATTTCTTGGCGCACAAATTCGGGCGTGATTTGGTCGGGATGGGTCGGGATATTCGCGCCGAAACTTTGTCCTGCATGTTGTTTCAAGAGCTTGGCGTATTCAGGCCGTCTGAAAAGCTCGTCCAGCTTCATGCGTTCGCGTATGGCGACAAACTCCATTTCCGGCGTAATGATGCCTTGGCGGGCGTAGTGGAGCTGGGTTACATTGCGGCCTGCTTTGGCGCGGCGCGGGCGGGTGATTTGGTTGAAGCGCAGATGGGCGGTTTTCGGATCGTGCGCACGTTCGGTGCCGTATTCGCTCGACAGGGTAGGCAGGATTTCGGTATCGCCGCGTTCATCCAGCCATGCAGTGCGGACGTGCGGCAGCCCTTGTTTCAGGTCGATGTGTGCCGCCGGATCGCCGTATGCGCCGCTGGTGTCGTAGACAGGAATCGGTGGATTGGCTTCCGTACCTTGCGCCGTGTAGGTGTCGTCCTGACGGATTTCGCGCAAAGGCACGCGGATGTCGGCGCGGCTGCCCGGGATATAGACGCGGTCGGAATTGAGATATTGGAAGCGGATGCCGATGTCTTCGCTTAAGTCGGAAAGACGGCGCGCCTCATCGCCGGTTTTTTTAGCGGTAGTCATAAAAAATTGCTCCTGTTTCTCGGTTATGAAATGGAAACAGGAGCATTGCTTTTTTTCAGACGGCCTTGTGGATATCTTCAATCAACCGTCTAAAATCACATTTGCCGAAACTCCCCACGCAGGTATTATCCTGTTCGGGTGTAAAGGGTATTTCTCAGCCGCTCGGTTTGAAAGCAGCACCCCTGTTTCTTTATTAACGAAAATTAAACCATGCGGATGGTTTTTTGTAAAGCGGCGTTTTTCGCATTTTCTATCAAAAACGCTTGACAGTGACTCCGTCTTTCCGTATAGTTACAACTTCTGACGCGGGATGGAGCAGCATGGTAGCTCGTCGGGCTCATAACCCGAAGGTCGTAGGTTCGAATCCTGCTCCCGCAACCAAATATAAAAATCCCCTGCAATCGCAGGGGATTTTGCTTTATACGGCATTTATTGCGAATTGCGGATGAATTGATGGAAAGGCCGTCTGAACCATTGGGTTTCAGACGGCCTTTCTTGTTAACCGTGTAATCAGCGGTTAATTCGTTTTTATTTTGTGAGTTTGTGTTTTTCAGACGGCCTATTGTTGTTCCGGATCGGTATCGTTGCGCAGGTGTTCTTTCAAGCGCAGTAATTCTTTTTTGTCCAACCATTTATTGCGCGAACGTTGCAACAGAATCACCAATGCGGCGATTTCGTTGCGCATATTGGTGCTGAGCCAGAGGAAGCCTTGCCAGTCGTAATGCAGGCGGGCGGCAGGTTTGCTTAGTTCGGTATTGAGCGAAGTATCGATGCGGATGCGGCGGGCGTAGTGGCCTTTGATGAGGCGGACGGTCAGGCGCAGTTCGCGTTGGAGTTGGTTGAAATGGCGGTCGAGCAGGCGGATTTCGCTTTCGTTGAGCGTGGGCGCGCGCAGTTTGGCGGCGGTGGTCAGGAGCAGCTCGGTGGTGTTGACGATTTTGCGGTGAGCATGCTGCATGGCTTCCATCATATTGTTGCTGATGTGGCTTTCGCCGGATGTGGCGGCCAGATGGCTGCGGCTTTTGACCATACGGGCGTTGATTTGGCGCATTTTAATCATGTTTTGCTCCAAACGCTCGCGCGTCATGCGCTTGCCGTTGCTGATTTCGGCAATCATTTTGGCGCAGTCGGTGAGGTTGTCGGCAAGCATGAAGCGCCACATCAGGGTGGAGCGCAGGGGCAGGAGTTTGGCGGCGGCAATGGCGATGGCGGCACCAATCAAAACGTTCATGGCGCGCATCAGGCCGCTGTCGAGCCAGTGGTGGCTGCTGTCGCCGATGAGCATGCACATGGTCAAACCGGCAAGCATAGCGACATAACCATTTTTGCCGACTGCCGACCAACCGGCCACCGCGCTGGCGGCACCGATAATCAGATAGAAGAAAACGCCGTCTTGCAAATAATGCTGATTCAACCATAAAACGGCCAACCCAACACCCAAACCGATGGCCGTACCGAGCATGCGTTCGACCGCTTTGGAGTAAATCGCGCCTTGGAATTGCAGCATGCCGAGGACGACAAAGACGGTCATGCCGATCCACTCACCGTGTTGCAGGTGGAAGACTTTGGCCAACAGGGTGGAAAACACGATTGCCAAGCCGAGGCGGAAGGCGTGGATATGGCGGCGATAGCGGTAGCGTTCGTAGGCGTTGAGCCAGCGTTCGGAAAAATGAAGGCGTTCGGATTGGGCAGGCATGTTGTAAGACGTATCGGTATGTGGGGATGTAAATTATAACTGATTGGTAAAGCAGATGAAATTTGAACTGCTCCCCAACGGTTTGAACTATTGCAGAATTTCTCTGCCGCAAGCAGATATAATGGCGGCTTTGAATCAGACAGGCGGTAAAGAAATGGCGACGGTTTTAAGCGCAGGCGTGGACGAAGCGGGGCGCGGCCCTTTGGTCGGCAGCGTATTTGCGGCGGCAGTGATTTTGCCGGAACATTTTGACCTGCCGGGTTTAACCGATTCAAAAAAACTGAGCGAAAAAAAGCGCGATATGTTGGCGCAGATGATTAAGGAACAGGCGGTTGCGTGGAGCATTGCCTTTGCCGACCCCGACGAAATCCTGCGACTGAACATCCTGCACGCAACCATGGCGGCGATGAAGCGCGCAGTCGAGGGGCTGTCGGTTGTGCCCGACAAAGTGTGGATAGACGGCAACCGCGTGCCGAAAGATTTGAATGTCCCTGCCGAAGCCGTGGTCAAAGGCGACAGCAAAATCATCGAAATTTCCGCCGCTTCGGTTTTGGCCAAAACCGCGCGTGATGCGGAAATGTATGAATTGGCGAAACGCTATCCGCAATACGGGTTTGACCGCCATAAAGGCTACGGCACGGCGCAACATTTGGCCGCGTTGAAACAATACGGCGTATTGCCGGAACATCGCCGCGATTTCGCACCGGTCAAAACCTTATTGGCACAAGGCAATCTGTTTGAAGAATGAAAGCATACAAAAGGCCGTCTGAAAGATTTCAGACGGCCTTATTTTTTTAGGAAAGTATTATTTCAACGCAGCCAAACACTCTTTAATCAACTCAGGGCCGCGATAAATCAAACCGCTGTACACCTGAACCGCACTGGCTCCCAAGCGGATTTTTTCTGCCGCATCCGTGCCGTTCATGATGCCGCCGACGCCGATAATCGGCAGCTTGCCGTCAATGCGTTCCGCCAAAAGTTTCAACACCTGATTGCTTTTCTCACGAACGGGCAAACCGCTCAAGCCGCCTTGTTCGCCTGCGAGCGGATGGCTGCCCAAGCTTGATTTGTCGATGGTCGTGTTGGTGGCGATGATGCCGTCCATTTCCACAGATTTGACCACATGGGCGATGTCGTCGATTTGCGCTTCGTCCAAATCCGGCGCGATTTTGACCGCCAGCGGTACATATTTGCCATGCGCGGCCGCCAGTTGCGCCTGTTTGTTTTTCAAGGCTTCCAACAATGCGCTCAACTCGTCGCCGCCTTGCAAGGCGCGCAGGTTTTTCGTATTGGGGGAGGAAATATTGACCGTGATGTAGCTCGCGTGGGCGTAGGCTTTTTCCAAACAAATCAGATAATCGTCGGCCGCGTTTTCAATCGGCGTAACGGCATTTTTGCCGATGTTGATGCCCAAAATGCCTTTAAAGCGGCTGTTTTCAATGTTGCGGATCATCGCGTCGATGCCGTGGTTGTTGAAACCCATGCGGTTGATGATGCCTTGGTGTTCGGGAACGCGGAAAAGACGCGGCTGCGGATTGCCCGGCTGCGGCTTGGGCGTTACCGTGCCGATTTCGACAAAGCCGAAGCCCAGTGCGGCAAACGCATCGATACACTCGCCGTTTTTGTCCAAACCTGCCGCCAAGCCGACCGGATTGGGCAGCTGCAAACCCATCAGCTCGATTGGCCGGGTGTGGCTGTCCACCTTGGGCAGCAGGCCGAGTTTCTCGATAGAACGCAAACTGTTGAGCGTGAAATGATGGGCATTTTCTGCATCGAAGCGGAACAGGATGGGGCGGACGAGTGAATACATGGCGGCGGCTTTCTGAACGGTTGATGAATTTGGCGTTATTTTACCTGAAACCATCAAACTGCCCCAAACGTCTGTATCGATATGATTTTATTGTTTGGCGTCAAATGAAAATAAATAGGGCTTTTGCGTGTAGTCGGATAGTTCATTAAAATGGTAAGAGAGAGGCTTTTCAGACGGCCTGATGGATGTATCAAAAGGCCGTCTGAAAAGTTTTGATTTGATTGTTTACCTGATACAGGAAGATTTTTTATGAAACAGGCGGTTGATCCTTATGCGAGTTTCCGTGAACTAACGCTGCGGGGGATGATACTCGGCGCGTTGATTACGGTGATTTTTACGGCATCCAATGTGTATTTGGGCTTGAAGGTGGGTTTGACTTTTGCGTCTTCGATTCCGGCTGCGGTAATTTCGATGGCGGTTTTGAAGTTTTTTAAAGGCAGCAATATTCTGGAAAATAATATGGTGCAGACTCAGGCTTCGGCTGCGGGTACGCTCTCCAGTATTATTTTTATTTTGCCGGGTTTGCTGATGGCCGGTTATTGGGCAGGCTTTCCGTTTTGGCAGACTACGCTGCTGTGTATGTCCGGCGGTATTTTGGGCGTGATTTTCACCGTGCCTTTGCGTTATGCGATGGTGGTGAAGAGCGATTTGCCTTATCCGGAGGGCGTGGCGGCGGCCGAGATTTTGAAGGTCGGCGACCATGATGCGGACCAACAGGAAGGCGGCAGCGGTATCAAGGAATTGGTGTCGGGCGGCGCTCTGGCCGGTTTGATGAGCTTCTGTGCAAGCGGTCTGCGCGTGGTGGCGGACAGCGCGAGCTTTTGGTTTAAAGGCGGCGCGTCGGTGTTTCAAGTGCCGATGGGCTTTTCGCTGGCTTTGTTGGGCGCGGGCTATTTGGTCGGCCTGACCGGCGGTATCGCGATTTTGCTGGGTATTTCGATTGCCTGGGGTGTGGCCGTGCCTTATCTGTCGGCGCATATTCCGCAACCTGCCGATATGGAGATGATTCCTTTTGCGATGTCTTTGTGGAAGGAAAAAGTCCGTTTTATCGGCGCGGGTACGATCGGTATTGCGGCTATTTGGACGCTGTTGACTTTGATGAAACCGATGGTCGAGGGTATGCGCCTGTCTTTCCGCAATTTCGGCGGTGCGCAGATGACCGAACGCACGGAACAGGATTTGTCGCCTAAGGCGATGATTGCCTGGGTGTTGGCGATGATGCTGGTGTTGGGCGTGTCTTTCTTCCACTTTATCGGCGACTCGCATATTTCCGGCGGTTTGGCTTGGCTGTTGGTGGTTGTATGTACGCTGCTGGCTTCGATTATCGGCTTTTTGGTAGCCGCGGCTTGCGGTTATATGGCCGGTTTGGTCGGTTCGTCTTCCAGCCCGATTTCGGGTGTGGGCATCGTCTCGATTGTCATTATTTCTCTGGTGTTGCTGTTAGTCGGCGAATCCGGCGGCTTGATGGCGGACGAGGCAAACCGCAAATTCCTGCTGGCGTTGACGTTGTTTTGCGGCGCATCTGTGATTTGTGTGGCTTCGATCTCCAATGACAACCTGCAGGATTTGAAAACGGGTTATCTGGTAAAAGCGACGCCTTGGAAACAGCAGGTTGCGCTGATTATCGGCTGCGTTGTCGGTGCATTGGTGATTTCGCCTGTGTTGGAGCTTTTGTATGAAGCCTACGGCTTTACCGGCGCAATGCCGCGTGAAGGCATGGATGCGGCCCAAGCCCTTGCCGCGCCTCAGGCAACTTTGATGACCACCATCGCCCAAGGTATTTTCTCGCACAATCTGCAATGGGATTATATTTTTACCGGCGTGGCCATCGGCGTGGCGTTGATCGCGGTCGATTTCACATTGCGCAAATCCTCCGGCGGCAAGCGCGCCTTGCCGGTATTGGCCGTGGGCATGGGCATTTACCTGCCGCCGTCTGTGAATATGCCGATTGTGATCGGCGCGGTATTGGCGGCTGTGTTGAAATCCGTTATCGCTCGCCGTCAAGAAAACCGTGAAGGCCGTCTGAAAAATGCGGAACGTATTGGTACGCTGTTCTCCGCCGGTTTGATTGTTGGCGAGAGCCTGATTGGTGTGATTATGGCGTTTATCATTGCCTTCTCCGTAACCAACGGCGGTTCGGATGCGCCTTTGGCCCTGAACTTAGAAAACTGGGATACGGCCGCCAAATGGCTGGGCTTGGCGTTTTTTGTCTTCGGTATGTTCGTGTTTGCACGCCGCGTGTTGAAAGCAGGACGTTAAGTTTGCAGGTTGAGAAAAGGCCGTCTGAAACCCAAAAAATTGGGGTTTCAGATGGCCTTTTTAGTGAGAATTTGTTTGGAATGATTTTAGGAAGTTTGGGTATAATTATCGCGGGGCTGGTAGCAAAAAAGCCCCATTGCAGTGGGGCTTTGTGCTGAAACCGCCCTAGAAAGGATGGTTTCAATCATGAAACATACCACTCGCACGGGTCGTTCATGGCTGAGACTGCGAACAGTCGTTAGGATTATCTTAACCCTGTTCCTGCTCTTAGTCAATTAAACGGCTGAAAACAAAAAACTGTTTTTCAGTTTCCGCCTGTTTGTCATGAACAGGCGGTTTTTTATTGTTTAACGCTGATTCAAACAATCTGCAATCGCTTTGGCAATTTTGGCACTGGCGCCTTGATGTTGCGAAATGAATTGCTCGGTGTGGCTGATCAGCTGTTGGCGCAGCGTTTCGTCGTCGAGATATTGGCGCGTGGTTCTGTACCAGGCTTCGGCGGTTTCGACGCGGACGGCGGCTTTGGCTTCGACTGCGCCTTTGCAGGCTTGGGCGAAGTTGTAGTTGGAGTAGCCGAAGAGGGTAGGGACGCGGCAGGAGATGGGTTCGATGATGTTTTGGCAGCCTGCATCGACGAGGCTGCCGCCGACGAAGGCAATGTCTGCGCTGAGGTAGTAGGCGGCAAGTTCGCCCATGCTGTCGCCTATCCAAACCTGTGTATCGGGGGAAACGGGTTGTCCGTCGCTGCGTTTTTGGACGGTATAACCAAGTGATTTGGCGGTATCGTAGGCCGTCTGAAAGTTTTCAGGGTGGCGCGGGACGATGACCAGCAAGGCATTGCCGCGGTAGCCCTGCCATGCTTTGAGGAGCAGCTCGGCTTCGTCTGTGCCTTTGTACACGCGCGTGCTGGCGCAGACGACGACGGCTCGTGCGCCGATGCGTTCTTTAAAGGCGGCGGCAAGCGGACGCAGGTCGTCGGGGGGCGCGATGTCGTATTTGGTGTTGCCGCAGACGTGGACGTTGGATGCGCCGATGAGGTGCAGGCGCTCGGCATCGGCGGCGGTTTGGGCAAAGCAGCCGGAGAGGCTCTGCATGGCAGGCTCGACCAGCTTGCGGATTTTGAGGTAGCCGCGTTGGGATTTTTCGGAGAGGCGAGCGTTGGCCAAAAAGAGGGGAATGCCTGCTTCTTGGCAGCCGTGCATTAGGTTGGGCCAGATTTCGGTTTCCATCAAAATGCCGCAGATGGGGCGGTGTTCGGCTAAAAATCGGGCGACCCATTCGGATTTGTCGTAGGGCAGGTAACGGCATTGCGCATCGGGGAATAGGGATTGTGCGGTGGCGCGGCCGGTCGGCGTCATTTGGGTAATCAAAAACGGCGAGTCGGGAAAATGGCGGCGCAATGCCTGGACTAAAGGTTCGGCCGCACGCGTTTCACCGACGGATACGGCGTGTATCCAAATCGGGCGTTGTACGGGATTGGGATACGCCTGCCCGAAACGCTCGCCCCAATGCTCGAGATAGGCTGGGGATTTGAGGGCGCGGCGGCGCAGGTGGCGGCGGATCAGGAAGGGGGCGAGGTGCCACAGCGTGGCGTAAAGGCGGCGTATCATGCTTACGGGTCTTGTGTCGGAATAGGCCTATTTTATCGGAAACTGAAACGGAAGATATAGCTTTGATGCGTGTTTTACGCAAAGGAAACAGGCCGTCTGAAAGGTTTCAGACGGCCTTTGATGCAGGCATAAACGCGTTTACTTCACTTGCGCCATGTATTTTTTCAGACGGCCTTTGCTCTGCATGGCGCGGTTTTCCATTTCATCGACAACGGCTTGCGCTTTGGCTTTGTTCACCGGTTTGCCGACCTGAATCACGCCGCTCATGTTCATCATGCGGTGTGGCGGGCAGGTATAGACATACACGCCTTCTTTGTCGAGTTTGAGGGTGAAGTCTTTACCGTCTTCGGAGAGGAAGTCGGCAACGCCGTCGGGCAGGGCTTTGCTTTGTACCCAGTGGCCGCTGTTGGCGGCTTTGAAGGTAACAGTATCGCCGACTTTGGCGTTGACGTAGCCGGGTTCGAACACCATGCTGCCGTCTTTGCCGTTGTCGAGCATTTTGACTTCGTGGTTGGCGGCGTATGCGCTAAGGGAAGCGGTCAGCATCAGGAGGAAGAGGGATTTTTTCATGGAGAAAGTCCTTTCTAAGGATAAAAAATATGGGGCGGGCTGATGAGTCGGAGAGGCAAGCCTTGGGCTTACCGCCCTCTCCCTAACCCTCTCTCGCAGGAGAGGGGATAAGTTGCAGGGAGTTTGCAGGCCGGATGCTCAAATCCGACATTTGCAGGAGCGGTTAAGTTACGCACTCTTCCGCATCGGGCGGATAACGGGCAGGCCTTTGCTGTCGTACAAAAGCTCGATGTCCACTTTGTACAATCTGCCGATCATGTCCGCCTGTAACACGTCCTGCGGCGCGCCCTGCGCCTGTACTTTGCCTTCGCCGAGCAGAATCACGCCGTCTGAAAACTGCGCGGCGAGGCTCAAATCGTGTAAGACCATCAACGTAACCAGATTGTGTTCGTGCGTGTATTGCACCACGCGTTCTAAAAGATTGAGTTGATGGTGCATATCCAGCGCGCTGACCGGTTCATCCAGCATCAGGATTTCGGGTCGGCGCAGCATGACTTGGGCAAACATGACGAGCTGCCGCTGTCCGCCGGAAAGCCGCATGACGTCGCGGTGCGCCAGATGGCCGATGCCCAGCTCCGCCATAATACTTGCGGCTTCGTGCAGCAGTTCGTCGCCGACGTGCATATGCAGCGCGTCCATGCGGCCGAGCAACACGACTTCCAGTGCGGTCAGCGAGGCTTCGGCGGCGGTGTCCTGCGGCATATAGCCTATGCGTTTGCGCCAGCTTTGCAGGTGGATTTTGCTCAACACTTCGTTGCCGTAGCGGATGGTGCCTTTGTGCGCCACTTCGCCGAAAATCGTTTTCATCAGCGAGGATTTGCCCGTGCCGTTCGGGCCGAGCACGGAATAGACTTTGCCTTGTTCCAGCGTCAAATCGATATTGTCGGCGACCACATAATCGCCGCGCCGGATGTGTACGTTTTCAAGTTTCAACATTTCAGACGGCCTATCGTTTCGTTAATACAATCCAGAAGAAGAACGGCACGCCGACAAACGACGTAACAATCCCCACCGGAAACAGCGCGCCCGGGATAATCACCTTGGACAACACGCTCGCCACCGACAAAAACGCCGCCCCCGCCAGCATCGCGCCGGGCAGGAAGAAACGTTGGTCTTCGCCCAAAAGAATCCGCGCCACATGCGGCGCAACCAAGCCGATAAAGCCGATGACGCCGACAAAACTGATGGCCGTCGCCGTCATTACCGCCACCAACACCAGCGTTTTCAGACGCAAAAATTGCAGATTGATGCCCAGCCCGACGGCGCGTTCCTCGCCCAAGCGCAGCGCAGTCAGCTTCCACACATCGCGCGAAAGCAGAAACACGCATACCGCCGTAACCGCCGCCGTAACGATGACTGTTTCCCAAGTTGCCTTGTTCAAACTGCCGAACAGCCAAAACAGAATCTGCTGCGAAATCTCAGGCGCGGCGATAAACTGAATCAGCGACAAAATCGACTGAAACAGAAACAATAGCGCAATCCCCACCAGCACCAACATCGCCGAATTGAAGCGGCGTGCCGAGGCAAACAGAAACAAGATGCCCGAAGCCAGCATGGTCATCACAAACGCACCGATGGGAACGGCGACCGTTTCAGGCAGCCCGAAACCGCCGAACGCAATCACCGCCGACGCGCCCAAACCCGCCGCCGCCGCCAAGCCCAGCGTATAAGGGCTGGCCATCGGGTTGTTCAGGAGCGTTTGAATTTCCGCACCGCCGACACCTAAAGCCGCACCGACTACCAAGGCCATCACCGCAATCGGCAGGCGCAAATCCATCACAATCAGGCGGTTCATTTCATCGACTTCGGGTTTGCCCAGCAAAACATTGACCACTTCGCCGACGGGCAGCGTGTCCGTCATCGCAGGGCCGGTGGCGATGTCGAATAGGAAACTGACCGCCGCGATGACTAAAAACATCAACACAATCAACCAACGCTTGCCTTCCAACTTGCGCTGGTTTTTCACAATCTCGGCGACAACCGAATCATTCATGTTTCAAACCTTTAAAAAAGAGTGTTGTGAAAGGGGAGAAACAGGTTTGCCTTTTTCTTCCGCAAAAATTTCAGACGGCCTTCCGATTTAAAAGGCCGTCTGAAAATCTAAATTACCTTATTGTCCTTTCGGATAGAGGTAGAACGTGCCGTTCGGTACGACGGGCAGGTTTTGGCGGTAGAAGTCCAGATAGGTCTTCTCAGGGTTGAAATCCTTAAACAACTGCGGATAAATCGCTTTGGCCATAAACTGAATCGACGCGCTGTCGGACAGCGTGCGCGAGTTGGCGTGGTAGGCGGCGTAGAGGCGGTTGTTTTTAATCGCAGGCAGGTTGGCCCAGCCGGCGCGTTTGGCAAAGCCTGCCAAGCGTTTTTCCGCTTCGGCTTTTGGAATGCCCCAGCCCATCACCATGGCGGCAGGGTTTTTCTTCAATTCGGTTTCGCGGCCGGTAATCACGATCACGTCGGGTTTGGCGGCGAGGACTTTTTCAGGATTGATCGGGCCGTAGAATTCGACCGAAGAAGCGGCGATATTGTTGCCGCCGACCAGTGTCGCCATCGAACCCCACATGCTCTTGCCGAAGGTAACGCTGTGTTCGGCAGGGCCTTTGTTGCCGAACTCGATATAGACTTTAGGCTTGGGCAGGTTGGCTTTTTGCACGCGCGCTTGGATGGTGTCGGCAACGCGTTTGTAGTCTGCCGCCAGCTTGTCGGCTTTTTGCTGCTGGCCGGTCAGCGTGCCGATAAGCTTGGTCGATTGGACGTGTTTGGCCACCGTTTGCGCGTTGTAGTCCAACACGACGATGGGGATGCCGGCCTTGTTGATGCGGTCGAGATCGGAACCCAAAGCCTTGTATTGCCATTCGGCCAAAACCAGCAAATCGGGTTTCAGTGCCAATACTTTCTCAATCGAAAAAGTGCCGACTTCCACTTCGCCCACGTCGGTCAGCTGATTCAGTTTAGGCACGGCTTTGCTGAACGCCGCCCAGCTTGGCGGCGCCCAGTCGGCCCAAACTGCTTTGGAAAAACCAACGACGTTGTCCAGCGCGGTTTTGCCGCCGATGGCCATGTAGTCTTGGTAGTAGAAGCCCAACACCACGCGCTTGGCAGGCAGGTCGACAGTTACCTTACGGCCGAGGATATCGGTCAGCTGAACGGGTTTGGCAAAAGCGGATACGGAGCCGACTGATAAAGCGGCGGCGGCAATCAAAGCAGAAAGTTGCGTAAATCTCATGAATCATTCCTTTAAAATATGATGATAATTACTATCTTTTTATAAATTTACAAGGTATTGAATCTTTTTTCAAGCGAATGTAGGGATAGACATATTTCGAAATAAAAAGTTTCATCATTAAAACGAAGGGATAGTGTTTATATAGGGCTTGGGTGTACTGAAGACCTAGTAAAAAGGAATGATATGGGGTGCCTAAAGCCATAGTGGGCAGTAGCTGGAATGGATAGGTAAAGGGTTTTTTATTGCAAAAAATAAAAGGTATCCGGTTGAAAACAAGGCCGTCTGAAACCTTGCAATCAGGGTTCAGACGGCCTTTGGTGGAGGCATAAAAGTTTTATTTCACTTGCGCCCTATATTTTTCAGACGGCCTGTAAGTAGTGTTTGGGAAAAGTGAAAAAGGTTGGTTTTTGAAATGGCGAAATAGGGAAGAAGAGGGCTTGAGGGAGAGTCGGGCGTAAACCCAAAATGGGACGAATAAAAGGGCGTGTATCGAAACACGCCCTTTTTAGAGATTCAGACGGCCTGTGATTCCGCCTGTTCGCTTTGGTTGAGGATTTTAATCAGTTTTTCAGCTTTTTCCGGGTCTTCGCAGCGCAGGATTTTGGCGGCATCGTTTTCGAGATGGCCGGTGTGGCTGTGCAGGATGATGTTTTTAACCGAAAGCAGGTTGTTGGGGTTCATGGAGAAGCGACGCAGGCCCATGCCGAGCAACAGTCGGGTGAAGACGGTATCGCCGGCCATTTCGCCGCAGATGGATACGCCTTTTTCCATGCGGTTTGCCGTGCGGATGATGTGTTGCAGCGTTTTGAGGACGGCAGGGTGGCCGGGTTGGTAGAGGTGGCTGACGCTGTCGTCGCCACGGTCGACCGATAGGAGGTATTGAATCAGGTCGTTGGTGCCGATGGAAACGAAGTCGACGAGCTTGAGGATGCTGCCGACGGTCATGGCGGCGGACGGGATTTCAATCATGCAGCCGATGCTGACCGGGCCGAAGGTTTCGCCGCGTTCGGTCAGTTGGCGTTGGGCCGTGTCCAGATGGATAAGGCATTGGCGCACTTCGGAAATGGACGTAATCATCGGCCACATCATGCGTACGGGGCCGTGGGCGGCGGCGCGGAGGATGGCGCGCATTTGGGTGCGGAACATGACCGGCTCGGCGAGGCACAGGCGGATGCCGGTCAGGCCGAGTGCGGGGTTGAGGCTGCCGTTGGGCGTGCTGTTTTGGCCGAACCAGCGCGGATTTTTATCGACGCCCAAATCGACGGTGCGGATGGTGATGTTTTTGCCTTTGAGTTTTTTGACGATGCCGGCATAGACTTCGTATTGTTCGTCTTCGGTCGGCATGTTGTCGCGGTTGAGGTAGAGGAATTCGCTGCGGAACAGGCCGACGCCGTCTGCGCCGAAGTTGTGCAGGGCTTTGATGTCTTCGGCGGATTCGATGTTGGCGAGCAACTCAATGTTGATGCCGTCGGCCGTGGTGGCGGCGGTTTTTTTGATTTTGTTGAGTTCGCGCTTGTGGCTGCGGTATTCGCGGGCGAGGCGGCGGTATTCGTTGAGGACAACTTCGTCGGGATCGATGATGAGGACGCCGTTGATGCCGTCGACGATGACGATTTCGTTTTCGGTAATGAGTTTGCGGGCGTTATGCAGGCCGATGACGGACGGGATATCGAGGCTGCGGCCTAAGATGGCGGTGTGGCTGGTCGGGCCACCGGCATCGGTTACGAAGGCGGTAATGTGCTGCTCTTTGAATAGTACGGTATCGGCAGGCGAGAGGTCGTGCGCGATGAGGACGGTGTCGTCAAACAGGTTGCCGGCGAGGTTGATTTCGTTGCTTTGTCCGACAAGGTTGTTGTGGATGCGGCGGACGACTTGGAGCATGTCCTGTTTGCGTTCGCGCAGGTAGTCGTCGTCGATGCTGTCGAACTGGGCGGCGAGTTTGTCGCTTTGTTGTTTCAATGCCCATTCGGCGTTGATTTTCTGCTCGCGCAAAATGTCGATGGGTTCGCGCGAGAGGGTGACGTCGGTCAGCAGCATCAGGTGCAGGGAGATGAACGCGCCCAATTCGGTCGGGGCGTTTTCGGGAATCGCGCCGCGCAGCTGTTCCAATTCTTTGCGCGTGGCTTTGATGGCGTTGTCGAAACGGGTAACTTCGGCATCGAGCTTGTCGGGATCGATGTCGTATTGGGGGACTTCCGTTGTGCCGCGCGTGATGAGGTGGGCGTGGCCGATGGCAATGCCTTTGCCCGCGGCCACCCCGTGTAGGACGATGCTCATTATTCGCCCTCGCCGAAGTAGTCGTTGATGAGGTCGGTCAACGCCTGCATGGCGGCGGCTTCGTCTGCGCCTTCTGTTTCCAGCTCAATCACGGTGCCTTTGGCGGCGGCCAGCATCATCAGGCCCATGATGCTTTTGCCGTTGACGCGGTTGCCGTTTTTGGTGACCCAGACTTCGCTTTGGAATTGGGAGGCGGTTTGGGTGAATTTGCTGGAGGCGCGCGCGTGCAGGCCGAGTTTGTTGATGATTTCGATTTCTTGTTTGAGCATGGATGTCCCCTAAATGTAATGTTCGTAAAGTGAATGTTTTCAGACGGCCTTAGCCGTGTTCTTTGCACACCAGGTCTTCAGGTGCGGATGTAATGGCGAAAATGCCCCGGATGGCGGCTTCTTTGACGGTTTCAGTGAAGTCGGAGAGGTTTTCGGCTTGTGATGAGTATTGGATGGCTTTAATCATCATCGGGGCGTTGAGGCCGGTCAGGATGGCGGATTTGTTTTCGCGCACCAGCCGGCGTGCGGCGTTGCATGGGGTTGCACCGAAGATGTCGGTCATGATCAGCACGCCGCGGTTGTCGGGAAATTCCTGCAATGCGGCGATAGCGTTGTTGATGATGTCGTTTTGATCCTCGTCGGGCTGTACGCCGAGGATGTGGAGATTTTCGGGGAAGCCGTTGGGAAAGAAATGATCGGCCAAACCGCGATAGGCTTCACCTATGGTTTCATGTGTAATGATTAACAAACCTATCATGATGTGTTCCTAGCATGGGGTTGAGGCCGTCTGAAGATTTTTCAGACGGCCTTTGTTTTATTTATTGTTTAAGGCGTAGATTTCGCCGAGGTTGCGCCAACAGCCGGCGGCGTCCATACCGTAGCCGAAGACGTAGCGGTTGGGCACGTCCAAACCGACATAATCGGCTTTGGTTGGTTTTTCTTTGTCGATCAGTTTGTTGGCAAACACGGCCGCACGGCAGCTTGCCGCACCCATTTCCAACAGTTTTTCCTGAATGGCGGCCATGGTGTGGCCTTCGTCTAAAATATCGTCCAAAACGACTACATGACGGCCTTTGATTTGCTCGGGGTCGGGCATGCGTTTCCAGTTGAACGCGCCGCCTGCGAGTTTGTCGCCGTAGCGGGAAACATGGACGTAGTCAAAGTCCAAAGGGAAGCGCAACAGCGGCAGCAGCTGCCCTGTAAACACCACCGCGCCACCCATCACAGGCAGGAGCAGGGGGTATTTGTCGCCCAAGTCGCGGGTAATGTCGTCGGCAACTTTTTGCAAGGCCGCACGGCATTGTTCTTGGCCAAACAGCAAGTCGGCATTGTCCAGCATGGCTTGGGTTTCAAGGCGTTTGGTTTCTAAGTCGGTCATGATAGGTCGTGTTGAGTGCGGTTAAAAACAAATTATATAGCGGATTCAATCAATTTTCGATACAAGGCGCGGCAATAGTGTGGTGAAAGTGAAGGGAATTTAAGCAGATCATGTTCAGACGGCCTTTTGTCCTTCCGCTTCGTCCACCAGCAAAAATGCCGTCAAAGCCAAAGCGGTCAATATCGCCGTCAACACCATCGCCCGTCCGTAATTGTCCGCACCGGCGCGTCCGAGATAATCGTAAATCAAAGTGGTCAGCGTCTGCCATTCGGGGCGAGACAGGAACAATGTGGCCGCAAATTCGCCGATACACGTTGCCGAAGCCAAAGTCAGGCCGCGCCGCAAGGCCGGTTTCAATAAAGGCGCGGTTACATAATAGGCCGTCTGAAAACCGTTTGCGCCCATAGTACGCGCCGCCGCCGCGTAATCTTTGGGCAAACCGTCCCATGCGGCCAATACGTCTTTGGCCACAAACGGATACGCCAACAGCGCGTAAGTCGCCGTCAGCAGCCACAGCGAAGCCGTCCACTGCGGATAGAGCAGCAATACGCCAAACGCGATGCACACGGGCGACACCATAAACGGCAAAAACATCAGCGCGCGCAACCACGCCATTTGCCGTGCCGCCGCCGCATACAGTACGCCCAATACCGTCGCCGCCGCCACGGCAGCCGCAGAGAAACGGATAGTGTTCCACACTGCCGTCCAAGTCTGCGCTTCAAACAAAACCGACCACGAAGAGCCTGCCGCTGCCGCCTTGAGCCACACCGCCACCAAAGGCAGCAGGCAGCACACTGCCAACATGGCCAATACCGTTGCCGTCAGCCATTTTTCCCAAGCCCGTACCGGCGCGCGCGGAGGCAAAGGCGAGACCGACTTATCCACAGCCACGCGCTTGCTCCAATACGCATACAAACCGCCTGCCGCCGCCGTGACCGCCAGTACCAGCCACACCAGCACCGACGCACGCGCCATGTCCAACTCATACGCTACCAGCCGGTAGATTTCCACTTCCACCGTTGCAAAACGTTCGCCGCCGAGCAGCAAGGCCAGCCCGAAGCCTGAAAAACAATATAAAAACACCAGACACGCGCCACCGGCAACCCACGCACGCACCACCGGCCATTCGACCCAGACAAACCGCCGCCACGCGTCCGCGCCCAAAGATTGCGCCGACAGCAACCGCGCCTGCGGCACACGCACAAATCCCTGATACGCCGAGCGCACCAAAACCGGCAGGTTGAAAAACACGTTGCCGTAAATCAGCAGCCACGGCGTGTCCTGCCAACCTGCCGCCAGCATGCCGTGTGCGCCAAACAAGGCCAGCACGCCCATGCCCGCGACCAAAGTCGGCATCACAAAAGGCAGCATCAGCAGGCGCAAAACCGTGCGCCGTCCGGCAAAGTCCATCCGCGCCAGCACCCATGCCGCAGGCACGCCCAAAGCCGTTACCAAGACACAGGTCAAAACCGCCTGCGCCACCGTCCAGCCCAAGCGCAGGCGCATATAGTCATCAGCCACTACTTCCGCCCAAGCGCCTTCGCCGTCGTAAAACGCCAGTGACAGCAAAGGCGCGGCCACCATGACTGCCAAGAAACCCAAAGGCAGAAGCAACAGCGCAAACCGCCGAATCCAAACCTGCATCGATGCGTACCCGAGAATAAAAACGCCTATTTTAGCCCGAGTTCGGCATAGAAGGTGGTATTCCTGCCCTTGTTTTCAGACGGCCTGTGCAGCTTTACGGATAAAACCGCCGTTTCTTCAAATTTTCCAAACATTTACGAAATCTCTTCAAAAAGGCAACATAATTGTTTGGGCATTTTTGTTACAATGCCGCCGATTCAAAAAACCAAACAAATCAAAAACAAGGAAACATTATGACCGCTACACGCCCACAAACCTACGATGCCGTCGCGCGCGCGTTGCACTGGCTGACCGTACTCGGTTTCATCGGCATCCTCTCCACCATTACCGTTTGGACCATCTACGATGGCGAAGAATGGGTCAAATCGCTCTTCGGTGTGCATAAATCCATCGGTTTCATCACGCTGCTGGTGATTGCCGTGCGCATTGTTTGGGCTTTGCTCAATGCGTCCAAACGTCCTGCCGCCGACAGCTTTGCCGCCAAAGCAGGCCACCTTGCCCTTTACGTCCTCATGCTTGCCGTTCCCGTTATCGGCATGATCCGCCAATACGGCGGCGGCCGCGGCCCGTTGAAAGTATTCGGTGTCGAAGTGATGCAGGGTTCGCCTGAGAAAATCGAATGGATGTCCAACCTCGGCAATATGGCGCACGGCAAACTTGGCTGGCTGCTCTTCGCGCTGGTCGCCGGCCACATCGCCATGGTTGTTGTCCACCGCATTCAAGGCCACGACGTTTTATACCGCATGATCGGTCGTCGTTCTTAAGTGTAAAACGGTAAACAGCCAAGGCCGTCTGAAAACAGTTTGACTAAGCAAAAACTGTTTTCAGACGGCCTTTTTGTATTTGTGTTAATCTGAAAAAAGTAGGGCAGGCATTTTGCCTGACTGTTGTCCAAATACTGTAACCCGTACCGAGAAACACCATGACTGCTCCCATTCTCGCCATCACTTCCGGCGAACCGGCCGGCATCGGCCCTGACATCTGCCTCGATTTGGCTTTCGCCGACCTTTCTTGCCGCACCGTTGTTTTGTGCGACAAAAATCTGTTGGCACAAAGGGCCGGACAGCTCGGCAAATCCGTCATCCTGCGTGATTTTCAAGCCCAAGCGGCTGAACCGTTGCCCAAGGGCGAACTCGAAGTCCTGCATATTCCTTTAGATGCCGAATGTCGGGCGGGCGAACTCAATCCTGCCAATGCCGCGTATGTCCTCCGGCTGCTGGATACGGCGTATCAAGGCATTTCAGACGGCCTGTTTGCCGGTATGGTGACCGCGCCGCTGCATAAAGGCATCATCAACGATGCCCACGCAGGCAACGGCTTTTTCAGCGGCCATACCGAATACCTCGCCGAAAAAAGCCATACCGAACAAGTCGTCATGATGTTGACCGGCGGCGGCCTGCGTGTGGCGTTGGTCACCACCCATCTGCCACTGAAAGACATTTCCGCCGCCATCACGAAGCCTTTAATCGAGTCGGTTGTCCGCATTCTTGAACACGACCTGCGCCATAAGTTCGGCATAGCCAAACCGGTCATCCTCGTTACCGGTCTCAACCCCCACGCCGGCGAAGGCGGTCATTTGGGACACGAAGAAATCGACACCATTATTCCGGCGCTTCATGCCCTGCAGGCCGAGGGCATAGACGCGCGCGGCCCTTATCCGGCCGATACCGTGTTCCAACCCTTCTTGCTCAAAGATGCCGATGCCGTCCTCGCCATGTATCACGACCAAGGGCTGCCGGTGCTCAAATACGCCGGTTTCGGCGAAGGCGTGAATATCACCCTCGGCCTGCCCTTTATCCGCACTTCCGTCGACCATGGTACTGCCTTGAACTTGGCAGGCACAGGCAAAGCCGACTCCGGCAGCCTGATGACCGCCGTCCTCGCCGCGCTTGATATGGCGCACAATATGCAGCAGGCCGTCTGAAGCGTGAAGGTTTAATCGTTCGCAGGCGTAATGTGTTCCTGTAACAGCATCATCAGGGAACATCTGCCTGCTGATTTGATGAAGCCGATGGATGTTTGGACAATAATCAGCGTTTTATTGGAAAAACCATATCAAAAGGCCGTCTGAAACCCCGATGTTTAGGGTTTCAGACGGCCTTTTGGTTTTTTGGTTTACCAAATTTCAGACAAAGTTTCTTTGACTTTGGCCTTCACTTCCGCACCGAAGCGACGGCTGAGCATTTTGCTGAAATCGTCTTGCGGCGTGTAGTTGACCAGCTCGGGGGCTTTGACAACATCGCGGGCAACGCTGTAAATGCTGCCGAAGTCGTCAATCAGGCCGACCTGTTTGGCTTCTTTGCCGGTATAGATGCGGCCGCTGAAAACATCGGGATACTGTTTGTCTTTCAACCTTGCGCCGCGGCCGAGTTTGACGGCTTTGATAAATTCTTGGTGGATATCACCCAACATGGTTTCCCAAATTTGGGTTTGCGCCGGGGTTTCAGGTGTGAAAGGGTCACCCATGCCTTTGTTGCTGCCGGCGGTTTTCAGACGGCGTTTGACACCGGCTTTGTCCATCAGGCCGGTAAAGTCGAAACCGCCGCCGATCACGCCGATGCTGCCGACAATACTGGAAGGGTCGGCGTAAATTTTGTCGGCTGCGGCGGCAATGTAGTAGCAGCCGGAAGCGCACATGTCTTCGGCAACGAGGTAAACAGGGATGTCTTTGTGTTCGGCTTTGAGGCGGCGGACTTCGTTAAAGGCTATGCTGGACACGACAGGCGAACCGCCGGGGCTGTTGGCGCGAATGATGATGGCTTTGGCGTTACCGTTTTCGTAGGCGGCTTCCATGCTATCGCGCAGGATTTGGACTTGGTCGTCGATGTCGTTGCCGATTTCGCCGGTCAGGTCGATAACGGCGGTGTGTTCGCTGCGGGCTTGGACCGACGTGGTTTTTCCTTCTTCTTCCGCAAGGCCGAAGATCAGGCTGAGGAAGATGAGGACGGCGACACCGCGCCAGATATTGCGCCAAATGCGGGCGCGGCGTTGTTCTTGGTAGGCGGCAAGGAGGACTTCGCGCAGGGTGTTGCGCTCCCAGTTGTCGACGGGGGTGGAGGCTGAAGAGGGTGTGTTTTGGGCATCGCCTTCACGGTGGATTCGGTATTGCATGATGTGATGTGCTTTCTTGTAGGTCGTCTGAATGTTCAGACGGCCTTATCGGTTTTAGTTGATGGAATAGCCGCGCAGGTATTGCGTACGTTCGCGGGTCATGCGGGTTTCACACTGCAGACGCAGGTATTCTGCTTGTGCGGCGTTGTCTGCGGACGCGGCGGCTTGTTGGCAGTTGAGTTTTTTGCTTTGAATCCAGGCGCGTTGTTCGCCGAGGATTTGTTGTTTGACATCGCTGTCTAAGCCGCCCCAGAGGTCGTTGATCTCGCCGTCTGCCTGACGGTTTTGCGCGCGCGCGTTGTCGAGTTCGCTTTGGCTGAGGCCGGGCAGCTCGTTGCGCGGAGTTTCACGGTCAGGGTGCAGGACTTCGTAGTCTGAATCGTCGTCATCATCGGTCAAACCGACGGCTTGGCTGGCGGCGTTGTTTTCAAGGATGTCTTGCGGATTGACAGTCGGCGGTTCTTCCGTGTTTTGGTTTTGCAGCAGCTTGATGGCCTGCTCTTTGGATACAGGCTTGCCGTCTATCATGACGATGCTTTTTACGCCGTAGGGCAGCAGGGTGGCGGAAAGGGTTTGGGCCGTGGTACTCAGGGTGTTGTCTTCGAGAACCGGTTTGCCGTCTTTATCGGGGGTGTAGAGCAGGGTGGTGCTGAACGTGTTGTTTTGAAAAGTCAGGTTGCTGCCCATCAGTTTTTGTTCGAGCATGTCGGACAACGGGGTGTTGCCGTAAATCAGCGGGCTGTTGTCTATGGCCGTTTTGAGGATGGTGTCGGGAATGCGGATTTTGAGGTTGGCGCGGCAGATGGCTTTGCCGTTGTCTTCGGTTTCTTTGGGGTCTTCAAGCAGGGTTTCTAATTCGAGGCCGGCAGCGATGATTTTGTCGGCATCGACGAATTGGCGGTTGTCATTGCGGGCAAAGGAGCGCGCTTGTTGTTTGAGGGTGTCTTCGATGGTGGTACGGATGTTTTGCAGTGTGGCCGGTTGGGCGCAATCAAGCGCGGCTTTCGGCTCTTCTTTGCTGCATGCGGCAAGAAGAATCGTGCTTAAAATCAATACGGAAGCGGTTTTTTTGTACATGGGTACTCCTGAAGATGACGGCCTTTCAGACGGCCTGACGTGCTTATCATAACAAAAGCACTTGCAGCAAGTAAATGCGGCAAGTGCTTTTCTATGTCGGACGTATCAGCCTTTGATGACGCTGATGAAGCCGGAGAGGATGGCGGCGTTGAGCAAGTCAACGAAGAACGCACCCACCATAGGCACAATCAAGAAGGCTTTGTGAGACGGGCCAAAAGTTTGGGTAATGGACTGCATGTTGGCAACGGCAGTCGGGGTAGCACCCAAACCGAAGCCGCAGTGACCGGCCGCCAATACGGCAGAGTCATAATCGCGACCCATGAAGACATAGGTAACGAAGGTTGCGTACAGAATCATCACGACGGTTTGTACGGCCAAGATGATGGTCACAGGACCTGCCAGACCGGTCAATTCCCACAGTTTCAGGTTCAGAAGAGCCATAGACAGAAAGAGGGACAGGGAGGCGTTACCGAATACGTCGATGGCGCGGTCAAACATATTGACTTTGAAAGCTGCGGTCAGGACGTTGCGGATGACCACGCCTGCAAACAGACACCATACGAATTTAGGCAAGTCGAAAAAGGCTTTGTCGTAGCCGTCGACAATTTCGGCAAAAGCCAAACATGCGGCAAACATCGCGAGCGTTTCGACAGCGGAGTCAGCCGTAATCAGGCGGGTGCGCTGTGCTTGTTCGAAGATGTCATCAGTAGCATCGTTGTCGTCGGATTTGGCAGTTTTGACGATAGGTTTACGGCCCATTTTGTTGATCAGACGGCGTGCAACAGGACCACCGATCAAACCGCCGAATACCAGGCCGAAGGTGGCGGCAGCCATACCCAAGCCGGTTGCACCGGTCAGGCCGAATTTGCTTTCAAAGTCAGGACCCCATGCACCGGCGGTACCGTGACCGCCGGTCAGGGTAATCGAACCGGTAATCAGGCCGATCAGCGGATCTAAGCCCAATGCGCTCGCCAAGCCGACACCGACGAAGTTTTGGACGATGATGAATGCACCCACCACGGCGGTAAAGATAACCAAAGGCAAACCGCCCGCTTTTAAACGGGAGAAGTCGGCGCTCAAACCGATGGATGTAAAGAATATAAGCATGAACGCATCTTGCAGCGGTTTTTCAAATTTGAAGCTGACGCCGTAGGCTTCGTGCAGGGCGAACAGGACGATAGCGGCAACCAAGCCGCCGGCGACCGGCTCGGGAATATTGAAGTCTCGTAAGAATTTGATTTTTTGAACCAGAAATTTACCAACCAGCAACACGAGCGTGGCGGCAATCAGTGTGTAATAACTGTTGAATTCCCATTCCATGTTGTTTCACCTCCTAGAAATGTTTTTCCGAGCATCCGTTTTTGTTCCGGATGTAGTGTGTTTCAACGCTTGGCGTTATCCGCCGAGTGTCATGGTATTGATGCGCGGACAAGGCGTTTTCAGAAAGAAATGAAAACAATGACGTGTCCGTGAAAAATAACTGGCAAATATTAGGGGAATAGTTAAAGATTGTCAAAAAATGCGAGTGTAAATATTTTCAGACGGCCTTTTGCCCGATGGCATGGTGCACTTCGTGGCGCCATTGTTCTAATAGGGATGTTAATGATTCGGCCGAAGTGTGGCCGTTGCTGATGGCGGCCTGCAGCCAGTAGCAGGCGGTCGGAACATGGCAGCTTACACCTTGTCCGTGATAGTAAAAACAGGCGAGGTGGTATTGGGCGGAAGGGTGGTTTTGTTCGGCAGCGATGGCGTACCAGTGGGCGGCCGACCGAGGGTCTTGCGCCGTACCGAGACCGTAATGGTAGATGCGACCTAAGGCTGCCGCCGCATTTTTATGATGGAACTCGGCCGCTTCCATGTAATTTTTGCGCGCGGTATTGTAGTCGGCAGGACGGCCGATGGCGTGGGCTTGTGCTTCTGCCAAACGGTAGATAGTTTCGATTTGTTGCTGTTGCAGGGCGGCTGTTTTGATTTGTTCGTATTGTTGCGGATGGTACAGTGCGGCGTCGCTGATGAGTTTTTGTGCCGCGGCGGCAGAACCCAGTGCGGCGGCACGGTGGTAGTAATCGTGCGCGATATGGTTGTCGGCTTTGATGCCGAGGCCGTAGCGGTAGAGGTCGCCCATGATTTTCAGCGCTTCGGGATGGTCTTTCTCGGCAGCAGCTTTGGCATAGCGCGCCGCTTGGAACGGGTCGCGTTCGGAAAGTTCGCCGGTCAGGGCGTATTGGGCCAGCTTGGCCTGTGCTTCCGCTTGCTCCTTATCGGCGGCACGACGATACCATTCTAAGGCTTCGGGTCGGCCTTGGGCAGCAAGAAGGTCGGCTAGTAGGGTTTGTGCGGCGATGTGGCCGGTTTGCGCGGCTTGTTCGAGATATTGTTCGGCTTGTGCGTGGTTTGGGTTGATACCTGTGCCGTAGAAGTAGATTTGACCGAGTTGCCAACAGGCGGCAGTTATGCCGAGCGTGGCCGCTTTTTCGTATTGTTCGATGGCTGTTTCAACGTCGCCTTGGCGTTGATGATGGCGTGCCAGATGGTAATACGCAGGCGCGGCATATCGGGCAGCGGCAAGCTCCGCCCAGTAGAGGGATTGTGGATCGTTGCGTTGCGCGTGGTAACGCATGAGGATTAATTGGGCTTCGAGGTGACCTTGCTCACCCAGCCAGGCGTAGTCGTTAAGAAGCTGTCCGGTCGGGGTGCCGTTGTGTTCGCGTTGTTGCAGCAGGGTAAAGAGTGCCTTGGGGTGGCGTTGGGCAGCGGCAGCTTCCAACCATGGAAGTGCCTGCTTCGGATGACCGTTTTGCAGCAGATGATTGCCCAATACAAAAGCAGCTTCCGTATATCCCTGCTCTGCGGCCTGTTGCAGCAGGGGCAGGGCTTGGGTAGTATTGGATTGTTCCAAAAGGGCGGCGGCTTGCCGGTAGAGGATATCAGGAGCGGCGGTCATGGTTTGCGGGCGGATATAAAGTGGAAGACGGATGCTGCGGAATATGGGCGGCGATACCGGTTGAGAGCTTTGTAAAAATTTTGCTCGGCATAGTTTTGTAGAGTGTATTACCTTGCTGGCTTATCTTTAGGATGTTTGGCTTGTTATATTGTTTTGCCTAGTGGTACATCCATATTTTGTGCGTTACAAAGGGTTCAGGTTGAGTCGGTATGCGCTCATGACAGCTCGGTCATTATACTGTTTTTGTAATTTATTGTTAATGATAAATGCAGGTTTTTGTGTTTTATTTACATGGCAGTAGCTAAGGTATTGATTGTTTCAGGCCGTCTGAAATGTTTTTCAGACGGCCTGAACTTTTCCCTCACTAAGTCAGGTTGCTGGTGTAGAAGAGTCGGAGGTGTTTTTGTTGGGGAAAAAGACCTGACTATAGAAGTTGCCGTTAATTTGGGTCACGTTGAGGTGGTACATACGGTAGGCATGGAACAGCTCTTTGTCAGGTGGTGTCGGATGATTCCAAAATTCTGCCAAGGTATTTTGGTCAGTAATGCCGGGAATGTCGTAATGGGCGCGGCCGAGAACCTTAACTGGCATATTGTGTATCAATCCGGACAGGCCGCTGGTGCTGTTGATGGTAACCATGCCAAGACCGTGACGCAGGAAAACGGGCAGGGGGACATCATGGACGTAAGTGATACGGCCTTTGAGTTTGGGGTGTTCTTTGATAAAGCGTTTAATGTCGCGCCAGTAGTCGATAAAACCGCGATCCATCGGATGATGCTTGATGATGATGTTGGTATCGGCAGGCGCGTGCTCGGCAAATGAGCTCAAAACATGGAGCAGGAAGCTACGGACGCTGGGAAAGTCGCAATGGATACGGACTTGGCTGTCATTGAATACCTGCAAGGGAACAATAAAAAACTTGCCGTATTTGCCTGCTTCCACACGTTTGGCGATTTGAATGTCTTCAATATAGTAGTTCAAACGCTTGAGAATGGAGAGCGACCATAGTTTGAGGTAATGGCCGGCATTGGGTGCGCGGTGGTGGATGTAGTCGGGATATTTGCGTGGATTGCGGAACAATTCGATATAGTAACGGATGGCGTTTTTTGCCATGGGCGTAAACCCACCGCGTACCGGCGTTGGCGCTTCATATTCTTGTTGGGCCAGTTTGGGGAATTGTTCAAGAAAAAAGTCGGCACGGCGCGGCAGAGGGGAAAATGCGTTGACGCCGTCTTTTTCTAAGGTGATGTAGTAGGGGCGGAAATAGCCTTCTTCAAACGCCCAGAAACTGGCTTGGTTTTCGTTTGCAATGCGTTTTGCGATGACGTGATAAGGGCGTGTGTCGCCAAAGCAGACAACCGCCTGGATGTGATGTTGAGCGATGTATTCTTGCAAAAATTCAGGAAAGGCATCGTAGCTGTCGTTAAAAAAAACGGTATGAGCTTGAGTGGGCGGATAAAAATAGTCGTCGCCTGCATTAAAGTTGAATTTATGTACGGTTTTGCCGTTTTCAGTCAGCCAATTTGCAAGGCGCAGAAAAAAATCGCCGACAGGGCCTTGAAGCAGCAGGATATTTTCTGCGCTTTCAAGCAGGTTTTGCAGGTTGTTTTTGAGGACGGTCTGTTTCATGTCGCAATGTGGTTTTGTTTTTTATGTAATAGTTTTAGGTTGAACTTTCAAGCATACGCCAAGAGAATTAACGATGCAAAAGCAATGATGCCACAATAGAGGCAAGTTCATGACGTATTGTTAATTTAGATGGTATTTATTTAAAAGATCGATATAGTTGTTTGATTTTACCTAATTTTTTAGCAAAGTACCCGCGATGTAATCCGTTGTTGTTTTTTTGCATATTTTTTTGTCGTATCAGGATTTGGGCAGCAGTTTCCGCATTGATGGCCTGATGGGTTTCGGGATGGATATAGTCGGGGTAGTGGATGAGCGTGCCTGCAATCAGCTGCCAAAGCTCAAGCCTGCGGTTGCGGCGCGGAATGGGGAGCAGATCTTGGGTAAGCCCCCAACCTGCATAGAAAGGCAGGCCGTAGCAGCTGACTTTTTTGCCGCGCAACAAGGCTTCAAAACCGGTCAGCGAAGTCATGGTGTGAACTTCGTCTGCGTATTGGAGACAAGTCAGGATGTCGGCTTGTTCGGCGGTTTGGTTGGCATATCGTGCCGTATCTTCAGGGGAAATATGGCCGATACGGTTACCGCTGACTACATCGGGATGCGGTTTGTAGATAATATAGGCATCGGGATTGCGTTCGCGTACGGTACGGAGCAGATCCAGATTGCGATAGATTTGGGGCGAACCGTAGCGGATAGACGCGTCATCTTCAACCTGGCCGGGAATGAGGATTACGGTTTTGTCGGTTGACGGGGCGGTGAAGTCCGAGCTGCCGACGTTGTATTTGCTGATGTGGTTTTCGGTCAGTATTTTTTGCAGCTTCAAGGCCGTCTGAAAGTCTTGATCGTCGAAGTTTTGGTTTTGTAGGATGTGTTCAAGACGGGACGGGATTTCAGCATTGAAATAAATGCCCATATCGTCGGTAACGAGCGACAGCGGCGGCACTAAATTAGAACCAAGCCCGACCGAGCGGATAAAGCCGTCTTCCATGCGCAGCAGGGGGATATTATGTTGTTCGGCAAAACGGACGATGGCCTCTTTGCCGTTACCCCAGGCAAGGATGCGTGCATCATCGGACAGTTTGACCCCGGCCAGTTTTGGGGTGGAAGAGATAAATTTCAGACGGCATGAGGGTACGTTAAAGAACGGTTTGGCAACCGCGCGTTTCCACAAAGACATACCGACGCAATACAACTCGCCACGCAATTTGTCGTTTTTGCGTTTGACCGTCGCCAGATAGTCGATGACATCAAAGAGGCTGCCTACTTCGCCGGTATTGGGGTTGAGGTAGCGGCTGTATTGCAGATAGGCCGCGGCGAAGAGTTGTAGCAAGTTGCGGGGGGTGCGGCGTTGGGTTTGAACAAGGCTGTCGATTTTAGGATGGCGGTCGTCGCTCACGCCCCATCCGGCATACCACGGCAGGCCGAAGGTGGCCAGTGGTTTGCCGCACAAAAGCGCCTCAAAGCCCATTTGCGAGGTAACGCAATAAACTTTATCGACGTTTTGCAACAAAGAAATCGGATTGATGTCTTCTGCCAAAAGATGGACACGGTGTTGCTGCGCAAGCTGGGTCAGATAGCCTTGTTTTTTGCCGCACAAAACATCGGGATGGGTTTTGACCCAGATATCGGCTTGCGGGTTTTCATTCAAGGCCGTCTGAAACATCAGTTCAAACGTAGAGACGTCTGCACCGCCATACTGGATGGCCATATCGCCGAAGGTTTGGTCGATGATGAGGACGGTTTCAGGTTTGGATGGGGAACGCAAAGGATGATCGTCTGAAAGTTCGGGTGCGTGGTTGTATTTGGATAGGTGGTGTCGTAGGATGAAATCCATCGCCTGCTGCGCCTGAGCCAAGGTTTCAGATGGCATGGTATCGGCGGCAAGAATCAGTTGTTCCAAACGCGAAGGACGGGTGGTGTCGTAGTAGATACCGATGTCGTCATAGACGATGGAGTAGGGCGGATAACCGGAGACGCCCAGTCCGACTGAGCGTAAAAAACCGTCCTCAAGATTGAGCAGGGGCAATCTTAAGATATGTGCTAATTTTCTGCGTTTGGGATGTTTCTTGCCCCAAAATACTGCGGTCTTATCCGTTGAAATTTTGTCTAAAAATTTGGTTAGCAAGAGACGTTGTTTAAATAGGCCGAATGTTGAAAAAATCATTTTAAATTATTATGTTATCTATCAAATATCATTAATGTAAGAATTTATTCTGCCTCTATTTCAAAGTAAGTGTCCATAAAATTACGGAAATGTAGGGCATAGTTTTTATCCGCATTATTACTGTTTGGATCATTAATACAGAAGGAATGGGGCATGTGAAGATGTTCTTTTTTAAATAATAATTTTTTATATTGAGTCTGAGCATGTGAACTGCGTATGTTGAAATAGTAGCAAATTTCACGTTTTGGTGTAGCGTATCCGTCAAGGTACATCAACCAGGGTACCAAGAAACTGGCCATATTAAGTTCAGAATTATGGCGAACCTTGTTATTTAGGAAAGAATTTATTTCATCTTCAAATAATAACCATGCCTTTTCAAAGGATGTCTTTCTTAGTGGAATATAGGTATGTACTAAAGGTGTATCAATATTAATTTTTGGATAATATTTTTTTAAGAGTATAAGAGCATGTTCTGATGCAGTTAACGTTGGCGTAATTAATCCTCGTTGATACATTTTTTGCAGACTTTTATTGGCAACAAATAGGGAAGCCAAGCCATTATTTTCAAAAAAGTGGTTAGGCGTCAGTGGTCTTGCAACGAAAACATCATCATTGAAATAAATAAAATGTTCACTTAAATCTGGAATTTTATATAAGTTTGCTTCAATGACGTGGGAATTAAACGTTGGTAAGTATTTGGCATCAATAATTTGCGAATGATTGATTAATTTAATTTTAGAATAGGTGTTTTCATTTAACCATTTAGGTTTTTGATCCGCCGTTACAATAAAAATATTGCGGACCCACGGCATAAACTTCTGTACGGCCTGTACTGAATAAAAAAGTTCATTATGGTTGGAAAAGCGGGCAGGGTCGGTCGCATACAGGCCGATATCTTCCTGATCAATGGGCTGCAGGGTGCGGTAATACTGTTCTTGCCATGCTTTATCGGTATTGTCGACCCAAGTAAAAACAACATCGATGGGGAAGTTTGGCAAAACGTTTTCTGTGAGTGACGCAAGATTGGCATCTGCATTGATCAGAGTGAATTCTTCAGTTTCAGGAATAGGCTGTTCTACATTATAAGGAGGAAAGCGTTTATTTAGAAAATCCCTAAAGAAAATATGGGGCTCTCTAAAAAATTTTCTAATTTTATTTAAATTCATTTGAAACTTTCTAATACTACAAAATAGAAACAGTTGATTCTGTTATGTTTTGAAGTTATCCAAACGTTACGGCTTCGGCCAATACTTTGCCTGCCAAGTCTTTAGGCGACAGGCTCGGCTCGCCTTGCAGCGGCCAGTCGATGCCGACTGTCGGATCATTCCAAATCAGCGAGTGTTCGGCTTTGGGGTTGTAATAATCCGTGCATTTATAGACGAACTCAGCTTCATCGCTCAGTACATAGAAGCCGTGTGCAAAACCTTCGGGTACCCACAGCTGGCGTTTGTTTTCTGTGGACAAGATCTCGCCTACCCATTTGCCGAAAGTAGGGGAGTCTTTACGCATATCGACGGCCACATCGAATACTTCGCCGACAACCACGCGCACGAGTTTGCCTTGTGTGTTTTCGGTTTGATAGTGCAGGCCGCGCAATACGCCTTTGCTGGATTTGGAATGGTTTTCCTGCACGAAGGTGCGGTCGCAGACTTGGGTTTTGAACCACTCGTCGCGGAAGGTTTCCATAAAAAAGCCGCGCGCATCGCCGAAGACTTGCGGCTCAAGCAGTTTTACGTCAGGAATGGCGGTATCAATGATGTTCATCGTTTTATCTTTCATCTAAAGGCCGTCTGAAAAGTTTCAGACGGCCTCAAACATTATTTTTTCAACAGGCGCAGCAAATATTGGCCGTATTGGTTTTTCGCCATCGGGCGCGCCAGTTCTTCCAGTTTTTCATCAGAAAGCCAACCGTTGCGCCAAGCGATTTCTTCCAGGCAGGCGATTTGCAGGTCTTGGATGTTTTGCACGGTTTGGACAAATGAAGCGGCTTCGTGCAGGCTCTCGTGGGTGCCGGTGTCCAGCCATGCGAAACCGCGTCCCAAAAGTTGTACCGACAATGAACCATCTTCCAAATACATTTGGTTGAGGTCGGAAATTTCCAATTCGCCGCGGGCGGACGGTTTGATTTGTTTGGCGAACTCGACAACGCGTTGGTCGTAGAAGTACAAGCCGGTTACCGCCCAGTCGGATTTGGGCTGTTGCGGTTTCTCTTCGATAGACAGGGCGTTGAAGTTTTCGTCAAATTCAACCACGCCGAAACGCTCGGGGTCTTTGACCTGATAACCGAATACGGTTGCGCCGTGGGTCTTGGCGGCGGCCTGTTTCAATGTTTGCGTAAATGATTGGCCGTAGAAAATATTGTCGCCCAAAACTAAGCAAACATTGTCGTTGCCGATAAATTCTTCGCCGATGATAAATGCCTGTGCCAAGCCGTCCGGACTGGGTTGAACGGCATAGCTGATGGAAATGCCGAAATCGCCGCCGTCGCCAAGTAGGCGTTTGAAAGAGGCGTTGTCTTCGGGCGTGGTAATCACCAAAATATCGCGGATTCCTGCCAGCATCAATACGGACAGGGGATAGTAAATCATGGGCTTGTCGTACACGGGCAGCAGTTGTTTGGATACGCCGCGCGTGATGGGGTAGAGGCGCGTGCCGCTGCCGCCAGCAAGGATGATGCCTTTCATGGGTTTTCTCCTGAGTAGTGTGTGTTTGTGTGATTTTCAGACGGCCTAATATGGGGACAGGCCGTCTGAAAACTTATTTTCCGGTGCCTAAACGCTCTAAACGGTAGCTGCCGTTCAATACGTTTTGCCACCAGGTTTTGTTGTCCAAATACCATTGCACTGTTTTGCGGATACCGGATTCGAATGTTTCCTGAGGTTTCCAACCCAGCTCCCTGCCGATTTTGGCAGCGTCGATGGCGTAGCGCACGTCATGGCCGGGGCGGTCTTGTACGAAAGTAATCAAATCTTCATAACGCGCCACACCCGCCGGTTTTTCAGGAACAAGCTCTTCCAGCAGGGTGCAGATGGTTTTGACGACTTCAATATTGGCTTTTTCATTGTGGCCACCGATATTGTAGGTCTCGCCGACAACACCTTCGGTAACAACCTGATACAGTGCGCGCGCGTGGTCTTCGACAAACAGCCAGTCACGGATTTGCATACCGTCGCCGTAAACGGGCAGTGGTTTGCCGTCGAGCGCGTTCAGAATCATTAAAGGAATGAGTTTTTCCGGAAAATGGTAGGGGCCATAGTTGTTGGAGCAGTTGGTTACGATGGTCGGCAAACCGTAAGTACGCAACCATGCGCGGACGAGGTGGTCGCTGGACGCTTTAGAGGCAGAGTAGGGGCTGGACGGCGCGTATGGCGTAGTTTCTGTAAACAAATCGTCTGTGCCGTGCAAATCGCCATAGACTTCATCGGTAGAAATATGGTGGAAACGGAAGGCTTCGCGTTTTTCAGACGGCATTTGTTGCCAGTAGGCGCGGGCCGCTTCAAGCAGATTGAATGTGCCGACGATATTGGTTTGGATAAATTCGCCTGCCGAATCGATAGAGCGGTCGACATGGCTTTCCGCAGCCAAGTGCATCACGGCATCAGGCTGGTGTTGTGCGAATACGCGGTCGAGTTCGGCGCGGTCGCAAATATCCACTTGCTCAAAAGCATAGCGAGGATTATTGGCTACCCCAGTCAAAGATTCCAAATTGCCGGCATAAGTCAGCTTATCGACATTGACGACAGAGTCTTGGGTGTTTTGGATAATATGACGGACTACGGCCGAACCGATAAAGCCAGCCCCACCGGTAACAAGGATTTTTTTCATAAATTTCAGAGGATAGCCAAAAAATATAAATGGATTATAGCAGACAGAAAGTGTGTTTTTCAGATAAAGAGGCCGTCTGAAAACATCTCTTTCAGACGGCCTGTATCAGGTCAACTTAATCGTCGTAGCCATTTGGGTTGTTGCTGACCCAACGCCATGAGTCTTCCATCATCTGCGCCAAATCGCGTTTGGTCTCCCAACCGGTTTGCGCTTTGGTGTAGGCAGGGTCGGCATAGAAACAGGCTAAATCGCCATCGCGACGCGGTTTGATTTGGAACGGAATGGTCAAACCGGAGGCTGCCTCAAAGGCACGGATGATTTCCAATACCGAATAAGCACGTCCCGAACCCAAATTAAACAGGTGTACACCCGAAACATCGCTTTTCGCCTGCATGGCCGCCACATGGCCTTCCGCCAAATCCATCACATGGATATAGTCGCGCATACCCGTACCGTCTGGGGTAGGGTAGTCATCGCCGAAAACCGACAATTGCGGCAGCTTGCCTGAAGCCACTTGGCAGATATAAGGCAGCAGATTGTTTGGGATACCGTTTGGCTGCTCGCCAATCAAACCGCTTTCATGCGCACCGATAGGGTTGAAATAGCGCAACAAAATCACGCTCCAGCGCGGATCGGCCTTTTGGATATCCGTCAAAATGCGCTCCACCATAGACTTAGACGTACCGTAAGGGCTGGTCGTATCCCCCGGTTGCATATCTTCCGTATAAGGTACTTTACCCGGATCGCCGTAAACCGTAGCCGATGAGCTGAACACAATCTTAAATACGCCGGCACGCGCCATTTCTTCAGCCAAAACCAAGCTGCCCGACACATTGTTGTCATAGTATTTCATTGGTTCGGCCACGCTTTCACCGACTGCCTTTAAGCCGGCAAAATGGATGACGGCATCAATATCGTGTTCTGCAAAGATTTGACGCAACACTTGACGATCACGGATATCCCCTTGGTAAAAAGGCACAGACTTGCCGGTAATCTTTTCCAAGCGCGGGAGGATGTTGGCAGACGAATTGCACAAATTGTCCAAAATCACGGCATTAAAGCCTGATTTCAGCAGGGAAACAACGGTATGAGAACCGATAAAACCGGTACCGCCGGTGATAAGAATAGTCATTGGTTTTCCTTAATTAAAATTGTGTTTGGGAGTCGTGAAACCGGTTGGCTGAAAATACAAACGCTTTCAGATGACCTGATGTAAATGTTGTCAAAGAGGGATTGCTTTATTTGGATATTGTATATTTAGTTACCTGAAAAGTAAAAAAATATGGGATAATCACAGTGTTATGCACAGGGTGCAAAGCGTTATCATTTCAATTTTAATAAAAGGATCTTACCATGTCAGTATCTAACGAAGTTTTGGCGTTGATTTCACAAGTTGCACAAAAACAAGTGTCAGCAAATGAAGAATTGTTGTCTACAGGACTTATTGATTCTGTGAGCGCAATGGATTTGGTTATGGCCATCAAACAAAAATTTGATGTTGATTTGCCGTTTGAGCAACTGGTTGATATTTTGGCAAACTCAGCCAATATCATTCAATATGTTGAAAATAATTACAAAGGCTAAATCATGAAACAATTAAATGAATTCCAAAATCTTGATGATTTTTTGGAATACCGTTTCAGCCAAACTTCGGGAAAAGCGTTAGTTAATGATACTCAGGAATGTTCTTGGGAAGAGTTGCGCGTAAAAATAGCCGCATTTATCGAGGCTTACAAAAGCATAGCAGATATTACCAAAAACATTCCTCTGGTGTTGCACGGCCATAAAGAAATTGATTTTGCAGTGGCAATTTATGCCTGCTTATTAAACAAAATCCCTTTTATTCCGGTGGATAGTATTTATCCTGAAAGCCGTCTGAACAATATCTGCCAACTGTCGAAAGCACGCTTTGTGTACCGTTCGGCAACGCAAACTTTTGAAAAGCAGACTGACGAAGAAGTAGAGCTGGCTGAAAAAGATTTGGCTTACATCATGTTTACTTCAGGAACAACCGGCGCACCTAAGGGTGTGCAAATCGGTCGTGAAGCCGTGTTTAACCTGATGAAATGGATGAAAGAGCAGCTTAATTTAGCCGCACCTAATGTATTCATGAATCAGGCTCCGTTTGCGTTTGATTTGTCAATGTACGAAATCTTTGGCAACTTGGCTTACGGCGGTTGCATTGTCATGAACAGTCGTGATGCTATTTCTAATCCTGCCACCTGGATTGATTTTTTGGCCAAACAACAAATTACTACCTGGGTTTCCACGCCTTCTTTTGCCATGCAGCAGCTGCTTAACCCTAAATGTAGTCAAGCTACTTTACCGAGTTTGAAAGAATTTTTGTTCTGCGGCGAAAAACTTGGCAAACCAGTAGTAAATATGATTTTTCAAAAATTTCCCGGTGTCCGTGTTATCAATACCTATGGTCCGACTGAAGCTACTGTAGCAACAACTTACGTTGATATTACACCTGATATGCTGGCGGCAGAGGAAGAGTTGCCTGTAGGCGTTGCCGTGCTTAATTCCAAATTAGAGATTGTTGACGAAGAGATTTGGATTAGCGGTAACCATGTGATGCGTGGCTATCTGAACAACGAAACTGAAAATGCTAAACGCTTGGTAGTACACAGTGCAGATAACCGGACTTATAAAACAGGTGATTACGGTTTTGAAAAAAAAGGATTGTTCTATGTACAAGGCCGTAAAGACGAGCAGATTAAGCTCAATGGCTACCGTATCGAACTTTCAGAAATTGAAGAAAAAATCCTTAACCTTAAGGAATTTGCCTTTGATAATGTGGCAGTAGTGGCTTTGAAACGCAACACAGGCGCAGTATTGCGTTTGGTGTGTTTCTATACAGCCAAGCAAAGTGCCGATACTCAGGCGATCAAAGACGCATTAGTACAAAATTTACCGTCTTACATGATGCCGTCTGAATTTATTTACATTGATGAAATTCCAGTCAGCACCAACCACAAAACCGACAAAAAAGCATTGTTGGAAAAATATCAGCGAGGTTTATAAAAATGGATTTATATCAAATTCAGAAAAATATCTTACAAAAAACCAAGATTAATCCTCAAAAGGTTAACGCTTGGATTTATGAAGATCAAAGTATAGTGTTCGATTTTCTGTTGAATGACTATTTTGTCAGCATCAGCTATTCGACATCAGGACAATCTTTTAACTTTATTGAGCGTAATAAGAGCAAGGTTTCTAAAATTTCTATTTTTCCAAAATTTCTGAAATATATTTCAGAAATTTATGGAAGTTACCCGCAATCGGTTAATCAGGAAAAGACAGTATTGTCTTTTAAATTTGCTGAAGCTGATTGGGTAAAAATTGAGGATAAATTTAGTGAGATTTTAGAAGTTACTTCCATTTATCTTGGCAGCGAACTGTGCTACATCCTGAATGTTGAAAAAAATAAAGGCATTAATTTAGCCGAGTATTTGGATAAGCCGGAAGTTGAATACATTGGTGTCAAAGGCGACAGTAATGAGTTTTTCCTAACCTATGCTCGGAAACATGGTTTAAGTAATTATGTTTATGAGCTAAATAATAAAGGTTTTTTAGCTGTTGAACACAAAATGGGTGTAAGTGTGTTCCGTCGTGTGAACAAGCACAGCTATAAAGATCTTTTAGCCTATTTCTCAGACTCTTTCCATGAGTTGGAAAATGTACTTTATACTGTTGAAGCACCTAAATCTATTAACGCTAATAAGAAGAACTTATTAATATTATTTTCATATACGCATAAAAATAATGAAAATATGCTAGATAGGTATTATAGTCATCCATTTCCATTTATTGCTAACAATATTATGCCTAATACCTATATTATCCGTGTAACTGATATAGCAGGTGCATTTGGTAGTCATGGTTTAAATACTAAGTTTGATGAAAATATTGAAGATAATATTCAGCGGTTTATCAAGAGTCTAATGAATATTTATGGAATAGAAAAGGAAAATGTAATACTCTCAGGATTCTCTTCAGGAGGTACTAGTGCTATCTATCATGGATTGATTGGTGGGTATAAAACTTTTGCTATTGATCCTTTTTTAGGTAATCATAATAATTACTATAATGGGAAGGATCCTGTGTATTTATATTCAATCCGCAAACCGATTATGGAAACATTTAAAGAACTACCTACCAAAATCAATCATAATTTTGAGAATCAAGTGGTTATCTCCTCTGCTAAGGTTTCTGAGTTTTATCAAGATATTAAAGAATTTAAACGATCTTTGCCTGCAATCGTATTATATGAATTTGATTTTGAGAAGATCCAGAAACATACTGATTTCCCAAGTAATGCTTCATTTTTAATACATACCATTATTAATAATTTGCTGTTGGACATCCATATCACTGATTCGGACATTAATCTGAATTAAAATATGAAGTAGATATATGGTGGCTTGATTAGTGTATTAACAGTAAAGGCCGTCTGAAAACATAAAAGTTTTCAGGTGGCCTTTTTTAAGATAACACAAAATTACTTTAAACAAGCCAATTGTTTTTTCAGACATTTAGCCTGCAATACTTTGTCATCTTTAGCTTCAGCTATTTCGGCTGCCAGTTTCCAATATGCTGCTGTGTCTTGTAGAGAGAGGCTGTCAAAATAACGTTGTGCTGTCTTATGCTTTTTTAGACGGCATAAAGCAGTTGTATAAAGATACATTGTTTCCGGTGAGGTTTGTGCAAAATCAGCCAATATTTTGGTGACAGACTCCCAATCTTGGTTTTGGGCAAGTTTTTCAGCTTCATACAAGGCCAAAGACGGATTCTCAGGATATTTTTGGCGCAGTTGAGCCAATAGATATCCTTCGCCGTCAGTGTTGCCGGTAGCGTACATTTTTTTCAGATAATCGACTGTTAAATCTTCAGGAATTAAGAGTAGGTTTTCTTCAAAGGCACGGTTAAGCTGGGTAAATAATTTTTCAGAGTCACCACGTAATTTTGCAAGTCTTGCAATGGCAATACGACAACTTGGGTCGTTTTTTGTGTGCTTTTCAAAAGCAACCAAATACTGATGTGCGCCTTGTAAGTTGCCAAGTTTCATGCAGAGGTAAGAAGCCAACAGCTCGGGTTTTAGATAGCCTTTTTGGCGATCATCCAAGCTATCAATATACATTCTCAGTAAAGCCAATGCTACAAAATAATTCTGCTCCGATAGCTTTTGTGCTACGGTCAACAAAGGTTGATATGAGTCGGGTAAGTCTGTACCTATCCGGGCAAACAGTTTTTCATACGGCCTTTTTGCTTGGTGAAATGAGGCTGCAAGCAATGAGATAAGTAAATCATTTTGCGTTCCTATATGCTCGTTTTCAGCAAAAAATTCCGCCCCTTTAACAGCATTACCGATATATAAGTCCATTTTCGCATGCCAGTAACCTGCGGTATCGGGATAATCAGGTAACAGGTTTTGCAAAGTATCAAACTGTTTGCTCTCAAATAAAGCGTTCAGATAACGATGGCGATAATCAGCTGTTTCTTCCGCATTCAGACGGCCTGTATCAAGCAGAGTTTGGATACGGGTTGCTGCCAAGTCCCATACTTGATGATTCTCTGCTTGCTCAATCATATTGATTAAAATCGGCAGATTGTCAGCGGTTTCGGCATGGTCAAGAGCAGTAATAGCTTGATACACACGTTCACAGTTGCCACCTTCCTGAAAGGGGAAAGTATCGCGGATGCGAGCAAGATATTCGGGTTTGGCATGTCCTGATTTTAAAATGCTTTCTAATTCAGCCAGCGTTTCATGCTGATTGATGGTAATAGGGCCAAATCCGTCAGTTTCGTAAGAAAAATAGCCTTTTTGATAGGTGTGCGTACCTGAAAAGAAGGCTTCTTTATCAAATTGATAGTAAATAATTGCCTTATTCAGATAGGCCATGTCGAATGCTACTGATGAGTAGTCGGTAATCAATACGGCGCAACGTCCGAAAAGATACTGAATACTTTCAGTTTCACGCAGTCCACTCCAGATTTTTATATAGGTAGGGACATTCATTACTTCCAAATAGGGCTCGATATTTGGGTGTGGTGCAAAAATTACTTCGTAGCCGTAGGTTTCTGCCATTTCCTTCAGGCGCTGGTCGTGAAGCAGAGCCTGCCAGTAACGGGCATAGTCAGTTTCCATAAAAGCACTGTTGAGCGTACGAGTATTGCTACCTGTACCGATATTTTGACCGACAATGTTATTGCGCCAAGTTGGCATAATCAGGATCTTGCGACTGTCGGGCTTATTTTTTGATAGTAAGGAGTCGTAGCGTGGAAATCCAGTTAGTGCTACTTCTTTTTCGGTCAGTTTGTAGGTATTGAAATCAGCCTTAATCGAGTGACTTTCTGGCTCAGTGGTGGTAATGAAACAGTGTAGGTTTTGTTTGCTATTTGTCCATGCGGAAAGATTGTCTTTAGTTACTCCGTGCTGGAGAAAGACAAATTTTTTGCTGTGTTCGTATAAATCCCCAAAATAATTGTTAATGTGTTTTTCTAAGTGGCTGGAAATGATTTTTTCAGCTTTACGTAAACGTCGTTTGTATTCGCTACCACCAAATTCTATAAGATTGAAGCCTTCCTGTTTGAGACGGTTCCAGTCTGGGGCAGTTCTGTTGAGTACGAAATAGCAAGTTTGTTCGGGGTGGTTCTGCACCATATAACGATAGAAATGCTCGGCATTATCATCGGCTTTGGTTTCCCTGTCCATCAAGAGCCAGCTGCCATCTGAAAGGTATTTCTCAGATGGTGTAAATAAACCAGTAAGTTCATTTAATGAGATACCGCGCATAAAGGTTTTACCTTTAATCGAAATCCGCATTGCTTTTTTGTTGAGTAAGATATTAATTTTAGCGTTGTCTGAAACGTCACCATAGGGAACCCACAAACGTTTTTCGTAAACAAATAATTGTTCATTTAGCTTATTGACCACGTTTTTTGCATAGGCGGGGACAAGATCACGCCCATCAGCCTGTACAGAATATGGCTGGTCGAAATAGGTAAAATAGCTGATAAGAAACTGCTTGCGTTCACGATCAATGTTTTCAATATAGGCGATTTGGAATGGTGGATCGCTCTGTTTGAACATTCCAAGCATACCAACCTTATGGAATAGCCATACTCCTGCTAAGCCAAATTCCATAATATTTTTTTCATCAATATAATTGAAAACCTGCTGCATTAGATCATAAAAATGTGATTTTTGTTTGGCATTCAGCAAATCTAGACGCTCAGGTCTATTAAGCAATTGTTGGATATACCATGCCATATCGTATAATGCGGTTTTTTGTATTGAAGATGGTACATGCCCTAAGCAGTTTTTATAGTTTTGGAGCATAGGCAAGAAGCCATACTCAAAAACATTAGAAAACTTTTCCACTTTTTGCCAAGAAGTATCTAAAGTGGATGTGCCGCTTTCACGTTTGCGATAGAAGTAGACAGCATCTTTATCAAACACAGCTTTTGCGTTCTGTAAATCTAATAAATAGTCTGCAATAAATTTGCCATCTTCGAAGTTTGGCTTGACATTGTGGTCAAACATCAAGTTCTGTTTTTTAATATAGCTGACTCTGAAAAAGGTGGAGGCAGCTGACATATTGATAAATTTATCGAGCTTAGCAACATCAATAACATGGGTTTTGTCAAAACGGAATCTTAAAGGATGGCTGTCATTAATAGTATTTTGATTTTCAAGGAAAAACTTCATATTAGTAGCTACGGTTACTGCCGACGGATGTTGGCTAATCTGGGTATCTACTGATTTGAAGTAGTCGGGGTGAAGATAATCGTCAGGGTCAGTAAATACTACCCATTCAGTTTGTGTATGTTGCAACCCCAAATTACGTGCCGAGGCCTGACCACCGTTTTCTTTGTAAAAATAATGGATATTTTTTGGAAACTTGGTTTGCCATCGTTTGATGATTTCTGCCGAATGGTCGGTTGATCCATCATCTACTAGAATAATTTGAATGTGTTTTTTGAAGTTTAAGCTTTGTTTGACGATACTGTCAAAATAGTCATCAAGGTATTTTTCGACGTTATAAACTGCCGAAACAATTGTAAATTGGTTGCTACCTTCGTATTTTAAGGGAAGGTATTTTTTGAGTTTCATTACACGTTTGGCATACATGTCGCGAAAAAAGAGTTTAGGGTCTCGTAAGAGCTTCCGAAATTTTTTATTGTTCATTTTTTGACCTTTTATTTTTATTTGGTTTTGAAGTAATTTTCCAGCATTTGAATCAGTTTGTCCTGGTAGTTTTCAATCTGTTGCTGGCTGTGAAAATCGTTGGCACAAAAAGAGTGTGGCTGCTGCCCAATTTTTTTATTTTCCAAGATCTTGATATATTGGGCAGGCGCTTTGTTGGAGCGGCTATTAAAATAATAACATATTTCATTACCTACTGTGGATTGCATGTTTAAAAAACATCTACATAAGGGACGAGGAAGGTGGCAAAATTCAGATCGTGGTTGGAAAAATAGTTGGATAAAAAGGCTTTAATCTCAGTACGGTAGGTAGTGTCACCAAACAAATTCACAGCTGCTTTTAAACAGAAGAATATAAGCGGACAGCCAATATGGTAATTGTAATAGTATAATACAGTTTTTGAAGCAGAATGAGTTGGTGTATCGGTTTCTTTTTTGGACATTTGTTTTAGGCTTTTGTCTGTAATAAAAAGAGAAGCAATTCCGTTGGTGTGAAAGGTTCCTTCGGTAAGGGGGAGAACAGTAAATATATTGTTGTTAAAATAGATGAAGTATTCATTTAGATTGGGAATGTTGTGCAGGTGTGCTTAGATTACATGAGAATTGAAGGTGGGTAGGTATTACGGGTCAATGATTTGACCGTGATATATTATGCTGACGTTGGGATAGTTGACGGAATTGAGCTGGTCAGACTGTTTTCGATAACAATAAGTTTGTCATGCTCTGTTGCACGCTGTTCAGCGTTGCGGACAGAGCATCTTTTGTTGAGATAGTCGCGGAAGAATACACCTGGTTGTCGAATCAGTTTTTTAAGTTTTCTCATGACGGTATTCGCTGTAATGTGATGTTTTTTGATACTTATGTCAGGTTTTCAGACGGCCTAATATTTCATCAGGTGTTATAATGGTCGTGCTTAATTAAAAGTATAGTGAGATTTAATCAATGTTGAAAGCAGAATGTCTTACCCGCAGGGGCATGTTATTGTTGTACGTCAGTCTGTTGGCTGCATGCTCTTCTCTTCCTAATTCTGGTCCGAGTACGCGAAATGTTGTTGCTTTGGGGCAACAGCCGGCTACGGCCGAAGTGCCGGAGGTGGAATTGATTGATGTGAATGGTGCGGTGGCTCAGTCACTATATCAAGCGCAAGTTAATCAGTCATTTGCTCAGTTGGGCGATGGTACATCATCAATAGGGGCTATCAATATAGGCGATGTGCTGGACATTACGATTTGGGAAGCTCCTCCGGCTGTGTTGTTCGGTGGTGCTTTGTCGTCTACCGGTTCGGGTAATGCGCAGCAAACTAAGCTGCCCGAACAGATGGTCAGCTCTTCAGGTACGATTTCTGTGCCGTTTATCGGCGATGTGTCTGTCCTTGGTAAAACACCGGTTCAGGTGCAAAACATTATTAAAGGCCGTCTGAAAAAAATGGCGAACCAGCCGCAGGTAATGGTGCGTATGGTGCAAAACAATGCGGCGAATGTATCGGTTATCCGCGCGGGTAACAGTGTGCGTATGCCTTTGACGGCTGCAGGCGAGCGTGTGTTGGATGCGGTGGCTGCCGTGGGCGGTTCGACTGCGAATGTACAAGATACGAACGTGCAGCTGACACGCGGTAATGTTGTGAGAACGATTGCATTGGAAGATTTGGTGGCGCATCCGCGTCAAAATATTTTGTTGCGCCGAGGTGATGTAGTCACGATGATTACAAACCCGAGCACATTTACATCTATGGGTGCGGTTGGTCATACGCAGCAGATTGGTTTCTCTGTGAAGGGCTTGTCTTTGGCTGAGGCTGTGGGACGTATGGGCGGTCTGCAGGATTATCGTGCAGATGCGCGCGGCGTATTTGTATTCCGTTATGCGCCTTTATCCGAGCTGCCTCCTGAGAAACAATCTAAATGGGTTGAAAAGGGCTATGGCGATCGTGCGGAGATTCCTGTGGTCTACCGTTTGAACCTGGCAGATGCGAATTCTATGTTTTGGATGCAGCGTTTCCCTGTGAAGGATAAGGACGTGGTGTACGTATCGAATGCGCCGATGGCTGAAGTACGCAAGTTCTTGTCATTTGTGTTCTCGCCTGTGGTTAGCGGTGCGAACAGTATTAATAATTTAGTGAACTAATGGGGAAAATAATGTCTGAGCAAGTTTCTGCAAATGTGGATGTGAAACCGGAACAACCGGCTCCCGAAAAGAAAAAGGCCAAGAAGTCTTGGTTGCGTAAGATTAATCCGTTGCTTTGGGTAACGGTTATCGTGCCGACTTTGTGTTCCGGTGTGTATTACGGGCTATTTGCTTCTGATCAGTTTACATCCCAGTCCAGCTTTGTGGTGCGTTCTCCTAAGAGCCAATCGTCTTTGAACGGCTTGGGCGCCATTTTGCAGGGGTCTGGTTTTTCTCGTGCTCAAGACGATATTTATACCGTGCAGGAATATATGCAGTCGCGTTCGGCTTTGGATGCGTTGCGTAAGAAAATGCCCGTGCGTGATTTTTATGAAAAAGAAGGCGATATTTTCAGCCGTTTTAATGGTTTTGGCCTGCGTGGCGAGGATGAGGCGTTTTATCAATACTACCGAGATAAGGTATCCATCCATTTTGACTCTGTCTCAGGCATTTCCAATTTGAGCGTTACATCGTTCAATGCCGGTGAATCTCAAAAGATCAATGATGCTTTGCTCAAACAAGGTGAGGTATTGATCAACCAGCTGAACGAACGTGCGCGTCAGGATACGATTCGTTATGCTCAGGAAGTGGTCAATTCGGCTGAAGAGAAAGTTAAAGAAGCTTCGGCCCAATTGACAAAATTCCGTGTGTCCAACGGTATTTTTGACTTGAAGGCGCAATCTGATGTGCAAATGGGTTTGGTGTCTAAATTACAGGATGAGTTGATTGTCATTCAAACCCAGCTTGACCAGGTAAAAGCCGTTACGCCTGAAAACCCGCAAATTCCGGGTCTGATTGCGCGTGAAAAGAGCTTGCGTAAAGAAATCTCGCAACAAATGAAAGCGATTTCCGGCGGTGGCGAGGGTTCGTTGTCCAATCAGGCGGCGGAATATCAGCGCGTGTATTTGGAAAACGAATTGGCTGAGAAACAATTGGCTGCGGCGATGACTTCTTTGGAAAGTGCAAAAGCGGAAGCAGATCGTCAGCAATTGTATTTGGAAGTGATTTCCCAGCCGAACAAACCTGACTTGGCGCATGAGCCAAACCGTCTGTACAACATTGTGGCAACGTTTGTCATCGGTTTGATTGTCTATGGCATTGCTGTGTTGCTGTCTGCAAGTATCCGTGAGCATAAAAACTGATGAAAGAGCTACATAAAACATCGTTTTTGGAGTCGCTGCTTATCCAAAAAAGGGTAATCGGCGCACTCTTAATGCGTGAAATTATTACTCGCTACGGTCGTAATAACATTGGTTTTTTGTGGTTATTTGTCGAACCTTTGCTGCTGACTTTGGTTATGGTGTTGATGTGGAAGTTTTTCCGCATGCACAACGTGTCGGCTTTGAATATCGTGGCTTTCACGCTGACAGGCTATCCGATGATGATGATGTGGCGTAATGCCTCCAATCGCGCCATCGGTTCTATTGCGGCCAACACAAGCCTGCTGTATCACCGAAATGTACGTGTTTTAGATACCATTTTTGCGCGTATGTTGTTGGAGATTGCCGGTGCTACGATTGCGCAGGTCGTGATTATGTTCGCATTGGTCGTCATCGGTTGGATTGATGTACCGGCAGATATTTTCTATATGTTGTTGGCTTGGCTTTTGATGGCTATGTTTGCCGTTGGATTGGGGCTGGTCATCTGTTCGGTGGCATTTCACTTTGAGCCGTTTGGCAAGGTTTGGAGTACCATCAGTTTTGTGATGATGCCTTTGTCCGGCGTGTTTTTCTTCGTACACAACCTACCTCAGCAGTTGCAACACTATGTGCTGATGCTTCCGATGGTGCATGGTACAGAAATGTTCCGTGCCGGATATTTTGGTAACAGCGTTACGACTTACGAAAATCCTTGGTATATTTTGTTGTGTAACTTGGTTTTGCTGCTGCTTGGTTTGGCGATGGTGGCGAGATTCAGCAAAGGGGTTGAGCCGCAATGATTTCAGTTGAACACGTTTCCAAGCGCTATCTGACCCGCCAAGGTTGGCGGACAGTCTTGCACGATATCAACTTCAAAATGGAGAAGGGCGAGAAAATCGGTATTCTCGGCCGCAACGGTGCAGGTAAATCGACGCTTATCCGTTTGATCAGCGGCGTTGAGCCGCCGACCACGGGCGAAATCAAGCGGACGATGAGTATTTCTTGGCCTTTGGCATTCTCCGGAGCGTTTCAAGGCAGTCTGACCGGTATGGACAATTTGCGTTTCATCTGTCGGATTTACAATGTCGATATAGATTATGTGAAGAACTTTACCGAAGAGTTTTCCGAGCTGGGTCAATATCTTTACGAGCCAGTTAAGCGTTATTCTTCAGGTATGAAGGCGCGTTTGGCATTTGCTTTGTCGTTGGCGGTAGAGTTTGACTGCTATCTGATTGACGAAGTGATTGCGGTTGGCGACTCGCGCTTTGCCGATAAATGTAAGTACGAGTTGTTTGAAAAGCGCAAAGACCGTTCCATCATTTTGGTGTCGCACAGCCACAGTGCCATGAAGCAATATTGCGATAATGCGATGGTGCTGGAAAAAGGGCATATGCACCAGTTTGAAGACATGGACAAAGCCTACGAATATTATAATTCGCTGCCTTAAAGCGATTGTTTTTTAAATCAGGCCGTCTGAAATTTCAGACGGCCTGTCCGTTGGAATTCTATTGATGAACATTACTCAAATTCTTTCCCAAGAGCTTTCCGCTACCACCGCGCAAATCAATGCCGCCGTCGAACTGCTAGATGGCGGTGCAACCGTGCCGTTTATCGCGCGTTACCGTAAAGAAGCCACAGGCGGGCTGGATGATACTCAGCTACGCCAGCTTGCCGAGCGGCTGCAATACCTGCGCGAGTTGGAAGAGCGCAAAGCCGTTGTTTTAAAAAGCATTGAAGAGCAAGGCAAGCTTTCAGACGAACTCAAAGCGCAAATCGAAGCCGCCGACAACAAAACCGCGCTGGAAGACCTGTATCTACCCTACAAACCCAAACGCCGCACCAAAGCGCAAATCGCGCGCGAACACGGTTTGCAGCCGCTGGCGGACGTATTGCTTGCCGAGCAGCCGCAGGACGTGGAAGCCGCCGCACAGGGCTACCTGAACGAAAACGTCCCCGACGCCAAAGCCGCGCTGGACGGCGCGCGCGCGATTCTGATGGAGCAGTTTGCCGAAGACGCGGAACTCATCGGCACGCTGCGCGACAAGCTGTGGAACGAAGCCGAAATCCACGCGCAAGTCGTTGAAGGCAAAGAAACCGAAGGCGAAAAATTCAGCGATTATTTCGACCACCGCGAACCCGTGCGCGCCATGCCCAGCCACCGCGCGCTGGCGGTTTTGCGCGGCCGCAACGAAGGCATTTTGAACATTGCGCTCAAATACCAGCCCGACGACACGCCGATTACGCAGCAAAGTGAATACGAACAAATCATCGCCCGCCGCTTCAAGGTTTCAGACGGCCACAAATGGCTGCGCGACACTGTGCGCCTGACTTGGCGCGCAAAAATCTTTTTGTCGTTAGAACTTGAAGCCCTAAATCGTTTGAAAGAAGCCGCCGATACCGATGCGATTACCGTGTTTGCCCGCAATCTCAAAGACTTGCTGCTCGCCGCGCCCGCCGGACGGCTGACCACGCTGGGTCTCGACCCCGGCTACCGCAACGGCGTGAAATGCGCCGTGGTGGATGATACGGGCAAGCTGCTGGATACGGTCATCGTCTATTTGCATCAAGAAAACAATATGTTGGCAACGCTGTCGCGCCTGATTAAACAACACGGTGTGAAGCTCATCGCCATCGGCAACGGCACCGCCAGCCGCGAAACCGACAAAATCGCGGGCGAACTGGTGCGCGGAATGCCGGAAATGGGGCTGCACAAAATCGTCGTTTCCGAAGCCGGCGCGTCGATTTATTCCGCGTCCGAACTGGCGGCGCGCGAGTTCCCCGACTTGGACGTTTCCCTGCGCGGCGCGGTGTCCATCGCCCGCAGGCTGCAAGACCCGCTCGCCGAATTGGTCAAAATCGACCCCAAATCCATCGGCGTGGGCCAGTATCAGCATGATGTCAACCAAAGCCAGCTCGCCAAATCGCTGGACGCGGTGGTCGAAGACTGCGTGAACGCCGTCGGCGTGGACGTAAACACCGCCTCTGCCCCGCTCTTGGCGCGGATTTCCGGTTTGAATCAAACCCTTGCCCAAAACATTGTTACCTACCGCGATGAAAACGGCGCGTTCGACAGCCGCAAAAAATTGCTGAAAGTACCGCGGTTGGGCGAAAAAACCTTCGAGCAGGCGGCGGGCTTTTTGCGGATTAACGGCGGTAAAGAGCCGCTGGACGCGAGCGCCGTCCACCCCGAAGCCTATCCCGTCGTCGCTAAAATGCTGGCGCAACAAGGCATTAGCGCCGCCGAACTTATCGGCAACCGCGAGCGCGTGAAGCAAATCAAAGCGTCCGACTTCATCGACGAACGCTTTGGCCTGCCGACTATTCTGGATATTTTGTCCGAGCTGGAAAAACCTGGCCGCGACCCGCGCGGCGAGTTTCAAACGGCCTCATTCGCCGAAGGCATCCACGAAATTAGCGACTTGCAAGTCGGCATGATACTCGAAGGCGTGGTTTCTAATGTCGCCAACTTCGGCGCGTTCGTGGACATCGGCGTCCATCAGGACGGCTTGGTGCACATCTCCGCCCTGTCCAATAAGTTCGTCCAAGACCCGCGCGAAGTGGTGAAAGCCGGCGACGTAGTGAAAGTGAAAGTGCTGGAAGTCGATGCTGCGCGTAAACGCATCGCGCTGACCATGCGTTTGGATGACGGACCGGGCGGCACAGCCAAAGGTAACAGGCCGTCTGAAACCCGACATCAAGAACGCCGCGACCGCAAACCCCAACGCAACGAGCGAGCCCCGACCAATTCGGCAATGGCAGATGCGTTTGCGAAGCTGAAGCGGTAAGGTAGAAAATCAATTAAAGGCCGTCTGAAAAATGATGTTCAGACGGCCTTTATCGTATGGGGCGAATGAGATAATTAGTGGAGTGGATATAGTGATGCATCTATTGAATCTTACCGATACATTTTGTAGTAGGCACATGCAAACAAGCGTATAGTTCCAAATATTACAAACCCATCATCACAACTTTAGGAGTTCAAACCATGAAACCTGTTTTGTTTGCTGCGCTGATTTCCTGTTTCTCCGTTGCTGCGTATGCGGCCTGTACCGACAGCCAGCAGCAGTGCGTGATTTATAAAAACGGCAACGTCGCGACAGAAGGCGGCTGTACGGTCAGCAAATGCCAGAATGCCGATGCGCAAGTGTTGAAATGGAAGCTGAAAAACGGCAAAGGCGTAACCGTTGAAATCGGAAAAAACGGTAAGGTTTTGGTGAACAAGAAACCGGGTGCGAAAGCGAACAACAGCAATGCGTCAGGCATGGGTTTGACATGCTATGCCGCCGATGCGGACAAACGCGAACAGTTCTGCTCGACCAATTATTGATTGGATTGTTGCTTTGATTAAAGGCCGTCTGAAAAGTGTTTCAGACGGCCTTGATGTTTATCCTTCCGATATTTTTTCATTGAGAAAGTCGATAAAGCTGCGCACTTTCGCGCTGAGAAATGCCCTGTCGACATAGGTGGCGTTCAGTTGGTCTGTCCAGATGGTGTAATCGGGCAGGAGTTGGACCAATGTGCCGTCCTTCAATTCCTGCTGAACTGCCCAAAGGGGCTGATAGCCTATGCCTGCTCCTGCTTTAATCAGCTCGCGGATCATCAGTGTGTTGTCGCTGCGGATAACCGGGGAGAGGTGGAGAATGGCTTTTTCTCCGGTGTGGCAGTGGGTAATTTCCCAGTTTTGTTGACTGGTATAGGAAGGCAGGATGGCTTGGTGCTGCATGACGGCTTCAGGTGTATCGGGTATGCCGTGTCGGGCCAGATAGTCGGGAGCGGCAAGCAGGACGAACTCGATTTTGGCCAGCGGTTTGACGATCAGCGAAGGGGAGGGGGTTTTGGAAACGCGCAAGGCGAGGTCGAAACCTTCGGCGATGAGGTCGATATGGCGGTTGTCGAGGACGAGGTCAAGCGTGACTTTGGGATAACGCTGGCGGTATTCGGCCAACCATGTGCTCATATTACCGCCTGCAAACCACAGGGGCATGGTAACGCGCAACATACCTTGCGGCGTGTCGGCGCCGCCTGCCGCTTTTTGGGCAGCGGTGTCCAAGGTATCCAGCGCGTAGCTGCATTGACGGTAGTATTCTTCGCCTGCTTCGGTCAGGTGGAGGTTGCGGCTGTTGCGGTGTAAGAGCTTGGCTTGAATGGTGTTTTCCAGATGGCTGACGTGTTTGCTGGCCATTGCGGTGGAGATGTCGAGTTGATCGGCAGCACGGGTAAAACTGCCGCTTTGAACAACTTGGCGGAAAACTTTTAGGCTGAATAGGGTATCCATAATTTCTTATTAGGAAACGTTGTATCAATAATTCGAGTATATATCTCTTACTGTGAATTATCTATACTGCACTTATTGAAATTGCTCCCTACCTCTTTCAGGTAGCCATTAAAATAAGGATTATTAAGATGTCAGCCCTCAAATCATTTCAACCTGTTGTATTGTCTGTCTTGCGTATTGTTACGGCGTATTTGTTTTTGCTGCATGGTACGGCCAAGTTTTTCAGTTTTCCGATGTCTATGGGCGGTGCGCCCGAAGGCTTGATGCTGGTGGCCGGTGTTTTGGAAATTGTCGGTGGTATCTTATTGATATTGGGCCTGTTTACGCGTCCGGCCGCGTTTGTTTTGTCCGGTCAGATGGCAGCCGCCTACTTTATGGCCCACGCGTCTTCTGGTAATGTTTTGTTCCCATTGGCCAACCATGGCGAATCTGCCGTTTTGTTCTGCTTCGTGTTCCTGTATCTGGCAGTAGTCGGTGGCGGAGCGTGGGCTTTGGATAACGCTTTTGGTAAAGATAAAGATTAATTTAAGGAAAAGATCATGACTTATTCTGTTTTGCAACAAGCTGCTGAAACCCGTCGTTCTATCTATGCATTGAGCAACACCCTGCCTCTGTCCAATGAGGAAGTAACCAAAATCATCGAACACGCCGTTTTACATACGCCGTCTTCTTTTAATTCGCAATCTGCCCGAGTGGTCGTATTGTTTGGCGAAGAACATGCCAAAGTGTGGCATTTTGTCGAAGAAGCTTTGCGTGCAATTGTTCCTGCCGAGCAGTTTGAAGCCACTGCACAAAAACTGAACTTGTTTAAAGCAGGCGCAGCGACCGTTTTGTTCTTTGAAGATCAAGATGTTGTCAAAGGCTTGCAAGAGCAGTTCCCATCTTATGCGGCCAACTTCCCTATCTGGGCAGATCAGGCAAATGCCATGGTTCAATATGCTGTTTGGACAACATTGGCGGCTGCCGGTATCGGCGCCAATCTGCAACACTACAATCCGCTGCCTGATGCGGCCATTGCCAAAGAATGGAACTTGCCGGAAAGCTGGTTGTTGCGTGCGCAAATGGTGATCGGCGGTATCGCGGCTCCAGCCGGAGAAAAAGCCTTCCAACCAATAGAAGGCCGTCTGAAAGTATTCGGCGCATAAATGAAATGATGTTTTAAACAAAGGGCGTGATGTTTGCGCCCTTTTTGAAATAGCAAAATTAAAAAGGCCGTCTGAAAACAGTTTCAGACGGCCTTTTATCTATGCCATGAAATCAACCGCGGCGCCAAGTCGTACCGCCGGCGTTGTCTTCCAGAATGATTTTGTGTTCGTTCAGAAGGTCGCGGATACGGTCGGATTCCGCCCAGTTTTTATCCGCGCGTGCCTGTTTGCGGCGGGCGATTAAGTCTTCGATTTCTTCGTTGGAGAGGCCGTCTGAAACAGCACCGCCTTGCAGGAACTCAATCGGATCGCGTTGCAACAGGCCGATGATACCGCCCAAAGCTTTCAGGCAGCCGGCAAGGTGTGCATCATTGGTTTTGTTCACTTCGCCTGCCAGTTCAAACAACACGGCAACCGCTTCGACCGTACCGAAATCGTCGTTCATGGCGGCGTAGAAACGGCGGGTGTAGTCGTTGGCGTTTTCAGATAAGTCAAACTCAGCCGCTGGTGTGTTTTTCAACGTGGTGTACAGACGGGTCAGCGCACCTTTTGCGTCGTCCAAATGCGCGTCGGAGTAGTTCAACGGGCTGCGGTAGTGGGCGCGCAGGATGAAGAAACGTACGACTTCAGGGTCGTATCGTTTCAACACTTCGCGGATGGTGAAGAAGTTACCCAACGATTTGGACATTTTTTCGCCGTCCACACGGATGAAGCCGTTGTGCAGCCAGTATTTGACGTGGCTGGCGATGCTTTGGCCGTGGTGAGTTTGCGCGTGGTCATGGCCGCAGGTATGTCCTGTCGCGCCGACGCTTTGGGCAATTTCGTTTTCATGGTGCGGGAACTGCAAATCCGCGCCGCCGCCATGAATGTCGAAAGTATCGCCGAACAGGTTTTCACTCATAGCGGAGCATTCGATGTGCCAACCCGGACGGCCGTTGCCCCAAGGGCTTTCCCATGCCGGCTCGCCTGCTTTGGCCGCTTTCCACAACACAAAATCAAGCGGATCGCGTTTGAAACCGTCCACTTCCACACGCTCGCCTGCGCGCAGGTCATCCAGCGATTTGCCCGACAATTGACCGTAAGCGGAAAATTCGCGCACGGCGTAATAAACGTCGCCGTTTGCGGCAGGATAGGCTTTGCCGTTTTGAATTAGGGTTTCAATCATGGCAATCATTTGCGGAATGTTTTCCGTCGCCTTTGGCTCAATATCCGGACGAAACACACCCAAAGCATCGGCATCTTCGTGCATAGCCTGAATGAAACGCGCGGTCAGTTCGCCGATGGTTTCGCCGTTTTCAGCTGCGCGGGCAATGATTTTGTCGTCAATGTCGGTAATGTTGCGCACATAAGTGAGCGGATAGCCGCACTCGCGCAACCAACGGGCAATCATATCGAACACAACCATCACGCGTGCATGGCCTAAGTGGCAATAGTCGTAAACAGTCATACCGCAAACGTACATACGCACGTTTTTAGGATCGATGGGGGAGAAGGGTTCTTTTTGGCGGGTAAGGGTGTTGTAGATGGTGGTCATGAGGTTTCGCTAAAGGTTGTCGTTTTGGTGTAGAGGCCGTCTTAATCATGCTTTAACGGCGTTTATAAATTGAATACGGTTATAGAATTCTAAAACAAATTTATGGCTGTGTCCGTTGTTACTTTATCGTTTGATTTTTGAAAAAAGGAGAATACTGCTTACCGAAAGGGCAGGTATAAAACCCGCCCTATGTTTTGTATTTTCAGACGGCCTGTGGATAAAAAAGGTCGTCTGAAATTTTTTACTCCGGCTTAAATACGCCAGTATCTGTTTTAGGCTGCTGCTCGGCAATTTCGGCTTTTGCCTCAGCCTGCTCCGCTTCGGCTTTTTCAGCTTCGATGCGTTTTTTCTCGGTCAGGTATTGGTTGATTTGGTGTACCAATTCCTGTGTGCCTTGGTGGGTCAGGGCGCTGATTTGGAAGAGGCGCGGGGTTTCCATGTCAAATTGGAAGCGGTCGTCTGGTTTCGGATAGTCCCAGCCGATGGCTTCGAGGAAGGCGGTGGTGCGTTCTTGGGCTTCTTCTTCATCGAGCATGTCGAGTTTGTTCAGCACCAGCCAGCGCGGTTTGTCGTAGAGCTCTTCGTCGTATTTGCGTAATTCGTTGATGATGGCGAGTGCTTCTTCGGCGGGGTTGACGGCTTCGTCAAAGGGTGCCAAATCGACGACGTGCAACAGCAGGCCGGTGCGCGATAGGTGTTTGAGGAAGCGGTGGCCGAGGCCTGCGCCTTCTGCTGCGCCTTCAATCAGTCCGGGGATGTCTGCCATGACGAAGCTGTGGTTTTCGTCGATGCGCACAACGCCTAAATTCGGATGCAGGGTGGTGAAGGGGTAGTTGGCGATTTTGGGGCGTGCGGCGGATACGGCGGTAATCAGGGTGGATTTACCGGCGTTGGGCATACCTAACAAGCCGACGTCGGCGAGGACTTTAAGCTCGAGTTGCAGGGAACGGGTTTCGCCTTCTTCGCCGGGCGTGGATTGTTTGGGCGCGCGGTTGACGGAAGATTTGAAGTGGATGTTGCCCAAGCCACCTTTGCCACCTTTGGCAAGGCAGACGCGCTGGCCGTGGTAAGTCAGGTCGGCGACGATTTCGTCAGTGTCGAGGTCGCGGATAAGGGTGCCGACGGGCATTTTGAGGACGATGTCGTCTGCACCTGCGCCGTAGCGGTCGGAGCCGTGGCCTTTTTCGCCGTTTTTGGCTTGGTAGCGTTTGACGAAGCGGTATTCGACGAGGGTGTTGGTGTTTTCGTCGGCTTCTGCCCAAACGCTGCCGCCTTTGCCACCGTCGCCGCCGTCAGGGCCGCCGCGGGGCACGAATTTTTCGCGGCGGAAACTGGTTGCGCCATTACCGCCTTTGCCTGCGGCGACTTCGATTTTTGCTTCGTCGATAAATTTCATGATGTTCTCTTATGGGTATTCTGTTGTTTCAGACGGCCTTTGTTAATAGAGGAGCTTGGTGTCTGAACGGATAAAATGTTGCTTATTATAAAGGATATTTCGGTTTTAGGCCGTCTGAAATGTGGTCTCAGACGGCCTTGGATTTATTGGGTGAGGGCTTGGTCGATTTCTTGGTAGAGTTGGGTGAAATTGGGTTCGCCAACGTAGGTTTTGAGGATGTTACCGTTTTTGTCGATCAGGACAGAAGTCGGGTAAACCTGTGTACCAAAGGCTTTTGCGGCAGTTTTGTCGGCATCGTACATGACGGTGAAAGGAAGGCCATATTCTTTGACGTACTGATGGACGCTTTCGATAGGGTCGATGGGTTGGGCAATGCCGAGGACTTGGAAATTTTTGCCTTGGTAATCTTGGGCGGTTTTGATGATTTTAGGCATCTCGCTCACGCAGCCGGGGCAGGAGGGAAACCAGAAGTTGATGAGGGTAACTTTGTCTTTCAAATCGGCGTTGGTAATGGTTTTGCCTTGCAGGTCGGGCAGGGCGAAATTAGGGGCGGCTTTGTTGCTGGGGATAAGGACAAAGGCAAGAAGCGCGCCAATCGTGGCAACGACAAGGAGTGTGAGTATTTTTTTCATGATGTAAGGTTTTGGATTGCGTGTGCTAAGGTTTGGGGAACGCTGATGCTGCGGCCGCTTTCGCTGCTGACGGGCATAAGAGTCACTTCGGCTTCGATGGCGGCTTTGCCGTTGGGTAGAGTCGCGGTTTGGCTAAGGATGATGTGGCGTGTGCCGATATCTTTCAGACGGCCTGTAAAGGTTAAAACATCGCCTTCAAGCGATGGGCGGCGATAGCGGATATCAACGCGTGCAACAACGAGCATGATGCCTTTGAGTTCGGACAGAAGGTCATGCTCTTGAAAAAACGTCCAGCGCGCTTCTTCGAGAAATTCAAGATAGCGCGCATTGTTGACATGGCCGTAGCCGTCGAGATGGTAGTTGCGGATGGTCAGTTTCATCAGTTGAGATTGATGGGTTGGAACTCTTCGCGTGCGATTGGTTCGTGTTCGAGGTCAGTAATCACGGTGGAGAGTTGGATGTCGAACCATTCGTTGAAAATGTCGGCGTCCAAATCAGGCCATTCGCTTTCGTCTTCGCACCAGTCGGCCAATTCGGCAGCAAAAATGTCTTCGAAACGCGCTTCGATTTCATCCCATACTTCGTCGGCGGTTTCGCACGGGCGAACGAGGTAGGAATTGGCATCGGCTTGGATATCTTCAAGCGTCAGGCCGTCTAGGTGATTGCCAGGCAGGGATTTCAGCCAGTTCCAAAAAGGATCGAGGGGGATAAGCAGGAAGACGCTGCGGTTGACTTCGTACATGGTGTTTTCCTTGGTTTCTGTATAGTTGAATGATATAGCAAAGGTGGTGGACTGGCTATCTTTTGGGGGATAAAGGCCGTCTGAATTTCAGACGGCCTTTATTTTTGGGAACAATCAGGGGTTTTCTGATGGTGTTTGATACAGGATTTTGGGATTGGCTGTATCGGGGATTTCTGCCGGAGCGGTTTGGGGTGCTGCTACCGGCTCGGAAGTGGCGTTGCTGTCCACTAAGTCATCAATGTCGATGTTGTCGTCTTCGCTTTGAGGGAGCGTGCCGCCGGTTTGTTGGGTGCGGACTTTCATGTAAAGGTCGCGTGTGTAGCTGTATTTGTCGATGGCTGCGCCTTCGAGGCTGTCGGTCAGGTCGAGCAGTTCTTCACGGGTGTTGATGGCCTGCAGGCCGATTGTGCCCCAGCGTCCTGCTCTGGTGTGGAAGACGGCGTTTTTAACTGGGTAGACGGTGGTAACGGCGTTGCCAATGGTATCGCGTACGGTAGATGGGCCGAACAGGGGGACAACGAAGTAGTTGCTGTTTTTCCAGCCCCATGAGGCGAAGGTGTCGCCGAGGGTGTTTTTATTGCTGGGTACGCCGCCTGCACCGGCTACGTCGATTAAACCGCCAAGGCCGAAGGTGGTGTTGATGCCGACGCGGACGAGGTCTTCGCTGGCGCGTTTGACGTCAAGGCGCAGAACATTGCTGCCGAAGCTGACGACATCGCGCAGGTTGTTGAAGAAGTTGATCACGCCGGTACGCACTGGTTTGGGCGTTACTTTGCGATAACCGCGTGCGACAGGGGAAAGGACGTATTTGTCTGCTTTGTCGTTGAACTTGGAAACGGTGCGGTTGTAGCCTTCATAAGGGTCGGCCGGATTGCGTTCGGCCAGTGCGGGCGCGGAGGCAAGGCTGATGAGAAGGCAGAGGGAAGCGGTGGTTTTTTTCATGATTGCAACCAGTCTTTGATTTCGTAAAGTTCGGCCAGTGCGCGGACGGAATCGGGAATATTTTGAATGGTCGGTTTTTTGTCTGTCCGGCGCAGAGCGTTGAGCAGTAGGGAAACGCAGGCTGAATCTGCTTTGCCTACTTGGCTGAAGTCTATGCTGTCTGTTTCTTTCAGACGGCATTGTTGTTCGTAGCGCGCAAAGGCGGAGGCAGTCAGGGTTTTGACGGTAACGTCGCCGCTGATGTAGAGCGTGCCGTTGCGGATTTCTGTTTGCATGGTGTCTTTATGATGTAAGGCACCATGCCGTCTGAACATCAGGTGGCATGGTGCGGGGGTGGATTATTTACCGCCGTTTTTGGCTTTCAAGTCGGCAATCAGGCCGTCGATGCCTTTGGCTTTGATGGTTTCGCCGAATTGGTTGCGGTATACGGTAACCAAGCTTGCGCCTTCTACTGCGACATTGTATGCGCGGTATTTGCTGCCGCTTTGGTAGGTGGTGAAGTCCATGTTGACCGGTTTTTGGCCGGAAACGTTGATTTCGGCGCGGACAACGATTTCTTTACCGCCTTTGTTTACGACCGGGTTGTCTTTGATGTTGACCTTGGCGTTTTTGAATTTCAGCATGGTGCCGGAGTAGGTGCGGATCAGCAGGGTTTGGAACTCTTTGGTCAACGCTTGTTTTTGTGCGTCAGTCGCAGTGCGCCATGGGTTGCCGACGGCTAAAGCGGTCATGCGTTGGAAGTCGAAGTAAGGGATGGCGTAGGCTTCAGCTTTTTGGCGTGCAGTGTTGGCATCGCCGCTGTTGAGGATTTTCAGCACTTGAACGGAGTTTTCACGGACTTGGTTGACTGCGTCGGCAGGAGAGGCAAATGCCATGCTGATGCTCAATACGCCGATGCTCAATGCGCTGATGAAGGAAGTTTTTTTCATGGGAGTGTCCTGAATATTGGGTTGATATGTTTTTATTGTTTGTTTTGACCGGCAGATTCACCATCTGCGTTTTTCTCGGCAAAGCTGGTCATGAATTTGCCGATAAGGTTTTCCAAAACCATGGCGGAGCTGGTGACGGTAATGGTGTCGCCTGCCGCCAAAGAATCGGTATCGCCGCCTTGTTGCAGGCCGATGTATTGTTCGCCCAACAGGCCTGAAGTCAGGATTTGTGCAGAAACGTCGCTGCTGAACTGATATTGGCTGTCCAGATTGAGGGCGACTTTTGCCTGATAGGATTTAGGGTCGAGCTGAATAGAGGCAACGCGACCCACCAGTACGCCTGCGGATTTGACCGGAGCGTTGGTTTTCAAGCCGCCGATGTCGCTGAAATCGGCATAGACGGTGTAGGTTTGAGAGGATTTGCCGAACGATTGTCCGCCGGCGGCGCGGAAGGCGAGAAAGCCGATAGCGGCTGCGCCCAGTAAGACAAACAGTCCTACCCAAAATTCCAAAGCATTTTTTTTCATGTGCTATTGTCCTTGTTTCATTCTTTTTAAGTGTCGTTTCAGACGGCCTTTAGTCGGTAAACATCCACGCGGTCAAAATGAAGTCGACGGCGAGGATGGTCAGGGCGGAAGACACTACGGTGCGTGTACTGGCGCGCAAAATACCTTCGGAGGTCGGTACGCAGTGGAAACCCTGATGTACGGCGATCAGCGTAACAGCTACGCCGAAAGCGGCGGATTTGATTAAACCGTTGAGTACGTCGTAATGGAAGGTAATGTTGTTTTGCATTTGCGACCAGAAAATACCGCCGTCCAAACCCAGCCATTCGACGCCGACCAAATACGCGCCGTAAATACCGGCAACGTTGAAAATCGAAGCCAGCAAAGGCATGGAAAACACGCCCGCCCAAAAGCGCGGCGCAACCACGCGTGCCACGGGGTCTACCGCCATCACGTTCATTGCTTCAAGCTGCTCGGTGGTTTTCATCAAGCCGATTTCGCTGGTCATGGCACCGCCCGCGCTGCTGGCAAACAGAATGGCAGCTAATACAGGACCCAATTCGCGCAACAGGGAAGCGGCAACCATATAACCCAAAATATCGGCGGATTTGAATTTTGCCAGCTGCGTATAGCCTTGCAAGCCCAATACCATGCCGACAAACAGGCCGGACACGGCAACAATCAGGACAGACAACACGCCTGCAAAGTAAACCTGGCGGATGCTCAGGCGCGGACGGGCAAATGCCGTACCTGATTTAGCCAGGATGTGCAGGAAAAACAGCGTAATGCTGCCCAGCGATTGGATGAAGCTGAGGGTTTTTGCCCCGACGGAACGGATAAAATTCATAGGTTTCAGTTGATTGGTTAAATGGTTTTCAGACGGCCTTGTTTAAGTTTCGGGCCGTCTGAACATCAGCCCAGCAAGTCTTGTTTTAAAGTCGTTTGCGCCGGATAGCGGTAGGCGACAGGGCCGTCTGCCAAACCGCCGACAAACTGGCGTACCCAAGGCGAGTCGAGTTCGCGCATTTCTTCGGGCGAGCCGGAGAACATGATTTCGCCGTGTGCCAGGAAAATGACTTGATCGACGATTTCCAGCGATTTTTCGATGTCGTGCGTTACCATCACGCTGGTTGAGCGCAGGGCTTTGTTGGCACGGCTGATGAGGTGGGCGATGACGCCCAGCGAAATCGGGTCGAGGCCGGTAAAAGGCTCGTCGTACAACATGATTTCAGGGTCGAGCGCAATCGTACGCGCGAGGGCAACGCGGCGCGACATACCGCCGGAAAGCTCGGAAGGCATCAGGTTTTCAATGCCGCGTAAACCGACTGCATTCAGTTTCAGCAATACTAAATCGCGAATGACCGCCTCGGGCAAATCCGTCAGCTCGCGCATGGGGAAGGCGATGTTGTCGAAGACGGATAAGTCGGTGAACAATGCGCCGTGTTGGAACAAAACGCCCATGCGGCGGCGGTGTTCATACAGCTCCTGCGCCGAAAATGCGGCCAAATCTCGCCCTTCAATCAGCACTTTGCCCGATTGCGGGCGGATTTGACCCGTAATCAGGCGCATCAGCGTGGTTTTACCGCTGCCCGAACCACCCATTACGGCGGCGAAATTGCCTTGTGGAATGCTGAAGTTGATGTTGTTCAGAATAGGACGGTCGCCATATGCGAAGGCAACGTCTTTCATTTCGATGAAGGGTGTGGAACTCATGCAGGAGGGGAGTGTCGAAAAATGTATTTTAATTACGGGTATTGTAAAGGGTATTGGATATTCGGGCAATTTTCAGACGGCCTGAGCTTAGGAATAACGGGTAAAAACGTGTGAAAGAATGCAGAAGCGTTGATGGTACGGTCGTTTTGTCGCGTGTTGTGTCAAACATACAGACAGCTGTGTAGGTATATAAAGAGGCGGGCAAACATACCCGCCTTGTTTTTAATATTTCTGCAAACCTTCTACCTTGATTTCTTTTGCATTGGCATTGATGAAGGCTTGAGTTGCTTTCATCGTGGCTTGAATGCGCGGATCGTTCCAACGCACGATTTGGTTGTTTTCATCGCGCTTGTCCGACCAGATAATTACGCCGTCGGTGTATTTTTTGCTGATTTCGAGCATTTTGCGCCAGCGGACGGGGTCGATGAACTGCTTGAAATAAGGGCTGTTGGTGGCCGAATAATATTGCGGCCAGATGTAGCCGATGATTTTTTTGTTGGGAAAGCGTTGATGAATGTCGTCAACGGCGGTTTTCACGTCTTTTTCCCATTGCACCAAATCGGGGGAAGTGATGTAGAACACAGGATTGGCATAGTCGCTGATGGCGGCGGTGGGCGCACGGCGTTTGCTGACTTGCCGCCATTTGGCCAAGATGGCTTCGTTGTCAACGTTGGGGCGGTAGTGGCGGATGCCGTGCAGGTGTTCGGAAGGCATGCCGTAGTTGCTGATGAAGGCGCGCGGGTTTTCTTCTCTGAAGATTTGGTACATCCGCGCGAAGTCGGTTCTCAATTCGTCGGGGGTCAGCAGCTGGCCGTCTTTTTCGGCAAACCAGCTTTCGATGTCGGTGGAAATGGTGCGGTAGCCTTCGCGGCGCGATTGTTTGGCCAATTCACGGATGCGCGCTTCGTTGAGTACGCCGTGTTTGCGTTTGCCCGTCGGATCGGGTTTGACCAGCTCGCTTTCGTAAACCAAGAACACTTTGGAGAGTTTGTCGGCAGTAAGGTCGGGTTTGCCGACGTAGTCCATGCGGTCGTAGATGATGAAATCTTTGGCATGGGCGGAGAGGGCGGTCAATAAGAGGACGAGGGGCAAAAGGCGGTTGGGTTTCATATTTTTAGGTAGATTAAGGGAAAAGGGCCATTGTACGGGAAGCAGCGTTAAAGTAAGTCAAAGGCCGTCTGAGAGGATAAAAGTTCTTTCAGACGGCCTTTAAGATGAGAGGAAGAAGGGGTTTTGATTGAAACCAATACCTAAATCGTTACGTAGGGTAGGAAAAGATAGGTTTGGTTATATTTTATTAGAAACCCTTAGCAAGTAAAAAACTATTTTCATCTTCAGCATTCAGCAGTAGCGGTCGCTCCCAAATAATATTTTCTCTGATTACTTTTGCTGGAACGCCTGCAGCAATACAATTATTAGGAATTGGTTTTTTCAGCAATGAGAAAGCGCCAATAACCGAACCATCACCAATACAGCTTCCTCCTAATATAGTTGCTCCATATGCAACCCAAACATGGTTACCAATTACAATATCTTTAGAAAAATTAATACGTTTACCAGTATTGGCGTTATAAATCGCATGGGCATCATCTGTCCGAATCTGGTTATTAGTAGCGAACATGCAGTCATCGCCAATAGTTATACTTGTACTTTCGGCACAGGTTACATAAACACTATTGGTACTTGTTGTTCCATTTCCTATTTCAATTTTACAACCAAATCCTAACCGAAACGTACCAAAAATACCTGCTCTTTCTCCTATTACGATAATAGCATTACTTCCTTTAAATTCAATAAAAGTATTTTTGAGGTCTGAGTTTTCATGCAGGATTACACGATTGTTTTTGCCAAAAAAACGAACATGTACATTATTTAAGTTAGACGGAGCTTGAATAAAATTGTTATATTCGTCTTGATAACATCCCATAATTTTTAATTTATCATCACTATATTGGCAATAGACAATATCACCTTTTAAATTTTCTTTTATAATAAATTCATTACCAGTATTGTTGGCTTTAAAAGAAAATAGGGAGTTATCAATATTTATTTCAGTTTCTGTTTGTAAGTTAATAATTTTTTCTATGCTATTTACTATTATTTTTAGGAAAAGTTCATAATTACCTACAGGAATGTCGGAAATGTCAACACCTTCATAATTTAACGTAGCAAACCAACACGTATCATAAGAAATATTTGGATCTTTAGAATATTGTACTGTGAGTTCCTCATGAAGAGCTTTAGCTAATGGCTTTACATAGCTGTTAGTTGCATTTTTAATGATTAATTGGTAGTTAATGTCACTATATTCTTTAGCACTTTGACCTAAGACTATCCCAATGCCTTCTATATAAAGAACACTTCCAAGTAACTTAAACTTTTTTAAGTCTACGATAAATTCTTTGTATTGATTCATTTTATTGTTTCCATAGTTACATAATGTGAATAAATTAAGTATAAGATTATCTGCATAATTATATAGTTATTCTGTTTAATCAGGATAGAGAAATAAAAATATTAAGATAATCCCTATGTTTTTACTGGTGATAATTACTGTTTCTTTAGAAATAATATTAACTTAAAGTTTCGCGATTGTCTATAATAGTTTATTGAGTTTTTCAATTAATTCAACGAATTGTAAATATTCAGCTTGTAGTGGGTGTGATTTACTGCGCTGCAGTTTTTTCCAGCAATAGGAAAGTCTCGGCTTTGTTGCGCGGTCTTGCGCCTTGCCACAAGGTTTGCCAGCCCGAAGGTGCGCCGATGTTGGCAGCTTGGCGGATGAGGCGGTAGCGGCAGGAAGGGTTGTCGGTCGTGGTTTTAATATGGCTGTATTGTGTCCACGCGATTCGTGTGCGCTGGTCTTGGCTGTCGATGCTAATACATTCGAGGCCGTCTGAAAGCTGCTGTTTCAATTCGGAAGAAAGCGCGGCTTCCATTTGGTGTACTACCGGCGCATGGCTTTTGGCGGCGTTGAGCCACGGTAAAAACAGGGTCATCAGCAAAGCCCAGGCCAAGGTAACGCCGGCCGCCCAGTTGGTCACGGCTTGGCGGCCGCGGATGTTTTTACGCGTAATCGCCCAGAGCCATAACGGGGTAAACAGCAGGGCGACGGCCATCGGAATCGGGTCGATGTCGGGGACGTAGTACGGGCTGAAATAGGCGGCGCGTTCGGCCAGTTTGGCAGGCCAGCCGTAGTTCATGGCGAAGAAGCCCAGCCATAGGAATACGGCAATCAGACCGAATGCCATGATGCCGAACCAGTTGATAAATGCCGCTGCGCCGCGACGCAGGCCGTCCAGTTGTGCCGCGCCGAGCAGGGCGAGCGGGGTTAACAGCCAAACGAGGTTGTCTTGAAGGCGTTGTGGGTTGATGGCAAGTAGGGCTGTCATGATAACCAGCCACGACAGGCTCAGAATACCCCAGTTTTTATCGTGGATACGCGTGCGGCTGAGCGTCCATGCCGCCAGCGGCCAAGCAGGCAGGGCAAACCACAGCAGGTTTTTCAGATAATAGGGCAGGTTGAAGGCCGTCTGAATTTGATGGAAACCGCCGAATACGCCTAAGGAATAATGGTTGAACCAAATATCAAACCATTCGGGATGGGTTCTGGATAAAACCAGCGGATACAGAATCAGCAGGGGCAGGGAAACGACGATGGCGCCAATCAGGGTCAGCAAATAGCGTTTGCTTTGCCAAGTGGAATGGAACGACAGGGCAAGTGCCAAAAACATCATGGCCGCGGTCAGCAGATAGCCTGAGGTAAGGGAGAGTAAAACCCAGCCGCCGCACAACAACAAAATGGCGATAATGACGCGGCGGCGTGCCAGTGAAAAGCCACACAGAATCAATCCAAATGCGGCAAAAGCGGCCGACATGGGATTGAGGAAGTGGGCGATGGGCAGCAAACCGATGCTGCCGATAAGGATTAAGACAACGCTGCGGCCGTGGTGTCTGCCGAGGAAGTTGAAACCGGCAAATCCGCAGGCCGTCAGTCCGATGGCGGTGAATACCACGCCGGCAAAGCGCGCAGCATCATAGGTATCGGCCGCCCAAGGTGAAAACAGGGTTTGGAATGCGGTTGCCGCCCACAAAAAAGCAGGGGAGATGGTGAAGTCGGGTTGGCCGAAGATTTGTGCAACCAACAGGCTGCCGCCGTTTTTCATGGATTCGGAGGCGGTAAAGAGGGAGGGTTCGGCAGGGTTCCACAAGTCATGCGAGAACACGCCCGGCCACAGCCAGGCAAAGGCCATCAGCAGCAGTAACCATGGTTTTTCATAGGTTTTTTGGGGGCGGCGCGGATCGGGCGGTGTGTAAGTCAGCATGGAAGGTCAAAAAACGGTTGGTTTGAATAGCAATGGTACAGGGTTTGACGGGTTTGCGCGATATGCCGGACCGGAGGGCTTTGTAAAATAATGCTTACGGCTCGTTTTTATCGGGTGTTTGGAATGATATGGCATTCGGTTGACGACAAAAAGCTCAGGCCGTCTGAAAGAAAGGTTTCAGACGGCCTAAATGCAAAAAAGACTGCACGAAGCAGTCTTTTTGACAAAGCGGCAATTAGCGTTTGAACAGGTTGCCGAATTTGTTGTTGAATTTGTCCACGCGACCGGTAGTGTCGACGATTTTTTGAGTACCGGTGTAGAAAGGGTGGCACAGAGAGCAAACCTCAACGTTGAAGCTGTCTTTTTCCATTGCGGATTTGGTCACGAATTTGTTGCCGCAAGAGCAGGTAACGTTGATTTCGTGGTAGTTCGGGTGAATACCTTGTTTCATTTGATTTCCTTTCGATTAAGCGGGCACAGGGGTTTTGCCTGTACTTCAGTTAAGCGTGGGATTTTCGCTATTTTTGGCTGTTTCGTCAAGCGGATATTTTGCGTAGCGGGCAGTTTCGCAACAGGCGAGAACAGTTTAGAATAGAGTTTCAAACTAAATGTTGTGTAATCGGGCTGTAATCTAACTGAAAAGAGGATGTAAAACCTCTTCTAGATGTGAAACTTTAAGAAGAATAATAGTCTGAATAATATTTACGCTTGTACGAACAGGAGACGGAATCAATGTGGAAAAGGATATTGACGTGCATTTTGCGTGTTTTGGGAGGAATGTTGCCTCCGTCTTATTGCAAACCATTCGGCAGAATTGCGCAAAAATTCCGCGCCGCTTTGGCTGCATGCATTTCCCCAAACATCGGCAAAAACGTCAATATTGAAAAAGGCGGATATGTTTTTCCGGATACGGTAATCGGCGACAATTCGGGTATCGGCGTAAATTGCGAAATCTGCCGCGGTTTGACCCTCGGCAAGAACGTGATGATGGGGCCGGAATGCCTGTTTTATTCGACCAACCACAAATTCAACCCTGAAACCCGCCGCTTCGAAGGTTATACAGATATCAGCCCGATTGTGATTGAAGATGATGTTTGGATTGGTCGGCGTGCGATTATCATGGGCGGCGTTACCATCGGTAAGGGCGCGGTAATCGGCGCAGGTTCGGTGGTTACCAAAGATGTGCCGCCTTATTGCGTGGCTGCGGGTAATCCTGCGATTGTTCGGAAAAAACTGCTCGATGAGCAAGAGCTTGCAGCCGAATAGCGTGAATAAAATAGCAAAATAAAAGGCCGTCTGAAATTCAGACGGCCTTTTTTCATTAGTGCTTAAGCGGCAATTTTTTCGCATTCTTTAATGCAAGCCAAGCAAGATTCGTAGCAGGCTTTGCATTCAGCGTGGTGGCTGGCGTGTTCTTTGCAGGCGGCAGCACATTGTTTGCAGGCTTCGATGCACACTTTTGCCAAAGACGGGGTCAGGCGTGAATTTTGGGCGGCGAGGTTTTGCAATGTGCCGCACAGTGCCAACATTTGGTTAACGCCGGCTGCGCAGTCTTTCATGGAGGTATCGCCTTCGCTCAACAGGGCAATGCAGTGTGCCAAACAGATTTGACCGGCTTCAACGCAATGTGCGGCCGCTTTGCGCGCAGCTTCGTAGGCGCGTGGTGCAGAATGCGCGTGACCAGCATGACCGGCGTGGTGTGCATGGTCGTGAGCACGGGCAAAAGAAGCGGCGGCGGTGAGGGAAACAGCAGCAGCGCTGCCGATAAATTGACGACGGTTCATAAGATAGAGTCCTTTTTGCTTTGTAGAAATATTGGACGAATTATTTCATCCGTTATTAAAAGGTTATCATGTTATTCGTTTTTAAACAACAGGCCATCTGAAGGTATCGATAGCACGTTCAGACGGCCTTGAAATGTCAAGGTTTTCGCGTCAGTCGGCAGCCGCTTTCCGTTCATGAATCAGTAAATTCAACAGGGCGGCTGCGCCTGCCAAGACTGCGTCGGCGTACCACATCCAGCCGTAATCGTTGAAGCGTGTGATGACGATGCCGCCGATGTATGAACCTAAAAAGCCGCCGATTTGGTGGCTCAACATGGTCAACCCGAAGAGGGTGGCCAAGTAGCGCGTGCCGAAAAGTTTGCCGGTAATGGCGGCGGTGGGGGCGACGGTTGCCAGCCAAGTGAAACCGAGTCCGGCGGCGAAAAGATAGAAGTTCAAATCGGTTTTAGGTGCGGCCAGATAAATCAATATCATGGCGACACGCGAAGCATATAAACCGAAGAGGACGTATTTGCCCAAAAATCTGCCGGTACACCAGCCTGAAAAAATACAGCCGGCGATGTTTGCCAAACCAATAATGGCAATAGAGGTTGAAGCGACCGTAGCGGGGAGGCCGCAAAGTGAAATTTCGGTTGGCAGGTGGGTAACCAAAAAGGCGATGTGGAAACCGCAGGTAAAGAAACCCAAATGTAGCAAGATATAGCTGCGGTTGGCGAAAGCCTTGCAGACGGCCTGCTTCAGGGTTTGGCCGCCGTCGTCGGTATGGACGGTATGAGAAGCATGTTTGCCGCCGGCCAGCCACCAAGAAATTGGCAAAATCAAGATGGCAATGACTGCCCAAACATAAAATGTCCCCGTCCAGCCGATGCGGTGCAGGGCAATCAAACCTTGAACCAGCGGCGCGAACAAAAATTGCCCTGCGGACCCGCCTGCATTGACCAGGCCGGAAGCCAAGCCGCGCCGATGAGGCGGCGTTTTGGCGGCGACCTGTCCCATAATGATGGAAAATCCGCCCGAACCCGTACCGAATGCCAACAATAAACCGATACCAAGCATCAGCCCCCAATAAGTCGGCATTTGCGGAACCATTAGACAGGCGGCAATCAATAGAACCGTACCGCCGGCTAAAACCTTAAACGCGCCGAAACGGTCGGCCAACGCGCCGGATAAGGGTTGCGATATGCCCCACATCAATTGGAACACGGCAATAATCAGGCTGAACTGGGTCATGTTCAATTCGGTCGAGTTGACGACGGGCAGGACAAAAAGCCCTAAAGTCATCCTCATGCCGATGGTAATCAGCAGGATGGAGGCGGCAGCGGCAATCAGCAGCCACAAATTGGGTAATTTGGCAGAAGAATCGGTCATGATGTTTGTGTGTGTAAGGGGCAGAGAATAAAAGCTATTCCTGCCACTATATTATTTATTTGATTTCTCGGCGAGCCGATATATAAACGCGCGATTCTAGCATTGGGCGAGAAACGGCATAAATAACCGTTGGTTCTTTGGATATGGTAAAAAGTGATATGGTTTTGAGGATGAATTGAGGATGAAGCGGTCAAATATTCTTCGTTTGGTACTGACAGAGCAAGCAAATTGCCGTTGAATTTTCGTTTGAGAAGAAAGGCCGTCTGAAAAGTTTCAGACGGCCTTTGTTTGACTGACTTACATCAGATGATTTCCAGAATGAAATACTGACGCAGTTTTTCGTACACATTATTTTGTACGTTGATACAACCATTGGTTATGATGCGGTCGGCCACATGAGGAGAAGCGATGCGTTCCATGCGTCTTTCCTGCGGCTTGAGCGTCCATACCCTGTGTAACGCAAACAGAAAGTCATTTTCTTCTTTGAAGCCGATAACCTCGCCACCGTAACCCGGTTTGCTGGTCATCATCGGCGTCATATTGAATTTTCCTTTCGGAGTGGTCTTGCCAATCAATACCGGATGGCACTGACCGTCATCGGCAAAGCAAAGCTCCGCCTTAGCTGTATTGACCACAACTTTTTTGCGTTGGATATAGTCGCTGACAGCATCGGCAGCGGCCAAAGAATTCAGACCTGCTGCCAAGGCTATACCCAATAGGATCCGTTTCAAATTTGTCCTTATTGACGGATGCGTTTAGGAGCTTCTTTAATGATCTCGCGGATGATCACTTGAGGCTCTTGTTTAGGTGTAGGTGCTGGAGGAGGACATACAGCATCTTTAGGGAATACTGGATTCCAGAAGAAGCTGCGTGCAAATTTGTCTTTGTCGAAGATCACTTTGTATTGGCAAGTAGTGATGCCTTCAACGCCGGAAGTGTTTTCAGGGTCAACACCTACGCCTGGGGTGTAGAAGTGGAACAAGTAGTCCCATTCACGCACGCCAACCATGCCTTCGTCGTAGTGAGGACGGCCGAGGATTTTGTAGATGTCGTCTTTGGTCAGACCAGGACGCATTTGATCCAACTCGTCAAAAGTCGGGAATGTACCACGGTCTTTGTTGAAGGTCAGGGAGTAAGGTTTAGGGAAGCGTGGCTCGTCGGTAGTGCCTTCAGGAGTGATTTTGCTCTTAGTAGCACAGGCGGCCAGCAGGCCGGTAGCCAGCAGGACGAAGCCCACTTTTGCGATTTTTTTCATGTGATAATCCTTTTATTGATTTTACCAGCCGAACTTTTCAGACGGCCTGTTAGTGCCGGCAGCGAGTTTGCCGGTTTACCCAAATAATGTTGTGCTTCTTAAAGATGTACCCGACGGTTTGACAAACAGAACATCGGCACATTCCGGCAGGGCATTGCGCCTCATCTCCGTTGTATCCGCCTGAATCGGCAGAACCGTTCAGACGGCCTGACTGACATTTATTGTCACTTTGTAACAATTTCACTGCGAGTAAGGCTTGGGGTTTAGAGATGTCCGGTTTTCGATAAATCAGGTTGTATTGCGTAATACCTTGTTATCTTTGTGCTTTAGTTCATTTTGGCATTTGCCGGAGATTAGGTACTTAATCTTTCGGGTGTTATCCCTGCAAATTGTATGCCAGTTTTCCTTTATACGCATAATCTGTGTATGCCAGAATGTTGGCTTTATACAACATTCATATTAACGAACCAGAAACGGATTGTACCTTTTCTCATGCCCAATACTGGTCATGCGGCCGTGTCCGGCTATAACTTGCGTGGTTTCAGGCAGGGTTAATAGTTTAGCGCAGATATTGTTTATGAGGTCATCATGATTGCCGCGCGGAAAATCTGTGCGACCAACGGTCTCATAAAATAAAACATCGCCTGCGACTAAAAGACCGTTTTCAGCGTTGTAAAAAACGACTTGGCCAGGGGTGTGGCCGGGAATGTGAAGGACTTGGAAACTGTGATTGCCGACCTTGAGCGTTTCCCCTTCTTCCAGCCAGCGCGTCGGCGTGAATGACGGAGAAACGGGGAAGCCGTATTGCGCCGTCGTTTGCGGAAGGGCTTGGAGCAGGAATTCGTCGTCTTTGTGTGGGCCGAGAACGGGTACGTCGCAGGTTTTTAAAAGTTCAACCACGCCGCCTGCGTGGTCAAGATGGCCGTGGGTCAGCCAAATGGCGGTCAGCTTGAGGCCTTTGTTTTGGACTTGTTGCAATAAATAGGGTACGTCGCCGCCGACATCGGTCAACACGGCTTCTTTGGTTTCATCGTCCCAAATCAGCGTGCAGTTTTGACGGAAGGGGGTAACGGCGTTGATTTCAAATTGGAGTGCCATGGGTGTTCCTAGGAAAGGCTTATTTAATGTTGTTTACGTTTCAGACGGCCTTTTGTCTATTTAGAATTTAGGCAATGAACAGCCCTCGTTTGCAAAAATAGAGCATTGAGAGCTGCCAGACTCTTGACATTTCCTTAAGGCATCAGCCTCCGCAAGACCAGGGCCTGGTTGTGTACTTGGAAAGGCTTTCCATTTTTTACCAGACTTACCTTGGGCAACAGCAATACAACCATTTCGAACCCAAACGTATACTTTACATGGCGCATTACGCCCTCCTCGTTCACATGTCTTAATAGCTTGTGCTTTAGCAGCTTCAAGCGATTCCATGTCAATTGCACCACCTGAATCACTGGTCTTTGGGTTGGTTGCCCAGGCACCGTATCTTGAAGGTACATCAATATTGATAATTTCCGTAGTCCGTCTCTGTTGGTGATGACCAGACGAACCACAATTGGGATTGTAGCCATACCCACACAATGCCGAATTGTTTTGCAATGCACCTCTGGTTACGTCATATCCATAAGTATTAATGCTTGCTAGTCCTAGCAGTATAAAAAGCATTTTTTTCATTTCAAGTCCAATTTGTTAGTTATCTAAATCTTTGTCAGTTGACGCACGCTGTCATTTATAAGGTTTCCAATACGTCAGGCAATTCGGCCAAGCTGTTGAGCATGGCGACATGGGGCATGGAGGAAAGCTGTTTTGCAGTATGTGCGCCGGTGGTGACTGCGATGGCGCGGATTTTGGCGTTGGCGGCCATTTCTAGGTCATGGGTGGTGTCGCCGATGACGACGGCCTCTTCCGGTTCAACCCCCAGTCGGTCGCAGAGGGCAAGTACCATGTCGGGCGCGGGTTTGGACGGATATTCGCTAGCACAGGCGGTTTCGAGCCAGAAGGCTTGGGTGCCGGTTTGCTCGATGGACCTATTCAGTCCGCTGCGGCCTTTGCCGGTCGCTACGGCAAGCCAATAGCCTTGTTGCTTCAAGCGTTGCAGGCAGGGCAGGGCCTCGGGGAACAGGGTCATGTTGTGATTGTTGGGATTGAGGTAGTGCGCGGCATAGGTCTCAATCAGGGTTTCCTGAACGTGTTCGCTGACGTTGTGGGCAAGGCGGCGAATGATGCCGGAGAGGCTGTATCCGATGAGCGGGCGGATTTGGTCGGCTTCGGGAACGGGTAGGCCGCAATCGGCAAAGCTTTGCTGGAAGGTGTGGATGATGGGGTTGGTGGTGTCGGCAAGCGTGCCGTCCCAGTCGAAAATGATGAGTTTGGGTTTCATGGATTTCCTTTCAGACGGCCTTTTCCTGATTTTCCAACATTAAAACAAATTGCGCCAATTCTTGCGGCAGGGGGGCTTTCAGAATCAGTTTTTCGCCAGTCAGCGGATGGGTGAGGTGCAGCTCGGAAGCATGCAGGAACATTCTTTTCAAACCGAGTTTCTGCAGGCGTTTGTTGGCTTGATAGTCGCCGTAGCGTTCGTCGCCGGCAATGGGGCAGTCTTGCGATTGCAGGTGGACGCGGATTTGGTGGGTGCGGCCGGTTTTCAGGGTGGCTTCGACAAAGGTCAGGTCGGATAGGCCGACTTGGTGCAAAAGGCCGTCTGAAAAACGGTTTAACACGCGGAAGATGGTGTGGGCGGATTGGCCGTCTTCGCTGACGCGCACCATTTTTTCGCCTTGTGCGCCGGTGTATTTGAACAAGGGGAGCTTGACGTGGAAGCGGTCGTTCGGCAGCCTGCCGACACCCAGCGCGAGATAGATTTTTTTCGGATGGTCGTTGCGGATGGCTTCGTGCAGCTTCACCAAGGCGCTGCGTTTTTTGGCTATCATCAAGAGGCCGCTGGTGTCTTTGTCGAGGCGGTGGACGAGTTCGAGATAACGCGCTTCGGGACGGGCGCGGCGGATTTGTTCGATGACGCCGAAGCTCACGCCGCTGCCGCCGTGGACGGCAACGCCGGAAGGTTTGTTGATGACCAACAGCGCATCGTCTTCGTAAACGATGTCAAACTCGCGCGCAGGCGCGACCTGGCTTTCAGACAGCCTTTGTTTTTCAGCGATGCGTATCGGCGGAATGCGGACGGTATCGCCTGCCTGAATGCGGTTGTCGGGTTTGCAGCGTTTTCTGTTCAGCCGCACTTCGCCGGCGCGGATAATGCGGTGGATATGGCTTTTCGGGACGCCTTTGAGGATTTTTATCAGATAGTTATCAAGGCGTTGGCCTTCCTCGTGTTCGGCAACGGCAATCAGGCTGACTGAATCTTTGCGTATTGCGTGCATTTTCTCTATAATCCCAAACGTCCGTTTCAGGACTCGAACCTGCCATCGCAGGCCGTCTGAAACGGATTTATTGTTAAAACGAGATTTTATATTAAAAACGCACTCCGCAAAGCATTTCCTTGTGTTTGTTCAAAGCCGGCAAACGCAATCCCGTAATTAAGTTTGAATTGAACCTGCCGTCCGGCCGGGCGTAAGACGCAGTCCGCGCAGCACCGTCCGAAATTACCGGCGCTACGATAATAAGAAGATGTAGGCTGCCTTATTTTGTCCGAAGCATCAGCATTCGGACGGCAGCGGAACCATCAACCTTTCCGCCGCATTGTTCTTTATTTCCTTCTTTATCCGAATCCGTCCGCACATGGCTTGAGTTCAAGCATGCAACCTTGCGGATTTCAAATCAAATACTGGTTACACGGGGATTTTCCCATCTTGCCTTTGAAGAGTGCCAACCGGACAGACAGGCCGTCTGAAAAAGATATTCACAAATCAAACGGCCGCTGTTCACGAGGTGACTATGAAAAGAATGTTATTCAACGCAACGCAGGCCGAAGAGCTGCGCGTTGCCATTGTCGATGGCCAAAACCTTTTGGACTTGGACATCGAAACGCTGGGTAAAGAACAGCGTAAAGGCAATATCTACAAAGGTATCATTACCCGCATCGAGCCGTCGCTGGAAGCGTGTTTCGTCGATTACGGAACCGACCGCCACGGCTTTTTGCCGTTTAAGGAAGTATCGCGTTCATATTTCCGCGACTACGAAGGCGGCAGGGCGCGTATTCAGGACGTGCTCAAAGAGGGCATGGAAGTTATCGTCCAAGTCGAAAAAGACGAGCGCGGCAACAAAGGCGCGGCACTGACCACTTTCATCAGCCTGGCCGGCCGCTATTTGGTATTGATGCCGAACAATCCGCGCGGCGGCGGCGTATCCCGCCGTATCGAAGGCGAAGAGCGTCAAGAGTTGAAAGCTGCCATGGCCGAACTCGACATTCCAAACGGCATGAGCATTATTGCCCGTACTGCCGGTATCGGCCGCAGCGCGGAAGAGTTGGAATGGGACTTGAACTACCTCAAACAGCTCTGGCAAGCCATTGAAGAAGCAGGCAAAGCACACCATGACCCTTACCTGCTCTTTATGGAAAGCTCGCTGCTGATTCGTGCGATTCGCGATTATTTCCGTCCCGATATCGGCGAAATTCTGGTGGACAATCAAGAAGTTTACGACCAAGTTGCCGAGTTCATGAGCTACGTCATGCCGAGCAATGTAGGCCGTCTGAAACTCTATCAAGACCATACGCCGCTATTCTCCCGTTTCCAAATCGAACACCAAATCGAAAGTGCATTCTCACGCAGCGTCAGCCTGCCTTCCGGTGGCGCGATTGTGATCGACCACACCGAAGCCCTAGTTTCCATCGACGTCAACTCTGCGCGTGCCACACGCGGCTCGGATATTGAAGACACCGCGTTTAAAACCAATATGGAAGCCGCCGAAGAGGTCGCACGTCAAATGCGCCTGCGCGACTTGGGCGGTTTGGTCGTGATCGACTTCATCGACATGGAAAATCTGAAACACCAACGCGATGTTGAAAACGTCCTGCGCGACGCGCTCAAAAAAGACCGCGCACGCGTGCAAATGGGCAAACTTTCGCGTTTTGGCCTTTTGGAATTGAGCCGTCAACGTTTGAAACCGGCTTTGGGCGAAAGCAGCCATGTTGCGTGTCCGCGCTGTGCCGGTACCGGCGTCATCCGCGGCATCGAATCCACCGCTCTGCACGTTTTGCGCATCATTCAAGAAGAAGCAATGAAAGACAACACCGGCGAAGTGCATGCACAAGTTCCTGTCGATGTTGCCACCTTCCTGTTGAACGAAAAACGCGCCGAGCTGTTTGCGATGGAGGAGCGCTTGGATGTGAACGTCGTCCTGATTCCAAACATCCATTTGGAAAATCCGCACTACGAAATCAACCGCATCCGCATTGATGACGTAGAAGAAGATGGCGAACCGAGCTACAAACGCGTTGCCGAGCCGGAAGAAGACGAATCCGCCAAACCTTTCGGCAGCGAAAAAGCCAAAGCTTCCCGTCCTGAGCCAGCTGTCAAAGGCGTACGCCATACCCAGCCTGCACCGACTGTTGCCCCTGAGAAAAAAGCCTCTTGGTGGGACAGCTTCAAAGCTTGGTTGAAACGCATTTTCGGCGGCGAGCCTGCACCTGCTGCAGTTGCTCAAGAGCCTGCCGAAAAACGCACTACAACCAACCGCAGCCAAAACAGCAACCGCCGTTCAAACAGCCGCCGTCAAAATCCACGCCGCAACAACAAAAACGACGGCAGCAAAGTCGAAGTGCGCGAAGTGAATGCCGAAGCTGCCGACAGCAAGTTTGAAGAAAGCAAATCAAGCGAAAGCCGTAACGACGAGCGTAAAGACACCCGCCGCAACCGCAACCGTAACAACAACCGCCGCGATGATCGCAACAACGAGCGCAACCGTGTTGAGGAAGTAGTTGAAGATGTAAACGTTCAAGAAGTGGCTGCACTGGCTGAGATGCCGTCTGAAAACCAAGCGGAACAAAACGGCAATAAACGCCGTCGCAACAACGGCCGTAACGAGCGCAACCGCCATCAATCTACGGAAAACCGTGTTGAAGACGTGAACGTTCAAGCCGATGGCGAACAGGCGCGAGTTGAAACGGACGACAATGCTCGCAGCGAAGAGGGTGTGAAAAACAACGGCCGTCAAGGACGCGACCGCAACAATCGTCAGCGCAACAATCGCAACGACCGCCGTTCTAACAGCAAAAAACGCAATATTCCGTCTTCAGCAAAAATCGAGCAATACCTGAACATTACCGATACCGCCGACAAAGTTCTCTTTGCTGTGGCGCATGTTTTGGGTTTGAACGAAACGGTTGAAGCTGCAAATGCGACATTGTCTTCTGAAAGCGATCAAGCCGAGCCGCTGGTGATTGTAGTATCCGAGCCTGAAGTGACCAGCGCAGAGCCATTCGTATTTGCGATTGAAAGCGAAGACGAGCCTGCCGTAGCGCAAACTGAAGGCGCTGATGCCGAACAAGCCCTGCTTGCTTCTGCAGTCAGCAATGTCAAAGAAGCCATTGCTGCGGTATTGTCTCCGAATGCAACGGCTACTGTTGCACCGGTTGAAGCACCAGCCGGAACTGTTGCCACACAAACTGAAGCCGTAGCTGAAGCAGCGCCTGTCGCAATCGTTGTACCTGAGAGCTTGGGCGATTTGATCTTCGTTGAAACCGATCCGCAAGCCGTTGCCGCTTTTGCTGCGCAGCCACAACCTGAACCGGTTGCCAAAACACGCCGTTCGGATGTGCCTAAAGTAGAAGTGGAAGACGTAGCAGTCGAAATGATTTTGGTGGAAACACGCAAAGATTAAGATTGGTTTTCCAGTTAAAAGCCCGATGTTGAACGCATCGGGCTTTTTTATTGGTAAGGAGATGCACTGCTCATTTGCTTTGTGTTTGCCACGAGGGTTGCTTCATGCTTGAAAAAGCAGGATAGCTTGCTGAGAAAGGGAGGGGTGTGATTCTTTCAATGGGAAGGGCTTGACGATAAATAGATCGGTATGAAAAAAGGCCGTCTGAAATGGTTTCAGACGGCCTTGGTTTGTGTGTGTATGTTTGGGTATTGTGATTATTTTTTGTTCAGAGAGTCACGGATTTCGCGCAACAACAGAACTTCTTCGCTAGGCTCTGCTGGTGCTTCTTCAGCAGGAGCGTCGGCTTTTTTCAAGGAGTTGATGGCTTTAACCACGCAGAAGATGGCAGCGGCAACGATCAGGAAGCTGATTACAGTGTTGATGAACAGACCGATGTTCAGGGTAACGGCACCGGCTGCTTGAGCGGCTGCCAGGTTGGCGTAACCTTCTGCAGGAGCGGCTTGTGCGCCGTCTTTCAGGGTAATGAACAGGTTGGAGAAATCAACGCCGCCGATCAGCAGACCGATAGGAGGCATGATTACATCGTCAACCAATGATTTGACGATGCCGCTGAATGCTGTACCGACAACCATACCGACTGCGAGGTCGACAACGTTGCCACGCATAATAAATTCTTTAAATTCTGAAGCGATTGACATAATTAATCTCCTGTATGTGTTTGAGTCAAAATCAGATGTGATTCAGTTAATCGGCAGGCATCTTAACGCTTTATTAGTTAAGAAGAATTCAATAATGTTAAATTTTGTATTTCATGCTAAAAATGCCCTGCTTCTATGCCTTCTGTATGAAAAACAGGCCGTCTGAATTTTTTCTGTTACTTTTTTACACCACTTTTTATCAGCGGCTAAGTATCAGATAACATGAATGTTATCTTTAGAATCAATGCTCTATCGGAATTTCAGATTAGGGTGGAATGATAATATAATAATGTTGAAAACATAATCATTGAAAGCCTGTAAAGGTAATGTTTCGTATCCGTATTTGACTTTCAGACGGCCTTTTTTGTCATGCAGTTATTCAAACCATAATGTAATGGCCATAAAAAACGCACTTTCATGATGAAAGTGCGTTTGGAGTGAAAACTATTTAGTTCTCTTCGTCATTCAGCGCATTGATGCTGTAACCGCCGTCAACGTAGGTAATCTCGCCGGTGATGCCGGAAGCGAGGTCGGACAGTAGGAAGGCGGCTGTGTTGCCAACTTCTTCGGTGGTAACGTTACGACCCAATGGGTTGTGGGAAGCGACGTGACCCAAGAGTTTGCTGAGATCGGCGATGCCGGAAGCGGCCAGGGTTTTGATCGGGCCTGCGGAGATGCCGTTGCAGCGGATGCCTTCTTTGCCCAGGCAGGCGGCAGTGAAGCGGATGCCGGCTTCGAGGCTGGCTTTGGCCATGCCCATAACATTGTAGTTAGGAATGGCACGAACGGCGCCCAAGTAGCTCAGGGCAACGATTGCGGCGTTGCGGCCCTGCATCATCGGACGGGCGGCTTTTGCCAGTGCAGGCAGGCTGTATGCGGAGATTTCGTGAGCGGTGTTGAACGCTTCGCGGCTGATGCTGTCGAGGAAGTCGCCGCTCAAAGCTTCTTTAGGGGCGAAGCCGATGGAGTGAACGAGGCCGTCCAAGCCGTCCCAGTGTTTGCCCAAGTCAACGAAAACTTGGTTGATTTCGTCGTCGCTGGCAACGTCGCAGCGGAACACGAGTTCGGAGCCGAGTTCGGCCGCCATTTTACGGACGCGCTCTTCCAGTTTGTCGACAACATAAGTAAATGCCAATTCCGCGCCTTGTTCGCGGCAGGCTTTGGCGATGCCGTAAGCGATGGAACGCTCGGAGATCATGCCGGTAATCAGAATTTTTTTGCCTTGCAAAAAGCCCATTTTCTTATCCTTTAGCAGTGGTATTGCGGTTGCATTAAACGGCGCATTATAGCAAAAACCGCTGTTTCGGTATAGATAAACAACGGATAACCCTTTGTCTTGCCTCAAATAGGGATAAGGTTTTCTGTCAAGGCCGTCTGAAACCTGACGGAACAGCGGCAAAACGTTATACTTGATAGTCTTAATGACCGATGTTTCAGGAGTGAACCATGCCCGAGCAAAACCGCATTCTCTGCCGAGAACTCAGCCTGTTGGCGTTTAACCGCCGTGTACTGGCTCAGGCGCAGGATACGAAAGTTCCTTTGTTGGAACGTTTGCGTTTCCTGTGCATCGTGTCTTCTAATTTGGACGAATTTTTTGAAGTGCGCATGGCGTGGTTGAAACGCGAAAACAAACTGCGCCCGCATCAGTTGCTCGACAACGGCAAAACCGCGGCCGAAACAATCGAAGCGGTGGCGAAAGAGGCGCAGGCCTTGATCCGCGAGCAGTACGATCTGTTTAACAAAGTATTACAGCCTGCACTCGGCCGTGCCGGCATTCATTTCTATCGCCGCCACAAATGGACGGCCGCGCAGAAAAAATGGATTGAAAATTATTTTGACAACGAGCTGTTGCCCATTCTCACGCCCATCGGCCTTGATCCGTCACACCCGTTCCCACGCCCGTTAAACAAATCGCTTAACTTCGCCGTCGAACTCGAAGGCACGGATGCGTTCGGCCGTCCGTCCGGGATGGCGATTGTGCAGGCACCGCGCATTTTGCCGCGTGTCGTCCCCATGCCGTCTGAAATTTGCGGCGGCGATGCAGGCTTTGTGTTCTTATCGTCTATTTTGCACGCCCATGTCGGTAAACTTTTCCCCGGCATGAAAGTGAAGGGTTGCCATCAATTCCGCCTCACGCGCGACAGCGATTTGACGGTGGATGAGGAAGATTTGAAAAACCTGCGCGCCGCGATTCAAAACGAATTGCACGACCGCGAATACGGCGACGGCGTGCGCTTGGAAGTGGCGGACACTTGCCCGGCATACATTCACGATTTCCTGCTCGCCCAGTTCAAACTGACTTCTACCGAGCTGTATCAGGTCAAAGGGCCGGTCAATTTGGTGCGCCTCAATGCCGTCCCCGATTTGGTGGATAGGCCGGATTTGAAGTTTCCGCCGCGCAACGCAGGCCGTCTGAAAGCCTTGCGCAAAAACGGCTCCGTGTTCAAGCTGGTCAAACAGTCGCCGATTTTGTTGCACCATCCGTATCAGTCTTTCGATCCGGTTGTCCAAATGATACGCGAAGCTGCTGCCGATCCGGATGTGTTGGCCGTCAAAATGACCATCTACCGCACCGGTAGCAATTCCGAGCTTGTACGCGCATTGATGAAGGCTGCGCTGGCGGGCAAACAAGTAACCGTCGTTGTCGAACTGATGGCACGTTTTGACGAAGCCAACAACGTCAACTGGGCGAAACAGCTGGAAGAGGCAGGCGCACACGTCGTGTACGGCGTATTCGGCTACAAAGTCCATGCCAAAATGGCTTTGGTTATCCGTCGCGAAGACGGCGTGCTCAAGCGTTATGCCCACCTCGGTACCGGCAACTACCACCAAGGTACATCGCGCATTTACACCGACTTCGGCATCATTACCGCTGACGAACAAATCACTGCCGATGTGAACACTTTGTTTATGGAAATCACAGGCTTGGGCAAGCCGGGCCGTCTGAACAAGCTCTATCAAAGTCCGTTTACCCTGCACAAAATGGTCATCGACCGCATCAAGCAGGAAACCGAACACGCCAAAGCCGGCAAACCGGCGCGGATTACCGCCAAGATGAACTCCCTCATCGAGCCGAGCGTGATTGATGCGCTGTATCAGGCCAGCGCGGCAGGCGTGCAAATCGACCTGATTGTGCGCGGTATGTGTACTTTGCGTCCGGGTGTCAAAGGCTTGTCCGAAAACATCCGCGTCCGTTCCATTATCGGCCGCCAACTCGAACATTCGCGCGTGTATTGCTTCCATAACAACGGTGCAGACGATACCTTTATCTCCAGCGCCGACTGGATGGGTCGCAACTTCTTCCGCCGCATTGAAGTCGCCACGCCGATTACCACGCCCGAACTCAAAGAACGCGTGATCCGCGAAGGTTTGGAAATGGCTTTGGAAGACAATACCCAGGCTTGGCTGATGCAGCCTGACGGCAGCTATGTCCGCACCCAGCCGCAAGACGGCGAGCCTGCGTTTGGTTTGCAGGAAGGTTTGTGGAAAATATACGGACGTTAAGTTGAATAATGTCTCAGGCCGTCTGAAACGCAGGTTTCAGACGGCCTTTTTTGATTTTGCCGTTATAATTCCGTTTCCCAATCTTTCAGACGGCCTTTTCCTATGAAATCTTACCCCGATTCCTATCTCCATTTTGAAAACCTCGAATCTCCCGAAACGCAAGATTTTGCCGCTGCGGCGCATGCCGAAACGCGCAAGCGTTTTTTAGAAAACGACAAGGCACGCGAATTGTCTGACGGCATTTTGGCGCAGTTGCAGGACACGCGGCAGATTCCGTTTTGTCAGGAACACCGCGCGCGGATGTACCATTTCCATCAGGACGCGGAATATCCGAAGGGCGTGTACCGCGTGTGTACCGCGGCGACTTACCGTTCCGGCTATCCCGAGTGGAAAGTCCTGTTTTCGGTGGCGGATTTCGACGAATTGCTCGGTGACGATGTATATCTAGGCGGCGTGTCGCACTTGGTGGAAAAGCCCAACCGTGCACTGTTGACCTTGAGTAAATCGGGCGGCGATACGGCGTACACGCTGGAAGTGGATTTGGAAGCAGGGGAGTTGGTAGAAGGCGGTTTTCACTTTCCGGCAGGCAAAAACCATGTGTCGTGGCGCGATGAAAACAGCGTGTGGGTGTGTCCGGCTTGGGACGAACGCCAGTTGACCGAATCGGGCTATCCGCGCGAAGTGTGGCTAGTGGAACGCGGCAAAAGTTTCGAGGAAAGCCTGCCGGTGTATCAAATTGCCGAAGACGGCATGATGGTAAACGCGTGGCGTTATCTCGATCCGCAGGGTTCGCCGATTGATTTGATTGAAGCGTCGGACGGTTTTTACACCAAAACTTATTTGCAGGTGTCGGCCGAAGGTGAGGCGAAACCGTTAAACCTGCCCAACGATTGCGACGTAGTCGGCTATTTGGCGGGTCATCTTTTGCTGACGCTGCGCAAAGACTGGAACCGCGCGAACCAAAGCTATCCGAGCGGCGCATTGGTAGCGGTGAAGCTGAATCGGGGCGAACTCGGGGCGGCGCAGCTTTTGTTTGCTCCCGATGAAACGCAGGCATTGGAAAGCGTGGAAACGACCAAGCGTTTTGTCGTGGCGAGCCTGCTGGAAAACGTACAAGGCCGTCTGAAAGCATGGCGCTTTAGCGACGGTAAATGGCAGGAAGTCGAACTGCCGCGCCTGCCTTCGGGTGCGTTGGAAATGACCGACCAACCGTGGGGCGGCGACGTGGTTTACCTTGCCGCCAGCGATTTTACTACGCCGCTGACGCTGTTTGCGCTGGATTTGAACGTGATGGAACTGACCGTCATGCGCCGTCAGCCGCAGCAGTTCGATTCAGACGGCATCAACGTGCAGCAGTTTTGGACGACTTCGGCCGACGGCGAGCGCATTCCTTATTTCCATGTCGGTAAAAACGCCTCCCCCGACACGCCGACCTTAGTCTATGCCTACGGCGGTTTCGGCATTCCCGAATTGCCGCATTATCTGGGCAGCGTCGGCAAATATTGGCTGGAAGAGGGCAGTGCCTTTGTGTTGGCAAACATCCGCGGCGGCGGCGAATTTGGCCCGCGCTGGCATCAAGCAGCGCAGGGAATCAGCAAACACAAAAGCGTTGATGATTTATTGGCAGTCGTGCGCGATTTGTCCGAACGCGGCATGAGTTCGCCCAAACACATCGGCTTGCAGGGCGGCAGCAACGGCGGCCTGGTTACCGCCGCCGCCTTCGTGCGCGAACCGCAAAGCATAGGCGCGTTGGTGTGCGAAGTGCCACTGACCGACATGATCCGTTATCCGCTGCTGTCCGCCGGTTCAAGCTGGACGGACGAATACGGCAATCCGCAAAAATACGAAGTCTGCAAACGCTGGCTGGGTGAATTGTCGCCGTATCACAATCTTTCAGACGGCATCAATTATCCGCCTGCGCTCATTACCACCAGCCTCAGCGACGACCGCGTCCATCCCGCCCACGCGCTCAAGTTCTACGCCAAACTGCGCGAAACTTCGCCGCAATCTTGGCTCTACGCCCCAGACGGCGGCGGCCATACCGGCAACGGCACGCAACGCGAATCCGCCGACGAACTTACCTGCGTGTTGCTGTTTTTGAAAGAGTTTTTGGGGTAGAAGCAAGCAGCAGGACTGACCGTTTTGTAAAGTTGAGAAACAAAATACTTTTGTTTCGGCAAGTGAAAAGAAGGCCGTCTGAAAAACGAATATTAAAGTTTTTCAGACGGCCTTCTGTTCTTTTAACTTTCAACATATCCCGATAAAATGGACACTTTGTAAGTGATCATTGATGGAAGACGCAATTATGGCAACCGAACCGAAAAATTATACACGATTTAGAAAATAATTTCAAACAAAACAATATATTAAAACTCAAACAAATCTTTCACGAAGTCTTTTGCGAAGACCAAATCGACTTTGAGAAACTCAAACTCGTCCTTGGCGCAGAAAACCTTGCCGGTGTGGGCGAACGTTATCAACTCGATGCTGTAGAAACTAGTAGCGTTGTTTACAGTATTTCCAGGAGAATACTGAAACATGAACATGCACAAAAACACCCGTTTCACCCCGTCTCTGGATTTGGATATCCTCAACGGCATCATGCGGCAAGCCGTGTTGCAGCAGCTGCAAACCTACTTGGGCGCGGACACCATCATCGAAACACACATCACCCGCGACATGCTCGAACGCGCAGAAAAAATCCGCCTCTCCAACGCCTTGAGAGGCGTGTTTGAGGCGGATTTGGTGTACTAGGAACAATCAATGATTTCTCGGAAATGGATAAAGCCTGAAGGCGATTATTCGTTAGACGGTTTATCTGTCTGAGACTTGTGCGTTTGCAATATGCTCACTACCTTACCCTCATAACGCTGGCGTAACCACGCCTGTATCCGCTCGTAATCTTTGGCAGGTAGTGGCTGCTCCAATTCGAGAGAGACAACGACGATATCGTCATATGTATCTGTCTTCGGTTCTGCGTTTTTTTGGCTTTCAGACTGTTCGGAAACAGGCGTTGTTTGCGCTTTATCCCAAGCCAAGCCGCGTCCGACAACGATTTTTTCCGCTTCCGGATATTGGGCTTTTAATTCCTTGAGTACCGCTGCATCGTCGATATCGGAGGCTTTGCCTGCCAGTATGGTATCGATATAGGCCTGCTGCTCTTTCAGCTCATTTTGCTGCTGAACCGGGTTGTTTCGGCTTGCCAGCAATTCTTCGATTTTGGCATCGTTCCCTCCCGCATAGACCACGTTGACCTTTGGCGCTTTCACACCTGACGCTTCAAGGCTTTTCACCAGCAAGGCGGAAATTTTCTCGGCATTGCCCGTTCCATTGACAATCAGACTGACTTTATTTTCTTTATGGTTCAACATCTTACGCAGCACGAAAAAACCTTCCTGTTGCTTCGCAGTGGCAATGGCAGCATTGGCTCTGGTGTTGAAGATTTCCTGACGCACCAGTCCTGATGCCATATAGCCGCTCGGAATCATCACAGCCAACACGACGGCAGTAATAATGATGCTGTGCAACCGGCGTTTGGATTCCGTTACCAACCCCCTGCGCGGCAGCTTGAGCAGCTTGGAAAACAACAAGGTCGCAAAAGCGATGAACACGCAGTTGATGGCAAAAAGATATGAAGCACCGAGAAAGTAGTGCCAGTTGCCATGTGCCAGTCCGTAGCCCGCAGTACACAGGGGCGGCATCAATGCGGTAGCAATCGCCACACCCGGTATGGCATTGCCTCCCTCTTTTCGGGTCAGCGCCACAATACCCGCACTACCGCCGAAGAAGGCAATCAACACATCCCAAAGGGTCGGCTGAGTACGCGCCAAAATCTCGCTTTGCGCCTCTTTAAGCGGGGTTAACAGGAAATACAACGTAGCGGTAATCAAGCTGATGACGACGAATATAATAATATTGCGCACGGCTTGACGGATCAGCGCAGTATCCCCTACCGCCAAACCGTAACCCATACCGACTATCGGCCCCATCAACGGCGAAATCAACATCGCTCCGATCACTACTGCCGTGCTGTTTACATTCAGACCGATACTCGACACGGCAATGGCAAACATCAATACCCACATACTGGTTCCGGTCACCCGAGTATTGGCGCGGATGGTGGCATCGATCTTATCGGGATGAGCTTGGTCATGCGCAAGATTGAACACATCTTGCAACTTGGTCATGGCACCATTGTCTTCTTGTTTCTGCTTTTCTTGTATTTCCTGATTTTTACTTTCTTCCTGATCTTGCATATGCGTATCCTAAAGTTTTAATAGTTTATTTTAAACATCTAATTCATAAAGAATTTTTGAGTAATGAAATAATGCCTTGCCATTACGGCTAAATCTGACAGGCACACTTCCCGCAATATACTATATTAGCATACGTCCTCAAACTTCTCCTCCGTTAGATGAAGGAAGGGCAAAGTTGCCGTTACAGCAAGCCGTAACGTGGGCTTTACCCACGAGATGAATGCCAAAATGAAAGTCTATGTGACTGTTGTCGGATTTAGTTGTTGGATGGTGGATTTCGTGGGCAAAGCCCACGCTACTTGGGTTATCCCAAATCTGCCTTGATTGAATAAAAGGTCGTCTGAAAACGGGGAAATCAGTTTTCAGACGACCTTTCCGCTTATTAACTTATTGATACCAAGGAAAAACAAATTCCTGCTTGTAGGTTAAAATCAGCATATGCTAATATGCGCAACAACAGGTTTTTCCAGAATAATCTGTGCTAAAATGCAGGATTAGATGGAAAACTCTATCCGAATTCGGTACAATACCGACGAATTATTTCCCTTAAACAACCTGCCGCAAGGCGAAAAGGAACGACTGACATGTCAAACATCGAACAACAAGTTAAAAAAATTGTTGCTGAACAACTGGGCGTAAACGAAGCCGAAGTGAAAAACGAATCTTCTTTCCAAGACGATTTGGGTGCTGACTCTCTGGACACCGTAGAACTGGTGATGGCTTTGGAAGAAGCTTTCGGCTGCGAAATCCCTGACGAAGACGCTGAAAAAATCACTACCGTACAATTGGCTATCGACTACATCAACGCCCACCAAGGCTAATCGGTCGCACCAAACATCCAGCCTCTGCTGCGCCATCGCAATAGAGGCTTTTACCTTATTATTAAACCCCTGAAATTTCAGACGGCATGAGTTTTGCCCGTTTCCACGAAGAAAAAGAGCAAGGCTGCCGCGAAAATCCCGACAACCAACAGCGAGATTATCATGAGTCAGAGAAGAGTAGTCATCACAGGTCTTGGCCAAGTATCACCGGTCGGCAACGACGTCGCCACCGCATGGAGCAATCTGCTCGCAGGCAAAAGCGGCATCGGACGGATTACCCGCTTTGACGCATCCGACATCAACAGCCAAATCGCCGGCGAAGTGCGCGATTTTGACATCGGCCAATACATCAGCGCGAAAGAAGCGCGCCGTATGGACGTGTTTATCCACTACGGTATCGCCGCCGCCCTGCAAGCCATCAACGATTCAGGCTTGGACGATTTGGAAACCCTCGACAAAGACCGCGTTGGTGTCAACATCGGCTCCGGTATCGGCGGCCTGCCCAGCATCGAAGCGACCGGCAAAGCCGTTATCGAAGGCGGCGCGCGCAAAATCAATCCTTTCTTTATTCCGGGTTCGCTGATTAACCTGATTTCCGGTCACGTGACCATCCTCAAAGGCTACCGCGGCCCGAGCTACGGCATGGTTTCTGCCTGTACGACCGGCGCACACTCTATCGGTGATTCTGCACGACTGATTAAATACGGCGACGCAGACGTGATGATTGCAGGCGGAGCAGAAGGCGCAATCAGCACTTTGGGCGTTGGCGGTTTTGCCGCCATGAAGGCACTTTCCACTCGCAATGACGACCCTGCTACCGCTTCCCGTCCGTGGGACAAAGGCCGTGACGGTTTCGTTATCGGCGAAGGCGCTGGCGTGCTGGTGTTGGAAGAATTGGAACACGCGAAAAAACGCGGTGCGAAAATCTACGCCGAAATCGTCGGCTTCGGCATGAGCTCCGATGCTTACCATATTACCGCGCCTAACGAAGAAGGCCCTGCATTGGCCGTTACCCGCGCCCTGAAAGATGCCGGCCTGAACCCTGAAGACGTCGATTACGTCAACGCACACGGTACATCGACTCCTTTGGGCGATGCCAACGAAACTAAAGCCATCAAACGCGCTTTAGGCGATCATGCGCGCAAAGTCATTGTTAACTCCACCAAATCCATGACCGGACACTTGCTCGGCGCGGCCGGCGGCGTGGAAGCGTTGTATAGCGTGTTGGCGGTACACGAGCAAAAATCCCCACCGACCATCAACATCTTTGAACAAGACGTTGAAGCCGGTTGCGATTTGGACTACTGCGCCAACGAAGCACGCGATGCGAAAATCAACGTTGCCATCTCCAATTCCTTCGGCTTTGGCGGTACCAACGGCACATTGGTATTCAAACGCTTCAAAGACTGATAGAAGGTTTTAAGTAGATTGAAAAGGCCGTCTGAAACTAAGTTTCAGACGGCCTTTTTTATTTTAAAATACAAATATTCTTGATAATCTGTATCATTTATATAAGAATATCGACTCCTATCAATATCGCCCGAATTTTATCGGGTAATCAACCCAATTACATTTTTAAGGAGTCTGCAATGAAAACTATTCGTATTCTAGCATTGGCCGCTGCACTGGCCGCCGTGCCCGCATTTGCGTCTGATTTCGGCCATGAACAGGCATTGACCATAGACGGCAAGCCTGCCCATCTGGCAGAAACTTCAGCCCGTATTTTGGCAAACGAAACCCTGACTGCGCCGCAACTGGTCGAAGATATCACTGATGGATTCGGTTCGAAAAAAATTCCAGGTTATAAATTGATGATTATGGGCCGCACTTATTCGGTGGCGGCAGAAACCAAACCGCCGAAAGAGGGCCAAACTCAGTGGCGGGACAATACGTTCATTCATCGCGGCGTAAAACTGTTTGTCGGTATTCCGGTCAAAAACGGCAAGATGGATTTGGCGTCTGCCAGATTGATTAATATCGGCGTGGTTGACGATAACGGTGGTGCTGCGCCTCATGATGAGGGTGAAAAAATCCGTCCGGTCGGCAAACAGCTGATGTCTCCCGATACCAAAGTGGAAAATGCGAAACTCAATATTGCCAAACTGACGTTGCCAAATATGAAATTGGGCGAAACCAGTGGCGGTGGTGTGAAATTGGAAGCATCGGCAACATTGGACGGTAAGCCGATACAGACCAAAATCGACAGCACGTTCTCCCGCTTCTATTCCGCCAAATCAGCCGCTACACGGCCGTTTATGGCAGATGCACGGTTTGTGAAATAATCGTAAAGGCCGTCTGAAATCCTGCTTCAGACGGCCTTTTATATAACGAAACTGCATAAGTTTAGTTTTTCATAGATTAAAGGTAAGGAGTTAAAAAAGCGTAGAATGGCGATTTTAAAAATTCATCATTGGAGGTCGATCATGACAGTAACGATTTTAGACGGCGGAATGGGGCGTGAACTGCATCGGCGCGGCGCACCGTTTCGTCAGCCGGAATGGTCTGCTTTGGCTTTGATGGAAACGCCGGAGATTGTACGCGAAACGCATTTGGACTTTCTTCGTGCAGGCGCACAGGTGATTACGACCAACAGCTATGCGCTTGTTCCGTTTCATATCGGGCAGGAGCGCTTTGATGCTCAAGCTGCCGAATGGGCAAGGCTTTCCGGCCGTTTGGCGCGTGAAGCGGTGGAACAAAGCGGGACTACTGCAAAAGTGGCCGCAAGCCTGCCGCCGTTATTCGGTTCTTACCGCCCTGACTTGTTTGACAAACAAGTCGCACCTGCTTTGGCTCGCCCTTTAATATCGGGTTTGATGCCGTTTGCTGATATTTGGTTGGCAGAAACCGTATCCAGCTTGGAAGAAGCACGTTTCTGGCGCAGCAGTCTGCCTGATGACGGTAAGCCGTTTTGGGTGTCGTTTACTTTGGAAGATACGATGCCGCATGATGTACCGGTGTTGCGTTCGGGGGAAAACGTGCACGAGGCGGCGGATTTCGCGGTAGAAATAGGTGCGGTGGCAATGTTGTTCAATTGCAGTCAGCCTGAAGTAATGGCAGAAGCTTTGAAAGTGGCACATGAAGCCCAAGGCCGTCTGAAACTGGGTGTTTACGCCAATGCATTTGAACCGGTACAAGGACAGATGAACGAGGCCAACGATGGTTTGGATCCGATTCGCGCTGATGCCACGCCGGAAAATTATTTGGCATGGGCGAGACAATGGGCGGATTTGGGTGCTGAAATCATCGGTGGGTGCTGCGGTATCGCACCTGAACATATCCGTGCGTTGGCGCAAGGATTTAAGGCCGTCTGAAAGTGGCTGCATAATATTTTGATACGGTTAGAACAGGCTAAAAAAGCCGGTAATGCCGTCGCTTCACAAACACATAATTATAAAAATCAGGAATAAACATGTCGCAAAAATCTCAAATCGGCCTGGTTGCGCTGATGGCCTTGGTTATCAGTTCCATGATTGGTTCGGGTATTTTCAGTCTGCCGCAGAATATGGCTGCCGTTGCAGGTTCGCAGGCTTTGCTGTTGGGTTGGCTGATTACCGGTGTGGGCATTATCTTTCTCGGCCTGTCATTTTCGGCCTTGTCCAAACTTAAGCCCGAATTGGATGGCGGTATTTATACGTACGCCCGCGACGGTTTCGGTGATTTGATGGGTTTTTTCTCGGCGTGGGGCTATTGGCTTTGCACCACGGTCGGTATTGTCGGCTATTTGGTGGTTGCGTTTGAAGCAGTAGGCGGATTTGTCGATACGCCGGACAACGTGATTTTCGGTAAAGGCAACACATTTGCTGCTTTTGTTGGAGAATCAGTAATTGTGTGGCTGATTTACTGGTTGGTGGTGCGCGGTATTAAAGAAGCGGCAGGAGTGAACCTGATTGCGACGGCAGTCAAAGTATTTCCGCTGATTTTATTTATCGGTATGGCAGCCTATTTCTTTCAAACCGAAGTGTTTATGTCCGATTGGACAGGGGCGAGCCTTGCTACGCCTGAAAATCCTGATGTCAGCCTGATGACGCAGGTGAAAAACACAATGCTGATTACGCTGTGGGTGTTTACCGGTATTGAGGGTGCGGCGGTTTTGTCCAAGCATGCGCGAAGTCGTGCTGATGTCGGTCGAGCGACCATTATCGGAGTCAGCTTGACGCTGGCCATGTATGTGGCAATTACCGTCTTGGCTCAAGGCATTTTGCCTCGTGCGGATATTGCTGCAATGGCTAATCCGTCTATGGCGGGCGTGTTGGCGCACATGGTTGGCTCTTGGGGTAAAGTGTTGATTTCTTCCTGCCTGATTGTGTCTGTGCTGTCGTCTTATTTAAGCTGGACGCTGTATGCGACCGAGATTCCGCACATGGGTGCGAGAAACGGCGCATTTCCAAAATCGTTTATCCCGTTGAATAAAAACGAAGTGCCGCAGGGTTCGTTGATGTTTACCACCTTGACCGTGCAGTTTTGCCTATTGCTGGTGTGGTTAAAAGGCGAGGATTATTCTGCTTTGCTGATGGTATCGACTTCCATGATTTTGATACCGTATCTGTTAATTGGTGCATATCTGCTCAAATTATCGCTGATACAAAAGGCTGCGGCAAAATACCGTCTTATCGGTGCGGCAGCAACGCTTTATGCGGCTTGGATTGTCTATGCGGCAGGCACGGAATATTTGCTGCTTTCAGTCTTGCTCTATTTGCCAGGCGTATTGCTGTTTCTCTATTCGCAAAAGAAACACTACGGAAGTTGTCAGTTCAACCGTATGGAAAAAGCCGTATTGGTATTGCTGTTGATTTTGGCCGTGCCGGCCGTACAGCAGTTTGTCGCTAGCTTGCAAGCGTAAGCAGAAAGGTTTGAAAAAGGCCGTCTGAAACCCAGTTTCAGACGGCCTTTTATTGATAAAACCGATTCAATACCGCATCATTTTGCTGTCCACCTGCATTGCCCAAGCATCAATACCGCCTTGCAGGTTGTAAAGGTTTTCAAATCCGGCATCTTCTAGATACATTGCCGTGTGCAGGCTGCGGATGCCGTGGTGGCAGTAAACGACGATGGGTAAATCGTCGTCGGGCAGCTCGTTTTGGCGCAGGGGGATGAGGTTCATCGGGATGTGAATGGCAGCGGGCAGGGTGCAGATGGCGCGTTCTTCATCGGTGCGGACATCGAGCAGATGAAATGCGCGGCCTTCGTCCTGCCATTGTTTCAATTCGGTGGGCGAGAGTTGGATAATGTCGGTCATAGGGTCGGGTAGGAAAGTATGAGGCCGTCTGAACTTTCAGACGGCCTGTTGTTTAAAAATCGAAATCTCCGAACGGATTGGCCGATTTGTCTTCCAAGTGTGCCACGACGGTGTCGAACAATACCTTTTCGGAAAACTCATTGCCGTTGCGCGTCAGCAAAAGCGAGCGTTGTACCGGTTTGCGGCCGACGATGACCACCATACGGCCGCCGTCTTTCAGTTGCTCTTTCAGAATTTCAGGTACGCTGTCTACTGCTCCGCCTACATAAATCGCATCAAAAGGCGCGCCTTGCGATGCTTCGGTCAGGCCGTTGTTTTGCACATAATCGACGTTGGTAAAGCCCAATTCGTCCAAAACTTTTTTGGCGCGTTGCTGCTGCTCGGCATCGATGTCGTCGGTGACGACTTTGCCAGCTAGTTTGGACAGTAGGGCGGTTGCATAGCCTGAGCCTGTACCGATTTCTAAGACGGTTTCGTCTTTTTTCAGTTTCAAACCTTGAGCCAGGCGGGCAACGACTTTGGGTTCCAACATCTTATGACCGTTCGTCAGCGGCAGCTCCATATCCGCATAGGCCAAACCTTGAAAAGCCTCGCCGACAAAATGTTCGCGCTCGATCTCCTCCAAAGCATCCAAAATGTCGAAGTCCAAGACATCCCACGGACGAATCTGCTGTTCAACCATATTGAAACGCGCTTTTTCAAAGTCCATATTTGTGCTCCGTTCAATTCTTAATTTTATCGAAGCATACATTATAAATCCTTGTCGGAGAGTGTGCCATCTTTCAGACGGCCCCGGAGGCTCGTTAATAATTGCCAAGCGCACATATATCCACTAAACTTTCACATTACACGACGCTACAACAAGCAACAACCAACACACGGAGCAATAAAGATGTATCACCAAATCGGAATGTGGGACCAAAAATGGGTTATCGGCAACTGGAAAATGAACGGCCGACTCCAAAACAACAATGCGCTTATGCACCGCTTCCGTGTCATGCCAACCGCAGAACGCGTGTTAATCGGCCTGGCCGCTCCGACCGTTTATCTGTTGCAACTGCACAACGCCATGCAGATTGTTTTGAACAACCGCATCTTGACCTGTGCGCAAGACGTGAGCCGTTTCCCCAATAATGGCGCATACACCGGCGAAGTGTCCGCCGAAATGCTTGCCGACATCGGTACAGACATCGTCCTCATCGGCCACTCCGAGCGCAGCCTTTATTTCGGCGAGAAAAACGAAATTCAACGCCGCAAAATGGAAAACGTCCTCAACGTCGGCCTGATTCCATTGTTGTGCGTCGGCGAAAGCTTGGAAGAACGCGAAGCCGGTAAAGAACACGAAGTTATTGCCCACCAGCTTTCCATCCTGCAAGGTTTGAACACCAAAAACATCGCCGTTGCCTACGAGCCAGTTTGGGCGATCGGTACAGGCAAAGTCGCCACCGTCGAACAAATCGCCGACATGCACGCATTTATCTACAAAGAAATCTTGTCTTTGTGCGGAAGCGATGTTAAAATCCGCGTTCTTTACGGCGGAAGTGTGAAAGCGGATAACGCAGCCGACATCTTCGCAGTACCTCATGTAGACGGCGCATTGGTTGGTGGCGCGTCATTATCATATGACTCCTTTACCGCCATCATCAATGCAGCACAAGCCTCGTAGAAAACATATGGAAGCCTTTAAAACCCTTATCTGGATCATTAATATTATTTCCGCTTTATTTGTAATCGTGTTAGTATTGCTGCAACACGGTAAAGGTGCGGATGCCGGCGCGACGTTCGGTTCCGGCAGCGGTAGCGCGCAAGGCGTATTCGGTTCTGCCGGTAATGCCAACTTCCTCAGCCGCTCGACTGCCGTTGCTGCAACATTTTTCTTTGCGACCTGCATGGCAATGGTGTATATTCACACCCACTCCAATAAGCACGGTTTAGACTTCAGCGATGTGAAGCAGACCCAACAGGCTCCTAAGCCTGCAACGCCTGCACAAAACAATACAACTCCTGTTGCTCCGAATCCTCAACAGCAGTAAGACAATTTGATTTATGCCGACATGGTGGAATTGGTAGACACGCTATCTTGAGGGGGTAGTGGCCGTAGGCTGTGCGAGTTCAAATCTCGCTGTCGGCACCACATTAGAAAATCTAACCGCTTTTTAGCGGTTATTTTTTCGTCTTGAGAATCTGCCTTTCATTTATCTTTAGACCGAGACAGGGAAATACAATGAAGCGTTTGGTTGTCGGCATCAGCGGTGCCAGCGGTTTTCAGTATGGCGTGAAAGCTTTGCAGCTTTTGCGTGAGCATCAGGTAGAAACGCATTTGGTGGTTTCGCAAGGGGCGGAGATGACCCGCGCTCTGGAAACGGATTACACTAAAGAAGACGTTTATGCTTTGGCGGATGTCGTGCATTCCGTCCGTAATGTCGGGGCAAGTATTGCCAGCGGATCGTTTTTGACGGATGGAATGTTGATTGCGCCGTGTTCAATGAAAACCTTAGCTTCGGTTGCTCATGGATTTGCCGATAATTTGCTCAGCCGTGCGGCGGATGTAACGTTGAAAGAGCGGCGCAAATTGGTATTGATGGTGCGTGAAGCACCGTTAAACTTGGCGCACATTGAAAATATGCGCCGTGTGACAGAGATGGGCGGTATCGTGTTTCCTCCCGTTCCGGCTTTATATCAGAAGCCTGAATCCATCGAAGATATGATTACACACAGCGTCTCTCACGCTTTGGACTTGTTCGGTATTATTCAAAACGATGTGCCGCGCTGGCAGGGCTGATGTTTCAGACGGCCTGAAAATAAATTTAATACACTGAGAAAGAGGATAAAAATCATGCAAGCGATTCCTACCAATATCGTTAAATTTTTGAGCAATCATCATGTCATCAGTATTGCCGCTGCGGCAGACGGCGAAGTTTGGGCGGCTTGTTGTTTTTATGTGTTTGATGAAGCCAATGCCCGTATAATTGTGCTGACTTCTTTGAAAACAAAGCATGGCGGACTGATGAGCCGTTCTGCCAAAGTAGCCGGCACCATCGCCGGTCAGCCTGACAGTATCACGAAAATCAGCGGTGTTCAGTTTGCGGCGACTGCCGCTTTGATTGAAGATGAAGCGGATTTGAAAGCGGCGCAGTCTTTATTTTACAAAGCACATCCTGCTGCTCGAGTGATGAAAAGTGATGTCTGGGCGTTGAATTTGGATAATGTAAAATTCACTGACAATAAATTGGTATTCGCACAAAAAACGTATTGGAATCGTGAGGATTAAGAAAAGGCCGTCTGAAAGATGAAATTTCAGACGGCCTTTGATGCTTTAAGAATTAATCGTGTCCGATGTCTACAGTTTTTTCTTTGTAACGTGTGTCGGGAATCAAAACAATTTTATCGTCCACTTTGCCGATGGCTTTCACGTCTTTGCCCGGATAGTCCAGCTGGTGCAGGAAGTAGCGGATACAGTTCAAACGTGCACGTTTTTTATCGTCGGAGCGGATGATGACCCAAGGCGCGTCACCGGTGTGGGTGTGGAAGAACATGGCGTTTTTGGCTTCGGTGTAGTCGTCCCAGCGGTCGAGCGACTGGATGTCCACAGGGGACAGTTTCCAGTGTTTCAGTGGGTCGTCACGACGGGAGATGAAGCGGCGGAGTTGTTCTTCACGGGATACGGAGAACCAGAATTTGAACAGATGGATGCCGCTGGCAACAAGCATACGTTCCAATTCAGGGGTTTGACGCATGAAGAGCAGATATTCGTTAGGTTCGCAGAAGCCCATTACGCGTTCTACGCCGGCACGGTTGTACCATGAGCGGTCGAAGAATACCATTTCGCCTGCGGTCGGCAGGTTTTGGATGTAGCGTTGGAAATACCATTGGCCGCGTTCGGTAGTGGTTGGTTTCTCCAAAGCAACCACGCGCGCGCCACGCGGATTCAGGTGTTCCATAAAGCGTTTGATGGTACCGCCTTTACCGGCTGCGTCTCGGCCTTCAAACAGGCTGACGATACGCTGACCGGAATCTTTAACCCAGCTTTGTACTTTCAACAATTCAATTTGCAGCTTCTGTTTTTCTTTTTCGTAAACAGAGCGGCGCATACGTTGTTTGTACGGGTAATTGGCAGGAAGCGGTGCGCTGCTGGAATCTTCGTCAGTGCCGCGTCCTTCGTGTTCCAAAACAGCCTTTTCGAATACTTGCAGCTGGTCTTGTTTCTCGCCCAGTTCAACATTCTCGAACGGTTCTAATTGGTGGTCTGCCATAAAGTCTCCTTATCGATTAAGTTTTAAATGATATGGTGTAGTATGACTTAATTTTACCTCTTTATGCTGTGTTAGCCTACATAAAGTTACACATAAGCGATTTTTTCCGGCTTGTTTGATAATTTTTGTAAAAACAGCGTATAATCAGCCTATTTGTATCATACATCATGCCTTATTTCGCCCTGTTCGACGATGCGTTAAGCGGTCGTGCAAAACTCTATCAAAATCATGTGGAAAGCCGCCTTTTTCATCATAACGAACTGGCGTCGTTGGATGATGTTTTGCAGGCAGGTTGGAAAAAAGGCCTGCATGCAGTGTTGTTTGCAGACTACGAATTCGGATTGCCACTAATGGATATTTCATCCGCGCGCAGTGGCAATTTGCGTTTGCACTGGTTTGCCGATTACGCAGAAATCGATGCCGAAAACTGGCTGGCCAATCATTCAGACGGCCTTGAGGCAGGTATTTCCACTCCCCGATTCTCCGTATCCGAAGCCGATTATCTCGAGCATATCAACCAAATCCACGAAGTCATCCGCCGCGGCGATACCTATCAAATCAATTACACCGCACGCCTGCACCTGCAAACTTACGGCAATCCGATTCAGCTTTACCGCCGCTTGCGCCAGCCTGTGCCGTATGCCGTTTTGTCTTGTCTGCCCGACGGGGCAGGGCAGGAAGCGTGGACTTTGTGTTTTTCTCCTGAACTTTTCCTCAAAATTGATTCAGACGGCCTGATCACAACCGAGCCGATGAAAGGTACTGCGCCGATTCTTCACGATGGGAAAGATGAACGCCGCGCCGTTGAATTGCAAAACGATCCGAAAAACCGCGCCGAAAATGTGATGATTGTCGATTTGTTGCGTAACGACCTCGGCAAAATCGCGCAAACGGGCAAAGTCCGCGTGCCTGAACCGTTTAAAGTTTCCCGTTTCGGCAGTGTTTGGCAGATGACCAGTGCCATCGAGGCGCAGGCGATGCCTGATGTTTCGGTTGCCGATATTCTTCATGCAGCCTTTCCGTGCGGCAGTATTACCGGCGCGCCAAAACGCATGAGTATGCAGATTATTGAGTCTCTTGAATCCGAACCGCGCGGTTTGTACACAGGCAGCATCGGCTTTTTGCATCCGTGTGATACGGGTTTGGGATTTGAAGGCGTATTTAATGTTGTGATTCGTACCTTATCTCTGAAACCGGTTTCAGACGGCCTTTATCAAGGTGTTTATGGTGTGGGTTCGGGGATTGTGATTGATAGCGATCCTGAAGCCGAATATCGTGAGTGCGGTTGGAAGGCGCATTTCCTCAATGACTTGCGGCCTGATTTCGGTATTTTTGAAACCATGCGCGTGGAAGATAGACAATGCCGTTTGCTCAATTTGCATTTAGGCCGTCTGAACAGCTCGACACAAGCGCTCAACCTGACTTGGCCTCAAAATGCGGCAGAGCAAATCCAACACTATATAGATGTGTTGCCAAGCGGGTTATTTAGAGTCAAAGCCGCTTTGTTTTCAGACGGCCTTGCATTGAGTCATGCGGCTGTTTCTGAATTGGATGGACAACAATACGTCATCCTGAGTGAGCACACATTAAGTCAACGTGATTATCTACGCCGCTTCAAAACCACACGCCGTGAAATTTTTGACCAGGCGTGGAAAACGGCAGAAGGGCAGGGCGCATTTGACAGCCTGTTTTTCAATTTAGACGGCCTGTTGTTGGAGGGTGGAAGAAGCAATGTGTTCGTCAAATATCAAGGGCAATGGCTCACGCCGTCTTTAGATTTGGATATTTTGAACGGATTGATGCGCCAAGCGGTATTGAAGCAGCCACAGCTTTTAGGTGCGGACACAATCAAGGAAACCCATATCACGCGCACCATGTTGGAAAATGCGGAAGAAATCCGCTTGAGTAACGCTTTAAGGGGCGTGTTTGCGGTTTCGCTCCGTAAATAAATGGCAATAGTCAAATCATCGTGATTCAAATTGTCGTAAAGCAGCAATATCCGATAGAATACGTCATTTCAACAATGAGGCCGTCTGAAAGGGAAAACAATATGGCAAAAGCAAAAGGTGGATTGGGACGCGGTTTGGATTCGCTGATTTCCAATGCAGTGGACAGCAGCAGTAGCGACCGCCTGACAACGGTTGCCATCGCCGATATTCAGCCCGGCCGTTATCAGGCGCGTGTGCAAATTGATGACGAAGCTTTGCAGGAATTGGCCGATTCCATTAAAGCACAAGGCATTATCCAGCCGGTTATCGTACGCGAAAGAGGTCTGTCTCAATATGAATTGATTGCCGGCGAACGCCGTTGGCGCGCTTCTCAGTTGGCCGGTTTGACCGAAATTCCCGTCGTCATTAAAACCATCAGCGACGAAACTGCGTTGGCCATGGGTTTGATTGAAAACCTGCAACGTGAAAATCTCAATCCGATTGAAGAAGCACAAGGTTTGAAACGCCTTGCCGACGAATTCGGCCTGACTCACGAAACCATCGCAAAAGCCGTCGGTAAAAGCCGTAGCGCCATTTCCAATAGCCTGCGCCTGTTGAGTCTGCCTGAGCCGGTTCAGGAAATGCTTTATCAACGCCGTCTGGAAATGGGTCATGCCCGCGCGTTGCTGACCTTGCATGTGGTTGACCAATTGGAGTTGGCGCAAAAAGCCGTCAAAAACGGTTGGTCGGTGCGCGAAGTAGAACGCCGCAGCCAATTGGCGCATCAAAAAGCCAAGCCCGAAGCAGCCAAAACCATCAGCCCGGATATCCGCCGCATCAATGATGCATTGACCGAGCGTTTGGGTGTTAATGCCGAAGTCAAAACCAGTAATCAGAAAAAAGGCAAAATCGTACTGCATTTTGATACGCCGGAAACATTCGAATATTTGTTGAAGCAGTTGGGCATCAATCAAGCGTTCTAATGGCTTTATAAACAGAACGGGCCGTCTGAAAAAAGCTTTTCAGACGGCCTCAATTTTTGAAAAAGCGTAGAGTGTATAAATGTTTACAATACAAATCAAAATCTTCTGTAAAATCTATGTAACAACATGTAATTTGTGTTAAACTCCATTCCAGCAAAGATTTGTTTTATATGTGTTAATCATTTATTTATGAAAGGTTCACAAAGATTAACATATTGCTTGACGTTAACAAACTTCTTGATTATATTAGCCTGCCTTGCTTTTTGGGGTGCAAAGTACAATGAATCAGATAGTCCCATTGCAAGTAATTGTATTATTAATAATTTCAGTTGTTTGTGCGTTATTTTCCGGATTGCCCGGCTTCCTCTCTGCTTTGGCGGGAGGATTTTCGTACATTTTGCCTACCCTAGTTGCAGTTTTACTTTTAAAGTTTTCCCGACGAAATCCCGATCTGCAAAGTTCGATGTTTATCGGCGGAGAGGTTTTAAAAGTAGTGCTGTCGCTGGTATCTATGTTGGTCGTTTTTGCGATATGGCATCGATCACTGGTATTTTACCCATTCTTATTGGCGTTTCTTGGCGTCAGTCATTTGGTTTTTTTAGTATTGTTGAGAGTGAAACACTATGGCAGGTGAAACTATGACCGCTGCCGACTACATCAAGCACCACTTGCAAAGCTTGACCAGTATGTCGGATGTTACTCAGGGTCAAGGACTGAAAAACATTGCTGATTTTTCGTTCATTAACCTTGATGCAATCTTTTTTGCCGTTCTGTTGGGCGTAATCGGCAGCTTCCTTTTGTGGCGCGGTGCCAAAAAAGCGACGGCCGGTGTTCCCGGTCGTTTCCAAGCGGCTGTTGAAATTCTGTTCGAATTCGTGGATGACATGTGTAAGAGCATTATCCATAACGAACAATCGCGTAAAGCCGTTGCCCCGTTGGGTCTAACCTTGTTTGTCTGGATTCTCTTGATGAACGCCATGGATATGCTGCCGGTTGATTTGCTGCCGATGGCATGGCAAGGCATTACCGGTAATCATCATGCCCTGTTGCGCGTCGTGCCGACAGCTGACTTGAATACGACTTTGGCTCTGGCGATTGGCGTATTGCTGATCTGTATTTACTACAATGTCAAAATCAAAGGCCTTGGCGGTTGGATTCACGAGCTGTTCTGCGCACCTTTCGGTCCGTGGCTTGCTCCGGCCAACTTCCTGCTGAACTTGGTAGAGTTTTTGTCCAAAACCGTATCCCACGGTATGCGGTTGTTTGGTAATATGTATGCCGGCGAGCTGGTGTTCCTGTTGATCGCTCTGTTGGGCGGTGCATGGGCGTCAACCGGTAGTGTCGAAACTTTGGATCCGATTTTATTTGTGTTCCACCTGATTGCCGGTTTGGCTTGGGCGATTTTCCACATTTTGGTCATCACCTTGCAGGCATTTATTTTCATGGCGTTGGCGTTCGTATATATCGGACAGGCGCATGATGCACACTAATCAAGTAGTTTTTTTGTAGTTTGTTTTTTGTAGTTTAACCTTTACTATTTTAAGGAGTTTAAAAATGGGTTTGATTGCTATCGCATGTGGTTTGATCGTTGCCTTGGGTGCATTGGGTGCCTCTATCGGTATCGCAATGGTTGGTTCTAAATACTTGGAGTCTTCTGCTCGCCAACCTGAGCTGATCGGTCCTCTGCAAACCAAACTGTTCTTGATCGCTGGTCTGATCGACGCGGCCTTCTTGATCGGTGTGGCTATTGCCCTGTTGTTCGCCTTCGTTAATCCGTTTGGTACTGGTGCTGCGTAATCAAAACGGAGCGATCCGTTCAGATACAGGCTTACGGTCTGTTTGATTAACCCAGATACGAAGGTTAAGTAACGTGAATATTAATGCAACCTTATTTGCGCAAATCCTAGTTTTCTTTGGCTTGGTTTGGTTTACGATGAAATTCGTATGGCCTCCGATTGCCAAAGCATTGGACGAGCGTGCCGCAAAAATCGCCGAGGGCTTGGCTGCCGCCGAGCGCGGTAAGAGCGATTTTGAGCAGGCAGAGAAAAAAGTTGCAGAACTTATGGCCGAAGGGCGTAATCAGGTAACCGAAATGGTTGCCAACGCCGAAAAACGTGCTGCAAAAATTGTAGAAGAAGCCAAAGAGCAAGCTTCTCATGAAGCAGCACGCATTGCAGCCCAAGCAAAAGCTGATGTAGAGCAAGAAGTTAACCGCGCGCGCGAAGTATTGCGCGAACAGGTCGCTTCATTGGCTGTTAAAGGTGCGGAATCTATCCTGCGTAAAGAAGTCGATGCTTCCAAACATGCAGATCTGCTCAGTGCCTTAAAACAGGAGCTGTAATCTTATGGCAGAGTTCGCAACGATTGCCAGACCTTATGCGAAAGCATTGTTTAGTCTGGCTCAGGAAAAAAACCAAATCGAGTCTTGGTTGGGCGAACTGAAAGAACTCGCAGCGGTTGTTCAAGATGAGAAAGTCATTGCTTTCATCGAGCAACCGGAAACGGGAGCTTCCGAAAAAGCAGAAACGCTCAAAGGTCTTGTCGGTATCAAAAATGTCGAATTGGCAAATTTCATTACCGTTTTGGCCGAGCAAAAGCGTTTGCTGGTATTGCCGGAAATTTATGCCCAATATCAAGATTTGACCTTGATACACAACAATACGAAATCGGCAGTAATTTACAGCGCGTATGAGCTCAGTTCTCAGCAGCTGGCCGATGTTACCGATATCCTGACAAAACGCTTCAACAGCAAATTGGATGTGGTAGCTAAAGTTGCCCCTGAATTAATCGGCGGCATCAAAGTAGAAGTGGGTGATCAGGTCTTGGATTTGTCCGTACAAGGCAAACTGAATGCTTTGTATGCGACTATGACGAATTAGGAGAGTTTTCATGCAGCTTAATCCTGCTGAAATTAGCGATTTGATTAAAGCCAAAATCGAAAATCTGTCCGTCAATGCAGAAGTGCGTACCCGTGGTACCGTTGTTTCTGTTACAGACGGCATTGTGCGCATTCATGGCTTGTCAGACGCGATGCAAGGTGAGATGCTCGAATTCCCCGGTAACACTTTCGGTCTGGCCATGAACTTGGAGCGTGACTCCGTCGGTGCCGTAGTGTTGGGTGAGTACGAACACATTAAAGAAGGCGATACAGTTACCTGTACCGGCCGTATTTTGGAAGTGCCGATCGGTCGCGAACTGGTTGGCCGCGTGGTTGATGCATTGGGTCGTCCTATCGATGGTAAAGGCCCAATCAATACAACATTGACTGCTCCAATCGAGAAAATTGCACCAGGTGTGATTGCGCGTAAATCGGTTGACCAACCAATGCAAACCGGCCTGAAAGCCATTGACTCTATGGTTCCGGTTGGTCGTGGCCAACGTGAGCTGATTATTGGTGACCGTCAAACCGGTAAAACTGCCGTAGCACTGGATGCCATCGTTAACCAAAAAGGTACAGGCGTTATCTGTATCTATGTGGCTATCGGTCAAAAAGCATCTTCTATTGCCAACGTAGTACGCAAATTGGAAGAGCATGGCGCGATGGAGCATACCATCGTGGTTGCTGCAACTGCTTCTGAAGCCGCTGCACTGCAATATATCGCTCCTTACTCAGGTTGTACCATGGGTGAATTCTTCCGTGACCGTGGTGAAGATGCGTTGATCGTATACGATGACTTGTCTAAACAAGCCGTTGCATACCGCCAAATTTCTCTGCTGTTGCGCCGTCCTCCTGGCCGTGAAGCATATCCTGGCGACGTATTCTATCTGCACTCCCGTCTGTTGGAACGTGCGGCCCGCGTCAGCGAAAACGAAGTTGAAAAACTGACTAATGGCGAAGTAAAAGGCAAAACCGGTTCTCTGACTGCGTTGCCGATTATTGAAACCCAAGCCGGTGACGTATCAGCATTCGTACCAACCAACGTAATCTCGATTACAGACGGCCAAATCTTCTTGGAAACCGACTTGTTCAACGCCGGTATCCGTCCTGCAATCAATGCCGGTATTTCCGTATCGCGCGTAGGTGGTGCAGCACAAACCAAAGTCATCAAAAAACTGGGTGGCGGTATCCGTTTGGCGTTGGCACAGTACCGTGAATTGGCGGCGTTTTCGCAATTTGCTTCCGATTTGGACGAAGCAACACGCAAACAGCTGCAACACGGTGAAGTAGTTACTGAATTGATGAAACAAAAACAATTCAGCACATTGAACACTGCCGAAATGGCATTGACTTTGTGGGCGATCAACAACGGTTCTTACGCAGATGTTCCGGTATCCAAGGCCTTGGCTTTCGAAGCAGAATTCTTGAGTTTCGTACGTACGCAACATCCTGAGGTTCTGGAAGCGATTAATGCATCAGGCGCAATGTCTGACGAAAGCGAAAAAGCATTGACCGAAGCCATGAAATCTTTCAAATCTTCTTACGCTTACCAAGCATAAGTATTGAGATGAAAGGAGTCTGAAATGGCAGTCGGAAAAGAGATTCTCACCAAAATCCGTAGTGTTCAAAATACCCAAAAGATCACTAAAGCGATGCAAATGGTGTCGACCTCTAAAATGCGGAAGACTCAAGACCGGATGCGTTTAGCGCGTCCGTACGCCGAAAAAGTGCGTACAGTGATGAGCCATCTTGCACAGACTAATGCCGATCATGGTATCAAATTGTTGGAGCCGCACCGCGAAGTGCGTCGTGCCGGCTTCATTTTGATTACCTCGGATAAAGGTTTGTGCGGTGGCTTGAACGCAAACGTACTGAAAAAGTTTTTGGCGCAAGTTCAAGAGTATCAGGAACAAGGCATCGAAGTCGAAGTCGTGTGCCTGGGTAGTAAAGGTTTGGCTGCATGCCAAAGTATCGGTTTGAATGTTATTGCCAGTGCAACCAATTTGGGCGATACCCCGAAAATGGAAGCGTTGCTTGGCCCTTTGACCGAAATCTTCCAACGTTATGAGAAGCATGAATTAGACCGTATCCATATGGTTTACTCACGTTTTGTCAACACAATGCGCCAAGAGCCGCGTATGGAAGTTTTGCTGCCTATCGGTGAAAACGTTATTGACGACGGAACAGGTCATTCTTCATTTACTTGGGAATACCTCTACGAGCCGAGTCCTATCGCCGTATTGGAATATTTGGTTCGCCGCTATTTAGAGTCTGTGGTTTATCAGGCATTGAGCGACAACATGGCATCTGAACAAGCCGCGCGTATGGTAGCGATGAAAGCCGCAACCGACAACGCAGGCAATGCCATCAAAGAATTGCGTTTGGTGTACAACAAATCGCGTCAAGCCGCGATTACCACAGAATTGTCAGAAATTGTAGCAGGTGCAGCGGCAGTTTAATGCCGTCTGAAGCCTGAACAGGAAATTAGGATACGATAATGAGCCAAGGCAAAATCGTACAAGTTATTGGTGCGGTGGTTGACGTGGAATTTCCACGCGACGCTATCCCGCATGTTTACGATGCCCTGAAATTGGACGAGAACGGTCTGACTCTGGAAGTTCAACAACTTCTGGGTGACGGTGTTGTCCGTACTATTGCAATGGGTAGTTCAGACGGCCTGAAACGCGGTATGTCTGTAAGCAATACTGGTGCGCCAATCACTGTGCCGGTAGGTAAAGGTACATTGGGTCGTATTGTCGACGTATTGGGTACACCTGTTGATGAAGCAGGTCCGATCGATACCGACAAGAGCCGTGCCATTCACCAAACTGCTCCAAAATTCGACGAGTTGTCTTCAACTACCGAATTGCTGGAAACTGGTATTAAAGTGATCGACTTGCTGTGTCCGTTTGCTAAGGGCGGTAAAGTAGGTCTGTTCGGTGGTGCCGGTGTGGGCAAAACCGTGAACATGATGGAATTGATCAACAACATCGCCAAAGCGCACAGCGGTCTGTCCGTGTTCGCAGGTGTGGGTGAACGTACCCGTGAAGGTAACGACTTCTACCACGAGATGAAAGATTCCAACGTATTGGATAAAGTAGCCATGGTGTATGGCCAAATGAACGAACCTCCAGGCAACCGTCTGCGCGTTGCTTTGACCGGTTTGACTATGGCCGAATACTTCCGTGATGAAAAAGACGAAAACGGTAAAGGTCGCGACGTATTGTTCTTCGTTGACAACATCTACCGTTACACTCTGGCCGGTACCGAAGTATCTGCACTGTTGGGCCGTATGCCTTCTGCAGTGGGTTACCAACCGACATTGGCTGAAGAAATGGGTCGTTTGCAAGAGCGTATTACCTCTACCCAAACCGGTTCCATTACTTCCATCCAAGCCGTATATGTACCTGCGGATGACTTGACTGACCCGTCTCCAGCGACAACTTTCGCCCACTTGGACGCGACCGTTGTATTGAGCCGTGATATTGCATCTTTGGGTATTTACCCGGCAGTTGACCCGCTTGACTCTACTTCACGCCAATTGGATCCGATGGTATTGGGTCAAGAGCACTACGACGTAGCGCGCGGTGTACAGTCTACTCTGCAAAAATACAAAGAATTGCGCGACATTATCGCCATTCTGGGTATGGACGAATTGTCTGACGAAGACAAACTGACTGTGATGCGTGCCCGTAAAATCCAACGCTTCCTGTCTCAACCGTTCCACGTTGCCGAAGTATTTACCGGTTCTCCAGGCAAATACGTTTCATTGCGTGACACTATCGCCGGCTTTAAAGCCATCTTGAACGGCGAATACGACCATCTGCCTGAACAAGCGTTCTACATGGTAGGCGGCATCGAAGAAGCGGCTGAGAAAGCGAAAACCTTAAACTAAGGAGGCCGGCATGAGCACCATGCAAGTTGAAGTGGTCAGTAGCGAGCAAAACATCTATTCGGGCGAAGCCAGCTTTGTGGTGGTTCCAACCGTTCAAGGTGAGCTTGGTATTTATCCACGACACGAGCCGATTATGAGTTTGGTACGCCCCGGAGCATTGCGTTTGACTGTTCCGGGTGAAGCTGAAGAAGTGTTGGTAGCCGTTTCCGGTGGTGTTTTAGAAGTACAGCCTGATAAGATTACCGTATTGGCAGACGTTGCCGTCCGCAGTACAGAAATGGATCAGGCACGTGCTGAAGCCGCTAAAAAAGCAGCCGAGGCAGGTGTTTCTGCAGCCAAAGATGATAAATCTCTGGCCGAAGCGCACAAAGCATTGGCAGCAGCCATTGCCCAGCTGAAAACTTTGGACTACCTTCGTTCGCAAAAAAACAAGTAATGTGGGTTCATCAAGAAAAAGCACAACGAAATGTTGTGCTTTTTTATTTGCCTGAAGATAAGCGGTTTGATATTAAAATACCGATAGACGAGTAGATGGTAAGCTTGAAATCGAAACGGTAGAATCAGTTTTTATGACTCAATTGTTGGCGGATCATTTTCAAAGCAGTTAGTCTTGTTATTTGGCTAAGAATAGCCCACTCAATCTTTTTTAACCACAAAAAGCAGGTTGGATAATTCCTAATTTATTACAACTGCAACAGATCTGAATTGGTGAGTATTGAAAATATTATAATTTGCGGAAGCTCTTGTATAAACAAAAGGCCGTCTGAAAAGTTTCAGACGGCCTTTAAATCATTATTACGGCATTTGTTTATGATTAGTCGATGGTTTTATCCAGTCCTTGGGTCAGACCGTTGATATCGCCACCATTTAATCCCAGCTCTTTCAAGAGACCGTCAACCAACGGGGCTTGGCTGCGGTAGCGCAGGGCGCTGTTGACCATTTGGTCTGCAAGGCTGGCTTGTGTAGTTTGGCCGTCTGAAACACCTTCCGCACCGTTTGCACCACCGGCAAAGCCACTCAGACCATTGACTTGCAAAATCTTGATGTCTTCGATTTTTTCCATTGGGCGAACGGATTCGCGGATGATGTCCGGCAGGTGTTTCAAGAGGGCAAGGCGCACTTGCATTTCAACCTGTTCAACACTCAGGACGTTGGCAGCTTCGTTCACAGCACGTGTACCTTCGGCATCAACCTTGTATTGTTGCTCTTGCGCTTGCGCCAACAGAATTTTGGCATCGGCCTCACCTTTGGCTTGCAGGCGGTGTTTTTCGGCTTCGGCTTCGGCGGCAATACGCACGGCTTCTGCGCGGTCTTGTGCAGCTTGTTTTTCAGCTTCAGCGGCAACAGTGAGCGAAATTGCATCTTTTTGCGCGGCTTCTTCGGCGGCAATCAATTCCACCGCTTTGGCACGCTCGGCGCGTTCGGTTTCGCGTACGGTAATCACGCTCTCTTCTTCGCGAACGGCGGCGGCGCGGGCTTTGTCGGCTTCGGCTTTGGCTTCGGATTCGGCACGCGATTTTTCAGCAACGGCGATGGCTCGGTCTTGCTCGGCCAACTCGATGGCTTTGCGGCGTTCAACCTCTGCTTGTTCAACGGCTTGGGCTTTTCTAATGTCTTCGTTTTTAATGTCGCGTTCGGCGGCAATACGTTTCAGATCCACTTCGCGTTCTGCGGCAATTTTCGCTTCTTCCGCTTCACGTTTTTTCTGGGCTTCTTGTTCGGCGATGCTGGCTTCTTGTTCAGCACGGCGTACTGAGATTTCACGCTCTTGTTCGAGTTTGGCGTATTCTTCTTCGCGCGAGATTTTCAGGCGTTGCTGCTCGGCTTCGAGGTTTTTGGTTTTGATTGCCAAGTCGGTGTCTTGTTCGATTTCGTTACGTTTTTTGCGGCGGCCTTCGATGGTTTCGGTCAGTTTGGTCAAACCTTCCGCGTCAAAGGCGTTTTGAGGGTTAAAGAACTCAAAGCTGGTTTGGTCGAGGCCGGTCAGGGAAACGGTTTCGAGTTCGAGACCGTTTTTAAACAAGTCTTCGCTCACGACTTGTTGTACTTTCTGAACGAAATCAACACGTTTCTCATGCAATTCTTCCATTGCCATTTCAGCGGCAACGGCGCGCAGGGCGTCAACGAATTTACCTTCGACGAGGTCTTTCAACTCATCGGGAGACATGGTTTTCATACCCAGCGTTTGTGCGGCAGTCGCAATGCTCTCGGCGCTGGGTTTAACGCGGACGTAAAATTCCGCCATTACGTCAACGCGCATACGGTCGCGGGTAATCAGCGCTTGTTGGGCTGCGCGGCGCACTTCAAGGCGCAGTGTATTCATGTTGACGGGGATGATTTCGTGCAATACAGGCAGCACCATCGCACCGCCGTTCATAATGACTTTTTCGCCACCAAAACCGGTGCGGACAAATGAAACTTCTTTGCTGGCACGGCGATACAGACGGGTCAGGATGAGGCCGAGTACAAACAGCGCGACGAGTATGACGCCGGCGATAGTGCCGATGGAGACCAAGTTCATGGTTTTTCCTTTCTTCTTGTTAATATGCCTTTGGGGGCGGTGGATTCAGAAGGCTTTGAGGGAGAGAGGCCGTCTGAAAGGGTTAAAAATATGGGTTGAAATAATAGGGTGGTTGTTTTTCTGATTGTTATTTCAAATTTCTAAATGGTGAGGATAGGGCGGTGAAGCATCTATTTTTACCGTATCGATAAATCAGAAGTTTCAGACGGCCTTAATCTACCAAGCTGCCGCTCGGATTCAAAATTGCTTTAAATGTATTTCCGTCCAACGACACCAGCAATACCGCATCACCTTGTTTTAATACATCTTCAGAGTCAGGCTCTACCATCACATAATGCTGTTGGCCGTAAGCATCTTTCACGCGCACCTGTGCCGCATTGCCTACCCGAGCTTCGCCCAACACCACTGTGCCGACGCGCCCGATTAAACTTTCCTGCGAAACGGCAGTGGTTTCATCTTTCGGCATAATTTTGTATAAACCGCTAGCCGTTACTCGTACTAAGGGCAGAGAAAGAAACCAGACGATGACTGCTGCCAGCGTGCCATTCAGATAACTGCCGAATACAGTGGCAAAGGCCGTCTGAAACAGATAACCCGTCAGTCCGTATACGGCAAGAAATACCACCATCAACATCAACACCGGGATACGTCCGACATACAGCCAGCTCAGGAAACGCACGAATATGCCTGCATCCGCCACATCCAATCCGACTTCGGCGTGCGCGGTTTCGGTCAGACTGTCGGGTAACAGGTTGTCCAACCAGTCGCTGATACCGCCTGCCAGCATGGAAATGACTTCCAACACACCGAGCAAAACCATCAGCGCAATGGCAATGCCGAAGATTTCAGTTTCGGGGGCGTTGATTAAATTCCACATATTGCATTTCCTTATTCTTTTTAATTTTTTCTTTATTGGAGTTGTATTTGGAATAATACATTTTTAATGTTGGTGGGGTTTATTTGGATTTTATCTATTTCATCTAAGTAAATCTAAAAGCATCCATCCCCAAAAGATATATGCAATCCAAAATAAACGGTGCTTGAAGAAGTTTTTAAATTTTATTTGAGTTAGGCACTTCTTCTCCAATAAATCTAAGAGTTTTTGCTGCTCTTGTTTGTCACAGTTTTCCAAGATTTCGGTTTTTAACAATTTTATGGCTTTTTTAATAGAAACTTTCCATCCATCTGCAATTAATTTGTCTCCATATTTTGCCTTCACGTCATTCATAATAATAACAGCATAGAATCCCATGATTAAAATAGCAGCAACTATTGCGGGTATGGGGTGATTATCACTAAGAGACCAAACCGCGATAGTTGATAACAGCAACCATGCAGCATGGTGATTCAACATCTTATGGTAGTAAGCAATCTGATCAGCAAGCTCATAAATCTTATTAACAAAATTCATCTTATTTCCCTGCTTTCAATGCTGCCAATCTTTCGGCAATGCGGTTGTTGCGGCTTAAGTCTTCCAGTTCTTTCAGCTTGGCTAACTGCGCCGCATCAGTGCTGCTGTGTACCGAGTTTTGGCGACCCATCACACGGTCGAAGGCATTGCCGCTTTTTTCAGCATCACGGGCAATGCGGTTGAGGTCGCTGCCGTTGCCGCCGGCTGTTTTACCTGTACCCATGCTTTGCTGTGCAGCACGCCAGTCTTGCAACTGCTGCTGCATCTCGCGTTTTTTCGCCTGCAGGGCTGCGATAAAGCCTTCGAGCTCTTTTTCTTGTGCGGAACAATCGGCGATGGTGTTTTCCAAAACAGGCAGACGCGCTTCGATGTCCATCTGTTCGGCGATACCTGCTTCGGCAAGGTCATCGCGACCGGCATCTACGGCAGCTTGCAGATTGGCATCGATGGCTTCGTGGCGGTTGCTTTCGTCGGCCATTTTCTTGGCGGCAAGATGTTTCTGTGCCAACACTTTGCCCAATTCTGCACGCACTTCATCTACTGCACGCTCAATTTCGCGGATGCTTTCGTTCATTACCGCTTCAGGCGCGAGGTTTTCTGCCGCATCAATCAGGGCATGAAAACCGCCGCTCACCAGACGGCCTACTCGGCGGGATAGGGTTTCGCTCATTTGGATTTTCCTTTCACTAAAATGTGTTTGTTTCATTTGGTATGGCGGCAGTCTTAAACTTCATTTGCCTGCTGCACAATCTTTGCCAGTTTCAAAGTGTTTTCAAGCTGTTGCAGAACGCTGTCGTCGTATGCCGCACCTTTGCCTGTTACGGCGAGTTGCAAGATGCTGTCAGTCAGGCGGACGATGCGCCACATCAGTTCGCGTTCGTATTTTTTCAAATCGTCGAGATCGGCTTCTTCGGGCAAGTCGGCGGCGAGCGTTGCGCCTAAATCGGGCAGTTGTTCAAACAACCTCGCCACGATATGCGAATGCACTCCAGCCTGTTTTTCAGCGTGCAAGATTTCGTGTTTTGCCGCTTGGAAAAACTGCTCCTGCGCCGTCAGTGCAGAGCCGTAATCGCGTGTCTGCGTATGCGCCAAGCGCGCCAGCTTGAGCAATTCGCGGATTTTTTCAGACGGCGTATTCGCACCTTCGATTTTTAGTTCGGCAATAAAATCAGCATCTTCCTGAGTGATGCGCACACTAATTGGGATACGGTTCGTTGCATTCATATTCGTTTGCTTTGGTTTGTATTCATTTGAATACAAATATACAAGATGGGGTTCTGAGGCGCAATACTTAAAACCGTATATTTATGTAAACATCAGGCCGTCTGAAACTTGATTTTCGGTTTTCAGACGGCCTTTTCCTTTATAATCCGTACATTATTTTCATACACACAGCAGGTTCCCCATGTCCAACAAACCCACACTCCTTCTCGTTGACGGCTCTTCTTATCTTTACCGCGCCTATCATGCTATGGGGCAGAATTTGTCCGCGCCCGACGGTGCGCCGACTGGGGCGATGTATGGCGTGTTGAATATGCTGCGCCGGCTGCGTGCGGATTATGTGCACGACTATTGCGCGGTGGTGTTTGATGCTAAGGGTAAGAATTTCCGCCACGAGATGTTTCCCGACTATAAGGCGACGCGTCCGCCGATGCCGGACGATTTGCGCCCGCAGGCGGAAGCCTTGCCGGATTTGGTGCGCCTGATGGGCTGGCCGGTATTGGTGATTCCGCAGGTGGAAGCGGACGACGTTATCGGCACTTTGGCTAAGATGGCTAGCGAAGCAGGGTGGAACGTGGTGGTATCTACCGGCGATAAGGACATGGCGCAGTTGGTGAACGAGCGCGTAACGCTGGTGAACACGATGAGCGGCGAGACGCTGGACATTGAAGGCGTGAAGGAGAAATTCGGCGTGCGCCCCGACCAAATCCGCGATTATCTCGCGCTGATGGGCGACAAGGTGGACAACGTGCCGGGCGTGGAGAAGTGCGGCCCGAAAACCGCGGTGAAGTGGCTGGAAGCCTACGGCTCGCTGGCTGGTGTGATGGAACACGCTGCGGAAATCAAGGGCAAGGTTGGTGAAAACCTGCAAGCCGCGCTGCCCCAACTGCCGCTGTCGTATGACTTGGTAACGATTAAAACCGATGTGGACTTGCACACCGAGCTTTCAGACGGCCTTGAAAGCCTGCGCCGCACTACGCCTAAATGGGCGCAGCTGGTTGTTGATTTCAAACGCTGGGGTTTCCGTACTTGGTTGAAAGAGGCAGAGAGCCGTATGCACGAAGCGCAAAACACAGATTTATTCGGCAGCGAGCATATCGGCGAACAGGCCGCATTGGCGATGGAAACACAGCCGGAAAAACAACCCGAACTTGCCCCAGCCCCTGAGAAACTGGATTATCAAGCCGTTACCACCGAAGCACAGTTTGCCGCCTTGTTGGACAAACTGGCTCAGGCGGACACAATCGGCATCGATACGGAAACCACGTCATTAGACGCGATGAATGCCGCGCTGGTTGGCATCAGCATTGCGTTCCAAGCAGGTGAAGCGGTTTATATCCCCGTAGGACACAGCCTGACTGCCGCACCCGAACAACTTGATTTGCAAGACGTATTAGGCCGTCTGAAGCCGCATTTGGAAAATCCTGCTCTGAAAAAAATCGGGCAAAACCTCAAATATGATCAACACGTTTTCGCCAACTACGAGATCGCCCTAAACGGCATTACCGGCGACGCTATGCTCGCTTCCTACATCATAGAGAGCCATCTCGGACACGGTTTGGACGAATTGTCCGAACGCTGGCTGGGCTTGGAAACCATTACCTACGAATCGCTGTGCGGCAAAGGCGCGAAGCAAATCGGTTTTGCCGACGTCGCCATTGAGCAGGCGACCGAATACGCCGCCCAAGACGCAGATTTCGCCCTGCGCCTCGAAGCGCACCTGCGCGCGCAGATGGACGCCAAACAGCTTGAAATGTATGAAAAAATGGAGCTGCCCGTCGCGCAAGTATTGTTTGAAATGGAACGCAACGGCGTGCAAATCGACCGCGCCGAACTCGCCCGCCAAAGCGCGGAACTCGGCGCCGAGCTGATGAAGCTCGAACAAGAAGCCTACGCCGCCGCAGGCCAGCCGTTCAACCTCAATTCGCCCAAACAGCTTCAAGAAATCCTGTTCGACAAAATGGGCATCCCCACCAAAGGTCTGAAAAAAACCGCCAAAGGCGGCATTTCCACCAACGAAGCCGTGCTCGAACAGCTCGCGCCCGACTACCCCCTGCCCAAAATCATCCTGCAAAACCGCAGCCTGGCGAAACTCAAATCCACCTACACCGACAAACTGCCCGAAATGATTTCCCCCAAAGACGGTCGCGTGCATACCACCTACGCCCAAGCCGTCGCCATTACCGGCCGCCTCGCCAGCAATAACCCCAACCTGCAAAACATCCCCATCCGCACCGCCGAAGGCCGCCGCGTGCGCCGCGCCTTTACCGCACCGCAAGGCAGCGTCATCGTTTCCGCCGACTACTCCCAAATCGAGCTGCGCATCATGGCGCACCTCTCCGGCGACAAAACCCTCATCGCCGCGTTCCAAAACGGAGAAGACGTACACCGCCGCACCGCCGCCGAAGTATTCGGCATCGCCCCCGAAAACGTCTCGTCCGAACAACGTCGCTACGCCAAAACCATCAACTTCGGCCTGATCTACGGCATGGGCCAATACGGCCTCGCCAAATCGCTGGGCATAGACAACATCTCCGCCAAAAACTTTATCGACCGCTACTTTGCCCGCTACCCCGGCGTCGCCGAATACATGCAGCGCACCAAAGAACAAGCCGCCGCCCAAGGTTTCGTCGAAACCCTGTTCGGCCGCCGCCTCTACCTGCCCGACATCCACAACAAAAACGCCAACGCCCGCGCCGGAGCCGAACGCGCCGCCATCAACGCCCCTATGCAGGGTACAGCGTCCGACCTCATCAAACGCGCCATGATAGACGTATCCCGCTGGCTGGTTTCAGATGGCCTGCAAAGCAAACTGATCATGCAGGTGCATGACGAATTGGTGTTGGAAGTACCCGAAGCAGAGCTGGATTTGGTCAAAGAAAAACTGCCGCAGATTATGGCAAAAGTGGATGAGGGGATGTTGAACGTGCCGCTGGTGGCAGAAGTGGGCGTGGGGATGAATTGGGAAGAGGCGCATTGATAAACTATAAATTTATTATTTTGAATAAGAAAGAATTTTTCTATGAATGTCTTATTGTATGTAATTATCTATCCTATTTTAGCAATTGCATTATTTTTTATATCAAATTGGTTGGGTAAACATTCTTATTCTCTTGGCTATCACAAAATTGATTTTATTGTAGATAGAGAGGACTCTGCTGCTTTTAATTTTTCTCTAAAGGTACTTACTCCTGCAATTTTTATTATTTTAATATCTGCAATTCTTTATAGTTTTCAGCTCGATAGATTTACAGAAAATATTTATATAGTTACTATTTACTCTGTTTTATTAAGATCATTTATTAATTTGTTCATGGGTAGACTGCATATCCTAGATTGGAAGCTGCAGATATTTTATGCAATTACTATTAGTATTGTTAGTTATTTTGTATACATTAAGTTAATCTTACCTAAAAAACCATTGATTCCAGATTTTAATACTATTTCTAATGAGTTATGGATAATAATTGGTTTATTTATATTTAATATCATAAATAAAATTGAATTGCCCGAAGCTAAGAAAAAAGAAAGAATCTCAAAATATATAGCTATTAAATATAAGAATTTTATCTCTTTGTATGGTAAATGCATTAAATCTAATCTTGAGGATGGCTTAGAAAATATTTATAAAAAGGTAGAGATTGCAAAAGAATGGGATACAAACAATAATGATTTTAGAATTAATAATCTTAAGTTTCTTCAATTGGTTGTTTATTCTATAATGATATTTGAAGATTTTAATAGACCAAAGAATGCTAGATTGATTGAAAATTTTGTAGCTAAGCATAGCCCTAGGGAAATAACGCTAGGTATCATGCAGGTGAAAACAGATAAATTAATCACTGATGAACAAAGTATATCGTTAGGTATTGATAAAATAATAAATTCATTTTATGGATATTTAGTTGAATATGCTCAATCAGATTATAACTATTCTAGAGACTGTATAGATTTAATATTAGAAGACTATAATTTGGGTGAGGAATATTCTGGCTCTGTAAAAAATATATGTGATATTTTATCAATAAAAAATTACCAGAAAGACTTTATTGATATATGGTTTGATAATCTTCAAATTATGAAAAAGGGTAATGTTAAGCTAGTAGTCGGAGGTCGAATACTTCAATTTCGATAAAAGTTGCAATAATATCAAAAGTATTTGAATTCAAACATATCCAAGGTCGTCTGAAAACCTTTCAAGGTTTTCAGACGATGTTATATTCAGCATTACTAGATTTTAAGAATTTGATTTAATGGCAGCCACTATTTCAATGGGTGTAATTAAAAAATAGTTATGGTATCGAAAAGAAAAAAATGAATAGGATTGGGAACATTAGATGAAATTGTTACTCGCTTGTTTTTTAATAGTTGTCGTCATTGTTTTTTTCAAACTTATACGACGGAGTGTAGGTAAAAAAACTGCGCCTGATTCTATTCAAGCTATTACTCAGTTGGCAGAAGAAGGAAATGTCCAGGCTCAATATGAATTAGCTGGGTTATGTTGTAATAAAGAGCCTAAAGATTATCGAAAGGCAGTGCATTGGTATATGAAGGCGGCAGAGCAGGGGCATCTTGATGCGCAATGTCTTTTGATAATGGAGTATTCAAGGTTTTTGACTAACAGGGACTATGAACTGTTGAAACAATGGCTGCATGCAAAGGCAGAGAATGGAGATGGGAGAACTAAATTTTCTTTGGGAAAGCTGTATTTGAAGCTGTCAGATTATGAACAGGCATTGTATTGGTATCGTCTTGCCAGTAGCCAGGGATATGGCCCTGCTGATTGCCAAATAGGAACAATGTACGAGTATGGAATAGGTGTTCCTCAAGACTATAAACAGGCAGAAGAATGGTTTATTAAAGGTGGACCATATAGTGAGCCTCGATGGCACTTGTTCATGATGTATTCTCGCATGGCGAGTGAAGGGGATATAGAGGCTCAATACAAATTAGGCTTTCAGTATCGATATGGTGGAAGTGTAGATCAATGGGATCCTTCTTTTGGTATTGATTATAAGCAGGCACTGTCTTTATTTCGTAAATTGGCGGAACAAGGGCATGCCGATGCTCAGTTTCAATTGGCTCAGATGTACAATGATGGAGTAGGCGTGACGCAAAATGATGTGTTGGCGATTTATTGGTATCGTAAAGCGGCAGAGCAGGGAGTTGCATCGGCTCAGTTTCGTTTGGGCATTAAGTATAAACTTGGCCAAGGTTTTCAACAGGATGACACGCTGGCTCAAGAATGGTTTGAGAAGGCTTATAGCAACGGGTATCCTCGTGAAGAGTCTTAAGGTTCAATAAGTAGTTGCTCAAGTAACCTGACAATAATATTAGGCCGTCTGAAAATCCCTAAACATTTTCAGACGGCCTTTTTATATGCTAGTTCTCTATATTCTATTCGCCGTATGCTTTTATTCTCGGCCTTTTATCTCTTTTTTTCATGAACAATGTTGCCGGTGTTACAATCGGCATATTCTTATTGTTATCAAACAGGTGTTTCATGCAGTTTTTCGGCCTGCTTATTCCTATTATTATCGGCTATTTTCTTGATGAGATGACCACGGGCGTGATTATTGGGTCGTTGTTTTGGCTGGTTGCTTGGTCAATCGCCAAACAACGCCAAGAAGAGCGTTTGGCTGAATCTGCTACGGCAGGCGACAGGATGCAGAAGCTGGAGCAGGAAATCGAGCTGCTGAAACAGCGTTTGTCGGTGTTGGAGTATGAGGCTGTCCGTGATGAGGCGAAGGTAGGGCAGGGGCTTGAGGCTCGGCCTGCTGCAGATGTTCAGACGGCCTCTGAGCCGCTTCATGTTCGGGTTGAGCCTGAGGCGGAAGCTGCGCCTGTTAAGCAGAAAATTGAAGAGGCATTTGCTCCTTCTTTTTCTATACCTATTAATCCTGTTTCTGCCAAGGCTGCTGCTTCGTCTGAGCCTGTTGTGGAAGAAGTTGTCGAGGCGGTTGCTCCGGTTGCTGCTGAACAAGAAGAGCTGCCTAAGGAAGAGGCTGTTGTTGCTTCGATGCCGTCTGAAAGCGAAGAAGCGCCATCGCGTCAATTCGTTATCCATAAAGATAAGGTGGAAGGCGGAGAGTATAAGTTTTCCGATAATCCGATTGTCGCTTGGTTCTTGCGCGGTAATCCGCTGTTGAAAACCGGTATTGTGGTGCTGTTCCTCGGTTTGGCGTTTTTGCTGCGCTATGCCTCCGAGCGGGTTCATGTGCCGGTGGAGCTGCGTTATCTGACTGTGGCAGGCGCGGGTTTGGCGGCGGTGGTCGGCGGCTGGAAGCTGCAAAGCCGTAAGCGTGAGTATGGCTTGGTGTTGCAGGGTTTCGGCGTGGCGGTGATGTATTTGACGGCGTTGGCGGCGTTGAAACTACATCCGCTGCTGCCTGTGTCGGTCGTGTTCGGGCTGATGGTGGCGATGGTTGTGCTGATGGCGTGGTTGGCGGTAAGGCAGAATGCGCAGATTATGGCGCAGGTTGCTTTAATCGGCGGTATGGCCGCGCCTTTGTTGACTTCAGATGGCAGCGGCAATTATTTGGTGCTGTTTTCTTATCTCGCCCTGCTCAATGCCGGTGTGGCCGCGATTGCGTGGTTTAAGGCATGGCGTCCGCTGAACCTGACGGGTTTTGTCGCTACTTTTGCCATTGCCGCGCTGTGGGGCATGCGAAGTTATACGCCGCAACATTTCGCCACTACCGAGCCTTTTCTGATTTACCTCTGGCTGCTCTATACCTTTATCGCGTATCTGTTCGCACGCCGTAAGCTGACGGAAAACAGCGAAGACAGCGTTACGCCGATTGCCGACAATGCGACTTTAGAGGAGATTGGCAACAGTATTTACACATATGGCCTGCGCGTGCATGTCCTCGACCATACTTTATTGTTTGGCACGATGGCGGCAGCGTTCGGCCTGCAATACCGCATGGTGGAGCATTGGCCGTCTGCGGATGCACTTTCCGCATTGGGTTTTGCCGCTGTTTACGGACTGGCCGCGCTGCTGCTGAAACGTCAGCAGGGTTTGTATATTTTGCGTCAGGCGTTTTTTGCGTTGGCGGTATTGTTCCTCACGATTGCCGTTCCGCTTTATTTTGAACCGAGCAATACGGTTATCCTGTGGAGTGCCGAATCCGCACTGGTTTATTTCTTCGGTTTGCGCCAACAGCGTCCGCATATCCGTTTGGGTGCGCTGATGGTTTATCTCTTGGCGGCGCTGATTCAGCTGGGCAATTATCAGGGCTTCGGCACGGATACCGTTCTGGAAGGGCAGTGGTTTACGACGGTTGTGGTGTTGCTTGGCGGAGCGGCGATTTACTTGCTGTGGTATTTCTCGCGTCGCGAAGGTTCGGCGCAATGGGAAAAATCCGTTCAGACGGCCGTGTTGTCTGCCGCCTTGCTGTACATCTCTATTTTGCCTTTGCTTTTCTTGGCCGACCAAGGCAGCATTGTCGCTCTCTCTGCTTTGGCGGCGGCGTGGGCATTCTGCCGGCGCAAATATGAGCCGAATGTGTTCATCACATTTGTCTTGGGCAATGTATTGTTCGCCCTGTTGCTGCAATCCAGCATCATTTATGAATCCCAAGGCTTCCTGAGCCATCAGTACCTTATTGCCGCTACGCCTTTGCTTTTTGCGGCTGCTTACGCGCTGCAATATCCGCGCGTACCGGTTACAAGCGAAAAGCCGGAAGGAAACGAGGTTTACTTTGCGCAGGTTTCAGGCTGGATCATCCTGCTTACTGCGTTGGCGACAGGCAGCTACGCCCTCTATATGCAATGGACAGGCGAGGAAACCCTGTTTATCGAGTTGTGGATGTGGCCGATATTTGCCGGCTTGCTGCTGTTTGCCAAACGTTTGAAATGGGAAGAGTTGCTGCAGGCAAACTTGGCATTCCTGCCCGTGTTTGCCCTGCATTTCGTCTTCTATCATACCGAACACGCATGGACAGCCGCCGCAGCCTTGCCGCTTGTGGCCGCCACCGTGTTGAACTTCATTATTCTGAACAACTATCCGCGCCATGATCTGATTTGGTTGCACAAACTCAATATCACGATACTCGGCGTACTTTGGACGCTTTGGACCGCGCTGTATGTCGGCAGCCTTCTCTCCGGCGTTTGGTCGCAGCTCTCATGGCTGGTTGTGCCTTTGGCGATGTGGATTGTTTTCCATACGCAGCGCCAACGCGAATTTTTCAGACGGCATCAAGCCATTTATCAGCATTTTGCTATGCCGTTGTGCGCCCTTGCTGCCGCCTGTTGGATGCTGTGGACCAACTTCTCCACGCCGTTCCAACCTTCGCCGTTGCCGTATATTCCCGTGCTTAACCCATTGGAACTTGCCAGCGCCGGCATGCTTTGGTTTGCACTGAAATCCCTGCCCGAAGCCTTACCGTCCGACCTTCGCCGTACCACGGCAACCACAGTTTCCGCCTTGGCATTTATGCTGATTAGCGCGGGCGTGATGCGCGTATGGCATTTCTACGACGGCATCACTTGGCGTCTTGACATCATGCTCCAATCCTTCGGCCTGCAAGCCAGCCTCTCCGTCGTTTGGGCAGTAACCGCCATCATCTTGATGGTACTCGGCAACCGCCGCAAACAGCGTTCCTACTGGATGACAGGCGCGACGCTGATGGGCATCGTGGTCGTCAAACTCTTCCTGATCGAGCTTTCCAACAGCGGCGGTATCGAGCGCATTGCCTCCTTCATCATCGTTGGCCTGCTGCTGCTTCTGGTCGGCTGGTTTGCACCCGTTCCGCCCAAAGCAGAGAATGATGGCGAACCTAAAGCCTAATTATTAATCTCCAAAGGAAAAGGCCGTCTGAAAAAGCAGCGTTATCTGTTTTCAGACGGCCTTTATTTTTTAGAAGGTGCAATCTGCTTTGTTCTAGAATGTCTAATCGTATTGAGTTATGATGCCTTTTAATATATAAATGGATAAGCCGTAGGCCGTCTGAAAAAACGAAAACGGGTGCAACCCGAATATTCGCATACCACGCATGATGCGTCCGATAGACTGACCATGGGTGGACACATAAAGATAAAAACCGCTACCGAAGGAAATAGAAAATGCCTAACCGCAATGAGCTTCCCTTAATTTATTCTTGTTCCGGATGCTCCGATGTGGCGCAGCTGGCCAACAACACTGCCGTGGCGCTCGACCATGCCGGAGAATTTGAAATGTCGTGCATTTCCGGTGTGGGCGGCAAAGTCGCGCCGTTGGTGCGCAAAGCGCAGTCCGGACGGCCGATGTTGGTTATTGACGGCTGTCATCTGCATTGCGCCAAATCGTGTTTGGAAAATGTGGGCGTCGAAATCCCGGAAGGGCATCATGTGAAACTATACGAACTGGGCTACAAAAAACGCTTTGGCAAAAGCTATGACGAGGCTACGGTAGAAGAAGTTTATCAATATGTTTTGACGAAGAAGGGCGATGTATTGAGCAGTTAACGACTTTTATTTGCCTGATTGTCCCCAGAATATCGGTTGAGAATCTAATCCATGGGACTGCAAGTTTTACCTAATACATGATTTGGAACGTGAGATAATAAAGATTTTAGGCCGTCTGAAAACCCATTTAGTTTTCAGACGGCCTTATATTTTGGCAGATATACAGTTTAGCCTGATTGCCGATAAATTCAGCGTTTAGCTTAACCTGCAAAAATCAGGCTGGTGTACGCAGCCGATTAACGAAGGTATGTGGGCAACGAGGATTTCTATATAGATTTTTTGCCGGATAAATCGGCAATTTTACTTAGTAGATCAATTACCTTGTCTGATCCGAAATCATTGTCCGACTGATTGTCTGCCGATGAATGATCAGGCAAATATTGACTATTGAGCAGACGATTGCGGATTTGGGTAAAGGTTTCCTGCACATATTCATCCGCTTTTTCCGGATTATTGAAGCTGGCGGCAGCATGCTGAGAGGCTTCAAGCAAACCGCTATACAGCTCGATTTGGTGTTTCATATTGGAAAAATGGCGGATTTCTGCCAACAGATTTTTCTGATGTCGCAGACAGGTGGTGCCGATCAGCATGAAGGTAATGATAGGGAATGTGTAAAACAGGATGTTCATTTTTTTCTCAACAAAAAATTCAGAGTGGCATAAAACGAATTGACTGAAGACTATGATTAGAATTATGGCAATACCAAACAGAATAATGCCCGACCATTTGAACAAACAGGCTGTATTTTCGTTATTTTTGATTTGGTTGTCGGTGTTTATTAAGGCATTGGCTAGTGAACTCTTGGCATCCTGAATCCGTTGGTTTCGCTCTTTTTTCAATACATCCAATTCTTTTTCTAGCTTTTTTAATCTTTCTGAAATCCGGTTTTTCTCTTCTTCTTTCTGTTCAAGCTGACTCCTCAATTGGTCGTTTTCTATCTGATTGTTTTGACTATCTGATTTTGATTTGGATTCAACTTGTTTTAATTTTTCCTTCAATTGCCTAATTTCTTCATCAACTGAAGATTCTTGGGCTTGCAGAGAAACAATGTCTGCCCCAGCAAAAGAAAACTCTATATTTTCTGCAAATCTGATATGAGTTAATTGATTTTCTTCTATGGTTGTGCCCAAAAAGTTTGCACCATAAAAATTAGCCCCGTGCAAGTTTGCCCCTTGCAATTGTGTGCTCCGGAAATTCGTTTCTTGACAGTTTGCATCTTGAAGATTTGCATCTTTGAGATATGAATAGGTTATGTCTGTTTTAAAAAGATTTGCTTTCGTCAAATTTGCTTGGACCAGTGAGCTTCCTTCAATATTTGCTTCACTAATATCTGCTCCGCTGAAATCTGCTTCGAATAAATTTGCCCAATAAAAACGAGTATTTTTCAAATTTGCACCGCGAAAATCAGCTTGACTCAGATTTACTTCCCTAAAGCTCAATCCACTCAAATTTGAGTAACTCAAATTTATTTTCGAAAGATTCTTCTCCCAAAAAGGAGGAACTACATATCTTGCCTCTGCATAATCTGAATCTAAACTGCTTAAATCATATCCCGTAAAAACAGCTTGTTTACCTTCTTTGCCACCACTTGAAAGCCATAACTGATGGTCTTTCAGCATGGATACTGCGGTTTCCATGTCTATTTTCTTGTATGTTCGTTCCATTGTTTTTCTCTGAATTAATCATCATCATTGGATTGACTTAAAAAAGTAATCCACTAACCTAAGCCGTAGATACAGTCGCCCCTCTCAAGCATAGAAGCTAACCTACCGCCGTCATTCCCGCGCAGGCGGGAATCCAGAAGTTTGAAATTGCAGCAGTCTTGAAATGTTCCCGAAATGCCGAAGTCTGGATTCCCACCTGCGCGGGAATGACGGCGGAAGTTTCGGCAAAATTGCTCCTCCCGTTTTCAGACGGCCTTTTGATTCGTCGGAGTACATTGTAGCGTGGGCTTTGCCCACGATAATGTTGGGTAAAAGAGGCCGTCTGAAATTTTGGGTTTGATTCGTGGGCAAAGCCCATGCTACGAGTTTCAGACGGCCTTTATCATTCCAAGCCTTCTAATTTCTACATCTCTTCCAATTTCGCAAACTTGGTGTCTAACTCTTTCACGCCCTGTTTGCCGAAGTTGATGGTCAGTCGGGCGGATTCGCCTTTGTCCACGGCATCGATGATGACGCCGGTGCCGAATTTGGCGTGGCGGACGTTTTGGCCGATGCGGAAGCCTGCGTAGGTTTGCGGCTGTTTGTAGTCGTCGATGATTTTGTCTTTGGACGCGGCGGTTGGGCGCGGGCTGCCGTAGCTGTCGTAGGTGGGTTTTTTGACGGACAGGTAGTGCAATACTTCGGGCGGGATTTCTTCGACGAAGCGGGAGACGATGCCGAATTGGGTTTGTCCGTGCAGCATGCGTTGCTGCGCCATGGTGATGTAGAGGCGTTTGCGAGCGCGGGTGATGGCGACGTACATGAGGCGGCGTTCTTCTTCGAGGCCGCCGCGTTCGGCAAGGCTCATTTCGCTGGGGAAGCGGCCTTCTTCCATGCCGGTGAGGAAGACGGCGTTGAATTCCAAGCCTTTGGAGGCGTGGACGGTCATCAGTTGTACGGCTTTTTCGCCTGCGCCTGCTTGGTTTTCGCCGGATTCGAGGGCGGCGTTGCTCAAGAAAGCGAGGATGGGGAAGGCGGGGTCGTCTGAAATGTTGTCGGGCAGGGTTTCGAAGTTGCTGTCTTCGGGTTTGAACTCGATGGCGGCGTTGACGAGTTCGTCGAGGTTGTCGAGGCGGTCTTGGTTGTCGCCTTTTTGGGTTCGGTAGTGTTCGGTCAGGCCGCTGTCTTTGAGGATGCCGACGATGATTTCGGACAGGGGCATTTGTCCGACTTGGTTGCGCAGGGCTTCAATCAGGCGGACGAAGGCGGCGATTTTGGTGGCTTTTGCGCCGGCGTTGCAGGCTGCCTGCCAGAGGGTGATGCCTTGTTCGTTTGAGGCCGTCTGAAGGTTTTCGATGGTGCGTGCGCCGATGCCGCGCGGTGGGAAGTTAATCACGCGCAAGAGGGCGTTGTCGTCGTCGGGGTTGACGGCGAGGCGCAGGTAGGCGAGGGCGTGTTTGATTTCTTGGCGTTCGTAAAAGCGCAGGCCGCCGTAGATTTTGTAGGGGATGCCGCTGCGGAACAGGCTTTGTTCGATAACGCGCGATTGGGCGTTGCTGCGGTAGAGGACGGCGATTTCGTCCAAATCCCAGCCTTCGCGTTCGAGGGCTTTGGTTTCGTCCACGATGAATTGGGCTTCTTCGAGGTCGGTAAAGGCGGAGTAGTAGCGGATTTTGTCGCCTGCTTCTGCGTCGGTGCGCAGGTTTTTGCCGAGGCGTTCGTCGTTGTTTTCAATGACGGCGTTGGCGGCGGCGAGGATGTTGCCGACGGAGCGGTAGTTTTGTTCGAGTTTGACGGGCGCGTCGATGTGGAATTCTTCCATCAGCGCAGTCATGTTGCCGACGTTTGCGCCGCGGAATCGGTAAATGCTTTGGTCGTCGTCGCCGACGGCAAAGACGGCGGCGTGGTTGCCGGCAATCAGTTTCAGCCAGGCGTATTGCAGCTTGTTGGTGTCTTGGAACTCGTCGACCAGAATGTGATTGAAGCGGTTTTGGTAGTGTTGGCGCAGGATTTCGTTGTTTTGCAGCATTTCGTAGCTGCGGAGCATGAGTTCGGCAAAATCGACCACGCCTTCGCGTTGGCAGATTTTGTCGTATTCGGCGTAGCACTCAATCATGCGGCGTGTGTGCGGATCGGGCGCGCTCAAGACGGAAGCGCGCAAGCCGGATTCTTTTTGCGCGTTGATAAAGCCTTGCAGCGAACGCGGCGCGATGATTTCTTCGGCGATGTTGAGGCTTTTGAGCAGGCGTTTGATCAGGGAAAGCTGGTCACCGCTGTCGAGGATTTGGAAGGAAGAGGGCAGGCCTGCGTCGCGGTGGTGTAGGCGTAAAAAGCGGTGGCAGAGGCCGTGGAACGTGCCGAGCCACATGGCGCGGACGTTGACGGGAATCATCGCGCCCAAACGTGTCTGCATTTCTTTGGCGGCTTTGTTGGTAAACGTTACCGCCATAATGCTGTGCACGCTGGCTTGTCCGCTTTGCAAAAGCCATGCGATACGCGTGGTCAGCACGCGCGTTTTGCCGCTGCCCGCGCCTGCCAAAACGAGGGCGGATTGCGGCGGCCAGGTTACGGCGGAAAGTTGTTCGGGGTTTAAGCCTTGCAGCAGATTGGGGGCGGATTCGTTGGGAAACATGAAGAGGCCGTCTGAAAATAAATGGGAATGCGATATTTTAAAGGAAATACAAAAGGCCGTCTGAAAAGATGTTTCAGACGGCCTTTGTGTTGGAAGCCGATTAGAACGGACGTACTTCCAAACCGAACATACGGCGCGCGGTGTTCAGCATTTGGCAGCTGAAGCCCCACTCGTTGTCGTACCATGCGAACACTTTAACCATTTTGCCTTCGGTTACTTTGGTCAGCGTAGAGTCGAATGTGCTGGCTTGGGTGGTGTGGTTGAAGTCCATAGAAACCAGCGGCAGGGTGTTATAACCCAAAACGCCTTTCAGACGGCCTTCTTCGGAAGCGGCTTTCATCAGCGCGTTGATTTCTTCGACAGAAGTCTCACGGCTTGCTTGGAAGCTCAGGTCAACCAGGGAAACGTTGACGGTCGGTACGCGGATGGCGAGGCCGTCGAGTTTACCTTTGAGGGCAGGCAATACCAAGCCGACGGCTTTTGCTGCGCCGGTTTTGGTCGGAATCATGTTTTCCACGCCGCTACGCGCACGGCGCAGGTCTTTGTGGCGTACGTCGGTTACGGTTTGGTCGTTGGTCAGCGCGTGGATGGTGGTCATCACGCCGTTTACGATACCGATGTTTTCGTTCAACACTTTGGCCACAGGTGCCAAGCAGTTGGTGGTACAAGACGCGTTGGAGATAACGGTCATGTCGTCGGTAATCACGTCGTCGTTTACGCCGTAAACGATGGTTGCGTCAACGTCATCGCCGCCGGGAGCGGAAATCAGCACTTTTTTCGCGCCGCTTTCCAAGTGGATTTTGGCTTTCTCTTTGCTGGTAAATGCGCCGGTACATTCCATTACCAGGTCAACGCCCAATTCGCCCCATGGCAATTCGGCTGGGTTGCGGGTGGAGAAGTAAGGGATTTTTTTACCGTTGATGATGAGGTGTTTTTCATCATGGGAAACATCGGCGTCAAAGCGGCCGTGAACAGTGTCGAATTTAGTCAGGTGAGCGTTGGTCTCGATGCTGCCGCTGGCATTGATGGCAACGATGTCGAGTTGGTCTTGCAGTTTGTAGTCAAAAATAGCGCGCACTACTTGGCGGCCGATACGGCCGTAACCGTTGATGGCAACTTTGATACCCATGGCTTTTCCTCTTCTTTTGGGTTTGGGTTGTGGATTGAATGGCGGCAATTATAGCAAAAATGTAGTGCTGTGTAATTAATGTTTTATTGAAATTTTTTGGTTTGATTATTTTTGATTGTAGATGATTAGAGTAGAAATACAGGTTTAAATTTAATGTTGTTTAATATTTTTTGAAATTTTATTTTTATTAATTTCATATTTTGGTGTTTTATGTCTGTTTTAAATCATGGTAATGAAGAAAACGGGAAAAGGCGGATTGTTTTTGTTTATATTAAACGGAATTTTGGGACGGTTTCTTGATTACAACATGCAACAGTGAAATTTTCAGACGGCCCGGATTGGACGGAAGGAAAACAGGCCGTCTGAAACATTTTGATGACGGGGGATTTGAATGCGTTGGGTTGCCGCTTTTCCTTACGGGATAAGGGAAAGGCGGTTTGCGGAGAGGGCGGTTGTCAGTGGGAAGAGGAGGGAAAAACGGGGCTTGGGTGTTGCGTTTGGCTTGTATATAAAGAAGTGTATGAAGATTTTAGTCGTAGTGCATGAAGATTTTCCTTGCGATTTTAATGCAATACTGACTTGCCAACAGTGTTAAATTTTTTTACGATAAGGTCAGATTATGTTTGCATGGTCATAAGCGGTGCATTCTTTAAATACCGGATATTATCCTTGTCCGAATATCTATTTTAACCGGCCGGTTTGTCCGACCTGATTTCTAAATATATACGCGCAAGGCCGGGAGGCCTTGACGACACTCGATTTTTAAGAGGTTCATCGTGTCAAATTCTCAATCCAGCGAACGCGCGACGTTTAGCAGTCGCCGTGCCTTTATGTTTGCCGCCATCGGCTCGGCCGTAGGCTTAGGCAACATTTGGCGTTTCCCTTACATCGCCTTCGACAACGGCGGCGGTGCTTTCGTCCTCCCTTACTTGGTTGCGCTGTTGACGGCAGGTATTCCGCTGTTGCTGCTCGACTACGCCATCGGCCATCGTTACCGCGGTTCGCCTCCTTTGGCCTTCCGCCGCCTCGGCCGTTTGTTTGAGCCGATGGGTTGGTGGAACTTCCTGACCAACGTCATCATCTGTATCTACTACGCCGTGATTGTCGGCTGGGCGGCAAGCTATGCCTATTATTCTTTGACTTCGGCATGGGGTGCGGATCCGCAGACCTTCTTCTTCAAAGACTTCCTGCAAATGGCCGATGCCAAAGACTTGGGCTTGGATTTTGTCGGCAAAGTGGCCGGTCCGCTTATTGCCGTGTGGGTGTTTACGCTGGCGATTATGGCTTTGGGCGTGCAAAAAGGCGTAGCCGGTGCATCCACATTCTTCATGCCTTTGTTGGTGGTGATGTTTGTCATCATGGTGGGCATTGCGCTGACTCTGCCGGGTGCGGCAAAAGGTTTGGACGCTTTGTTTACGCCTGACTGGAGCCGTTTGGCGGATCCGAAAGTCTGGGTAGCCGCATATGGCCAGATCTTCTTCTCGCTCTCTATCTGCTTCGGCATCATGATTACTTATTCTTCTTACCTGAAGAAAAAAACCGACTTGGGCGGCACCGGCTTGGTTGTCGGCTTTGCCAACAGCAGCTTTGAGTTGCTCGCCGGTATCGGCGTATTTGCCGCATTGGGCTTTATGGCTCAAGCCGCAGGCAAAGAAGTCAGCGAAGTGGCATCCAACGGTATCGGTTTGGCGTTTATCGCGTTCCCGACCATCATCAACCAAGCGCCGATGGGCGCGTTGATCGGCGTGTTGTTCTTCGGCTCGCTGGTGTTTGCGGGGGTAACTTCTATGATTTCCATCGTTGAAGTGATTGTGGCCGCGATTCAAGACAAAATGAACATCGGCCGTGTCAGCGCAACGATGATTGCAGGCGTTCCCATGGCGATTATTTCTACCTTGCTGTTCGGTACGACCACTGGCCTGCCTGTGTTGGACGTATTGGACAAATTCATCAATACTTATGGCATTGTGGCTTCCGGTTTTGTTTACGTTTTGGCGATTATCTTGTTGAACAAGCTGCCGGAACTGCGTAATCACTTGAACGCGCTGTCTTCCATCCGTGTCGGCAAAGTGTGGACTGCCAGCGTGGTGGTTACCGTTGCTATGCTCGGCTATATGCTTTATCAGGATACTGCCGGCCTCTTAAAAGAGAATTACAGCGGCTATCCTGACAGCTTCCTCAATATCTTCGGCTGGGGCATGGTGGGCGCCATCCTCGTATTGTCGGTCTTGCTGTCATTCTTGCCGTGGAAACACGGTCAGGGCTTCAATGTCAAAGACGAACATGAACACGAACGTGAAGGAGACGAATAATGAGTACTTCAGCCATTATTATGATGCTTGTCGCATTGATCGTCATTTGGGGCGGATTCATCGTCTCCGTCCTGCGCCTGCCTAAAGAATAAGGCTTGAGCAAATGAAAGGGCCGTCTGAAAGTCATTTTTCAGACGGCCTTTTTGCGACATGATGGGGAAAGTGGGAAAGAAGGATTCCCCTGATTGGCGGGGTAGCCTGGAAATTTGATTATGTATTATTGATTATGATATGTAAATTATATCTATTTGTTTTTAAAAGATTTTAGTCCGATTGTCGTTTTAATGAACCGTTGTTCTCTTTGGCCCCTGCCTGCTGTTTTCTTTGTTTTAGAATAAAGGCTCTCATCGACCTGATGGGGCATTGGGTACAGCAACTGTTTATTTTTAAGGAGACTTCCGTGGCTAAAGTATATCAACCAGGTACAGAAATTGATTCTAAAGATTTTGTTTTCGGTCTTGATCCACGCGAGTGGAATGGCTTTTTTTCAAAAGGCATAGGGTCGGATAATGGCCATAATGAGCATGTCTTCCGTCTCGATCCGCGCGAGTGGAATGGCTTTTTTTCAAAAGGAGTAGAGTCCGATCATGGTCATAATGAGCATGTTTTCCGTCTTGATCCGCGTGAGTGGAATGGCTTCTTTTCAAAAGGAATAGAGTCTGATAATGGCCATGACGATAATGGGCGTATCATCCGCCTTGATCCGCGTGAGTGGGAAGGTTTTGAGCCTGCACAGCCGGCCGCGAAGCCGATATTGGAATCCAAAGCTTTTGATGGCGATGAACTTTTGAGCCGTGTGTTTGGTGAGGCTGATCCTCTTGATTCTTCTGCCGGTCTTTCCTCAGACAATGCGACCTATTCAAGCAATGGTACAGGTTCATCTGCGTTGGATACCATTCATGATTTAGCAGAGGCTTCTATTTTCAAACTGTAATCGTTCCATAATATAAAAGGCCGTCTGAAACTAATATATGTTTCAGACGGCCTTTTTGTGTATGGTCATCGGGACGAAGCCTAACTCATCATCCAAACCACCAAATGCACCATGGTCGGGCCAAACAATACCATAAACAGTCCGGCCAAAATCATGGTCAGGCTGGCCATCACGCCTTCGGTTTCGTGGCGTTGTCCGGCGCGCGATGTGCCGAAGCCGTGGGCGGCATTGCCGAATGCCACGCCGTTGGCGGTGTGGAAACGGATGCGGGTGAAGGCTAAAAACAGGTCGCCGAATATCATGCCGACAAAGCCAGTGATGATGGTGAACAGGGAAACGAGCGAGGCGGAGCCGTGGATTTCGCTGGCGAGGACGACGGCAAACGGCGTGGAGATGGAACGCGCCATCAGGCTGTTGGTCACTTCGTTGTTGAAGTGAAACATATGGCTCATGAGGAATGCGCTGACTACGCCGACAAACATGCCCACCATAATGGCGATGGACAAAATAGGCAGTTGGCGGCGGATGACTTCGCGGTTTTCATAAATGGGGACGGCAAAGGCAACGGTAACCGGAGTGAGCAGGAAGACGATGCCTTGGGTATATTTATGGTAGGTGTCGTAATTGACGCCGAATGCCAGCAGCAGGAGGATGGTGCTGACGGAGACGGTAACGACGGGGGAGAAAATCATTAAGGGTTTTTTGCGGTGGATTTTTTTGGCAACGACATAGGCAAAGCAAGTCCAGATGAAGCAGGCGAGGGCGGTGTAGTCCATTTTTATTCTCTGTTTTTAGGAGTGGAGTTTTTTGTAGAGGCGGCGTTTCCAGCGGTAGCAGAAATCGAGGGTCAGGGCGGTGCTGATCATCACGAGCGCGGTGCCGACGGCGATGGTCAAAATCAGCTGCCAACCTTCGGACATCAGCAGGTCTTGATATTGCAAGACGGAAACCATGATGGGGATGAAGAAAAAGACGAGTTCGCCCAATGCCCATTTTGCGCCGCGGTCAACCATGCCCGGGCGGATGATGCCGAGCCCCAAAAGGGCGAGCATGAGGAACAAGCCTAATACGCCTGAAGAAACAGGCAGATGCGTGAAGCGGACGATAAGGTCGGAGACGCCCCATACTGCGCCGATGATGGCAAGCTGCAAGGCCGTCTGAAAAAATCTGGTGAGGGAATCCATGATATGGGTGTGTGTTGAATGAAAGGCTTGATTATAGAAACCTGGTTTCTGCATAATATGAATTATTAAACGAATAATCATGCCTTAGAGGAATAATGGACTTCAAAAGCCTGTATTGTTTTGCCGAACTCATCCGCCTGCAAAGTTTTTCGGCCACAGCTTCCGCGTTGAATTTGACGCAGCCGACGGTCAGCAAAATCATTCAGGCTTTGGAAGAAGAATTGGGCGTGCCGCTTTTGTGCAAAGAAAACGGACGCAAAAAGCGGCAGGTGCAGCCGACCGCAATCGGCGAAGAAGTCTATCGCCACGCGTTAAACCTTTTACACGAACGCGATTTGCTGCTGGCCCGCATTGACGATTACCGCCATGTCAAAAGTGGGACGCTGCGTTTGGGTTTGGCCCTGTTCGGCAGCGATTTGCTCAGTCATGCGCTGTTTGATTTCCACCAAAAATGGCCGGACATCGAATTGTCGTTTTTGGAACAAGGCTCGCTCGCCATCGAGCAATCCCTGCGCAACAACGAACTCGATGCCGGGCAGCTGCTCGCGCCGGTTCACGAAGACTTCGACAGCATTACTTTATGCGACTATCCACTGGTGGTCTTGATGCCGAAAAATCGGGCGAGACACGATGCGCTGACGCTCAAAAGCCTACAACACGAGCCCTTCATCCTGTTCGGCGCCGGCTTTTCCCTCAACGAAACCATTCAGACGGCCTGCCGCAATCAAGGTTTTACGCCCAACGTTGTCTGCCGTACCGGACAATGGAATTTGGTCGCCGACATGGTGGCGCACAATATGGGCATTGCCCTGCTGCCCGAATACTATGCCCGAAAAATCAATCCCGATGTCTTTGCCGCCATTCCTTTGGTCGAACCCGAAATCCGCTGGCAGCTCACCATGGCATGGAAAAAACACCAACGCCCGACGCCGGCCTTAAGGGCTTGGTTGGACGTGGTCAGGGAAGCGTTCGGCAGGCGAAACAAATAAAATCAAATCATCAGGCCGTCTGAAAAAAAGGGTGTCGTTATCACTCGGTTTCAGACGGCCTTTCCCGTTAAAAATGGTAAAACGGCCTAAAAAAGAGTAGAATATGCACCGTTTACAACTCTGCGCCTCTCAGCAGGCTCGAATTATGGACCTTCCCAGTTCGCCTTTGAACTTCCCATCAGACACACAACAACCATAATCATCCCGCCGAAATGCCTTCCCGCGTCCGGCGGGCGGAGCATTTATGAGCATCGAACAAACCCCTCCGAATCTCGACCATACCCCCGACAATGAAGCGGTGGAAGACCGCATTTCTGACGATCGCATCTCTGACGATATCGACCGCATCCATGCCTTATGTGAAGTCCTCGAGCCGGCCTTTGAACAAATCGAAGCCGGTGTGCCGATTGAAGACGAAAGCCTGCGCGACAAGTTTACCGAGCTGACCGTCCTCTTGGCCGAGCTGCACCCTGCCGACGTGGCCGCCGTCTTGGAATCCCTGCCGCCGCGCGAGCGTAACATCGTCTGGTTTTTGGTTGCCCCAGAAGACGACGGCGAAGTGTTGCTGGAAGTATCCGACGCCGTACGCGAAACGCTGATCGAGTCCATGGACAAAGACGAGCTGTTGGCCGCCGTCGATGATTTGGACGCAGACGAATTGGCAGAACTGGCGGACGACCTGCCGCACCAAGTGGTGTACGAAGCGCTGCAAACGCGTGATGAAGAAGAGCGCGAGCAGGTCAAAGCGGCGATGTCTTACGAAGACAACCAAGTCGGCGCAATTATGGACTTTGAATTGGTCAGCATCCGCGCCGATGTGACGTGTGAGGTCGTGTTGCGTTACTTGCGCCGTTTCGACAGCCTGCCCGACCATACCGATAAGATTTTCGTGGTCGATGAAAACGACGTGTTGCAAGGCGTTCTGCCCATCCGCAAACTCTTGGTCGCCGACCCCGAAGACATGGTGGCGGACGTGATGGCCACCGATGTCGTGCGCTTCCGTCCCGAAGACGACGTGGAAGAAGCGGCGCAGGCGTTTGAACGCTATGACTTGGTAACTGCGCCGGTTGTCGATGAAAACAAAAAGCTGATCGGCAGGATCACCATTGACGAAATGGTGGACGTGATCCGCGAAGAATCGGAAGCGGATATGTTGAACATGGCGGGTTTGCAGGAAGAGGAAGACTTGTTCGCGCCCGTTTGGGATTCGGTGAAAAACCGCTGGATGTGGCTCGCCATCAACCTGTGTACCGCCTTTATCGCCAGCCGCGTAATTGGCGCATTTGAAGGCAGTATCGAGAAAATCGTCGCGCTGGCCGCACTGATGCCCATCGTCGCCGGTATCGGCGGCAACTCCGGCAACCAAACCATCACCATGATCGTCCGCGCCATGGCGATGGGGCAAATGACCAGCACACAGGCAGGCCGCCTGTTGAAAAAAGAAATCGGCGTCGCCCTCGTCAACGGCATTATTTGGGGCACGGTCATGGGCGTGATTTCATGGCTGCTCTATGGCAACATCGGCATCGGTTTGGTCATGGTGGCCGCGATGACCTTAAACCTTCTGCTTGCCGCGACCGTCGGCGTCCTTATCCCCGTCATGATGGACAAAGCCGGACGCGACCCGGCATTGGGCAGCTCGGTGCTGATTACCGCGGTTACCGACTCCGGCGGCTTCCTGATTTTCTTGGGATTAGCAACCATGTTCCTGTTGTAATAGGAAAAAAAAGACGTGTTCGATACGTCCTTTTCAAACCGTTTAAAAGGCCGTCTGAAATTTCAATTTTCAGACGGCCTTTGCTGTTTTTTAAAGCTTTACATCATGAGGGCGTTTAGTTTTGGGGCTGACGTAGATTAGCCCCTTGTTTAAAGCGAAGTCAGAAAAGTCAGAAATCCCAATATCACGCCGACTGCGTTGGGTATAATCAGAATCCAGTCTTTCCGGGGTTCTTTGCTCCAACCGTACAAAACCCAAATCAGACAGGATACTGCTGCAAACAGGGGTTGCCACGGCTGCGCCTTTGCCCCTTGCATATTGGCGATAATTTGGGGGATATAGGCGACAAATACGAAAATACCTATTGCCGCTCCTATGCTGCCGACAACGGTATTGAATTTTGCTTTGCTTATCATGCTGGTAAGTCTCCTTTTAATATGAAAATCGAGGCGGTAGATAATATGGGCAGGCTGACTCAGCCGAGGGAACAGCCGCAGCCGCAATGATGTTCGTGGCCTTGGCCATGTTCGTCCGAATCTTCGGCAAGCAGGGCTTCGTAGTCGCCGCTTTCAATCAGGCTGACCAGTTCTGCCGGACTTTCCGCGCCTTCTACCTAGTCGCAGGATAAATAACTCTATTCTACCGCAAAATATGTATGTCATCATCCATCATTTGGCCTTGGCTGCCGATGAGGTTTTCGAGGGCTCTGTCGAGCTGGACGAAAGCTATTTCGGCGGACAGCGTAAAGGCAGACGTGGTCGAGGTGCGGCAGGAAAAGTGGTTGTCTTCGGCATTCTGAAACGCAACGGACGGGTCTATACCGTTGTGGTGGATAATGCCAAGTCTGAAACGTTATTCCCTGTCATCAAAAAGAAAATCATGCCGGACAGCATTGTTTACACGGATAGCCTGAGCAGCTATGATAAGTTGGACGTGAGCGGTTTTATCCATTACCGCATCAACCATTCCAAGGAATTTGTCGACCGTCAGAACCACATTAACGGCATTGAGAATTTTTGGAATCAGGCAAAACGTTTCTTGCGAAAATACAACGGAATCGATCGCAAATCTTTCCCGCTGTTCTTGAAAGAATGCGAATTTCGATTTAACTTCGGCACACCGTCTCAACAGCTTAAAATCCTGCGAGATTGGTGTGGAATTTAGGGCTAATCTACGTCAGCCCCTTAGTTTTTGATGACGTTTACGGCGTAATGGGCAGTAGTGTTACGGCGGGCTTGGGCGCGCATCATATAGACCTGCACTTTATATTTGCCCGATTGGGTAGCGATACCGTCAAATTTATCGCCTTGTGCCGAACCGTTAAATACGGCTTCATCGTCTTTGGGTGCCCATACGTTGAAATAGGCGTTAGGGCTGCCGGTTTTACTGATGCGCAGGCGGTCGCCCTTGCGTACGGAGAACAAATGCTCGGCGGTTTGATAGCCGGTGATTTTGCCGGAAAAACGCTGCTTGGTTTGTTTGTGTGCCGAAGCTGGTTTTGAAGCTTCCGCTTTAGGCGTGGCGGCATTTGAATAAGTGGTAAACAGTAAGGGAAGGGCGGCTAACAAGAGAAATTTTTTTCATGGGTTGGGTCTCCGAATGTGGGGCGCCAATATGGCACTCATTTTGATAACCCATCAGTATGTTCATATTTTTATAAAGCCAAAGCCGAATAGGGCAATATTCATTTTTTCAATCAGGCCGTCTGAAAACAAATATTATTCAGACGGCCTTTTCTGATAATATAACAACGAATTATTCCTTTCGGAGCCGTTATGACCTTCCCGCCACTCAAATCTCCCCTGAAATTTTACGCCGTTGTTCCCACTGCTGACTGGGTCGAGCGCATGGTCAAAGCAGGTGCCGACACGGTGCAACTGCGCTGTAAAATCCTGCATGGCGACGAGTTGAAACGCGAAATCGAACGTTGCGTCGTAGCCTGTCAAAACAGTGCAACCCAGCTTTTCATCAACGACCACTGGCGCGAAGCGATTGCCGCAGGTGCATACGGCGTGCATCTCGGGCAGGAAGACATGGACACTGCCGACCTAGCCGCGATTGAAGCTGCCGGTTTGCGCTTGGGCTTGAGTACGCACTCTGTTGCCGAACTCGATCGCGCCTTGTCCGTACAACCTAGCTACGTCGCCAGCGGCGCGATTTTCCCGACCACGACCAAGCAAATGCCCACCGCCCCGCAAGGTTTGGACAAACTGCGCGAATACGTCAGACAGGCAGGCGGCACGCCCGTCGTCGCCATCGGCGGCATCGATTTGAACAACGCCGAAGCCGTACTTGCTACCGGCGTTTCCTCACTCGCCGTCGTCCGCGCCGTGACCGAAGCGGAAAATCCCGACGCGGTGGTTAAAGCGTTTCAGGCTTTGTGGGATGAATAAGGCCGTCTGAAAATAAGAAGCCCGATAAGAGGAGCAAACATCATGAAGATTATATTAAACAATGAAGCCATCACATTAAACGGCACAACCATCGCCGACCTTATCGCCCAAACCGCGCCGCAAAAACCGTTTGCCGTTGCCGTCAATACCCAGTTTGTCGCCAAAGGCTCGTATGCGGAAACGGTTTTGAACGAAAACGACAAAGTGGACATCGTGCGCCCGGTAGTCGGTGGGTAAACGATTTGTAATCAATAGGTTGGGTATTTGCGCCCGACTTTTTCCTATTTGAATATCGGGCAGGGTTGCCCGATTGCCTTATGCTTAAAATCTAAAAAACAATACAAAGGAATTCATCATGTTTACCCTATACGGAGAAACTTTCCCTTCACGGCTGCTGCTCGGTACGGCTGCTTATCCGACGCCGGAAATCCTCAAGCAGTCTGTCCAAATCGCGCAACCGGCGATGATTACCGTTTCGTTGCGCCGCGCCGGCAGCGGCGGCGAAGCGCACGGGCAGGGTTTTTGGTCGTTGTTGGAAGAAATGGGCGTACCTGTGTTACCCAATACCGCAGGCTGTCAAAGTGTGCAGGAAGCCGTGACCACTGCGCAAATGGCGCGCGAAGTGTTTGATACCGATTGGATCAAGCTCGAACTTATCGGAGATGATGACACGTTGCAGCCGGACGTCTTTCAACTCGTCGAAGCGGCGGAAATCCTGATTAAAGATGGTTTCAAAGTGCTGCCTTATTGCACTGAAGACCTGATTGCCTGCCGCCGACTGCTCGACGCAGGCTGTCAGGCGGTGATGCCGTGGGCGGCGCCGATTGGAACGGGTTTGGGCGTGGTTCATGCTTATGCGCTGAAAGTCCTGCGCGAACGCCTGCCCGACGCGCCGTTGATTATCGACGCGGGTTTGGGTTTGCCTTCGCAGGCGGCGCAAGTGATGGAATGGGGCTTTGACGGCGTGTTGCTGAATACTGCCGTTTCCCGCAGCGGCGATCCGGTCAATATGGCACGCGCTTTTGCGCTTGCGGTCGAGTCGGGCCGTCTGGCTTATGAGGCGGAACCTGTGGAGGCGCGTGAGAAAGCGCGCGCCAGTACGCCGACGGTGGGCCAGCCTTTCTGGCATTCGGCGGAATATTGATACACATTAGGGCGTGTCGAACACGCCCTTTTTTATTGGTAAAAAACCTGATTTCAGGTTGAACAGAATGTTCAGACGGCCTTGGTCAAAAGCTGTTTCAGTGGCTTTAAGATTTGCCATGCCTGCGCTTTGAGTTGCGGCTGCATCAGCAGGCGGGCAGGGTGGGGAATGACAAAATGCGGCCGCTCTGCGCACAATTCGTTCATCAACCCGATCATGTCGGGGCTATCAAAGATTTTGCCGAGGAACAATACTGCGCGCGCTTGCGAAGCGGTCAGCTCGTTTTGCATTTCGGCAAGCTCGGAGCGGATGTTTTCGGCATCGGGCAGGGCAGTGAATACGGGCGCGGTTTTGACCCATGCGGTTTTGTGCGCCTGCTCGGGTTTGAGGCCGATGGCGGCGAGGATGTTGTCGAGAAGCGTGCCGACGTCGCCGCTAAACAGCGTACCGTGCAGGCTGTCTTCGGTGGACGGGCAAATGCTGACCACCATGATTTCAGACGGCCTGATGGTTATGTCAAGACGGGGCAGATTGTCTGAATGCGTGGCTTTTTCTGTTTTTGCCGGTGTTTCGACAATGGCTTTGGGTGCCGCTTCGGGAGCGCGGACAGCAGGTTTGGCCGTTTGCGCAGTGGCAATGGCGGCAGTGCGTGCTTGATGTGCACCTGCGGATAAAGTACGCACGGCTTGCGCGGTATCGGCAGCAATGGTTTTGGGGCGGACGGGCGCGGCTGCGGCTTGAGGCGCGGCATGGATGATTTTGGCGTTTCGGTTCAGCCACATCGGGCCCAAGCCCAAGGCTTCGTGCAGGTGCAGGTAGCGGCTGCTTAACATGATTTCTCCATCAATACGGCATCTTCGCTGCCACCGTCGGGCAGGGCGTAGTAGTTTTTGCGGCGGCCGCAGGTTTGGAAGCCGTGTTTGCGGTAGAGCTGTTGCGCGGTTTCATTGCTTGCGCGGACTTCGAGCAGTAATCGGGTTGCGCCTTGCTGTTGCGCTGCATTTTGCCAGTTTTGCAACAGGGCGGACGCAATGCCTTGTCGGCGGTGTTCGGGGGCGACGGCAATCAAATGTAGCTCGGATTCGTCAAACACGGTTTGCCACACGATAAAGCCGGTAATTTGGTGGTCAGTCTGGCTGAGCCAAACGCTGTCGGGATGGTGTTGAACGGCTGATTCAAACTGCTGCGCCGTCCACGACGAAGGATTACCTTGTGCGTCAATGGCGGCAAGGGTGGAGCAGTCGGCAAGTAAGGCTGGGCGCAGGTTCACGGTTTGACCTTTTGTTGGGCTTGCTCTTGCGCGGTCAGGGCAATTTTGTTGCGGACGTAGAGCAGCTCGGCGTGCGCCGCATCGGTGGCAACATAGCGGCCGCTGCGGGCAAGTTTGAGATAATCGGCGGCAGTCGGCATATCGGCTTGACCGTCAAAAGGCGGTTTGTCGGCGAGGGCAAAGGCATTGCCGATGCCGCCGGTAGGCGTTTTGCCTTCGGGCGCGGCAATAGCGGCGGCTTTGCCAACCGTGTAATCGCTCAAGCGGACGTGGTTTTGCGTATCAAACCATGCGTAGAACACTTCGCCCATACGCGCATCGGTGGCCGCCAGTACGCAGCTTGATGGTGGCGGCAGCGAAGCGGCGGCATCGAGGCAGGGAATACCGATCATGGGCGTGTCAAACGGCGTGGCCAAACCTTGTGCAACCGCCGCGCCGATACGCAGGCCGGTAAATGCGCCGGGGCCTTGTGCATAAACAATGCAACCCAAATCGGCGGCCGTGATGCCCGCTTCTTTAAAGAGGCGTTCGATTTGCGGCAGGATTTGTTCGGATTGCTTGGTGCCGACGTTTTCGTGAAACAGGCGGACTTCGCCTTGATGTTCCAATGCGATGGACAAAAAGGATGTGCTGGTGTCAATGGCAAGAGTCGGGCGGTTGTCGGTTGGCATGGTGTTATTTTTTAGAAGGATATGGGTTGCCATTATAGTGGAACGGCGAGGGGGAACAAAGCACTCGGGCGGCGCTTGGGTAAAAACGCCGTTTGCCGCAAAGCTATTCGATAAGTGAACCAAGGTTTCAGGCCGTCTGAAAACGTTTCAGACGGCCTTGTTTTATTTGTCGAGTTTCAATAAAGGCGAACCTGCTTTTTCAACGGCGCGGTGGTAGGCTTCATGCGCTTCGATGCGCTGCAAATAAGCGCGGATATTGGGGTAATCGGCAAAATCGAAGCGGTCGGCCGCGGCTTGCAGCGGATAGCTCATCATGATGTCAGCACCACTGAGGCTGTTGCCGACCAACCATTCGCGGTTTTCCAACTCGCTGTCAATGTGGGAAAGATGCAGCGCGGCTTGCGGATGGATAAAGCTGCTTTTGACGCTGCCGCTGATTTTGCGGGCAATCGGTTTGACGAAAAACGGCATGGGCGCGCTTTCAATCCGGCGGAACACCAGTCCAAGCAGCAATAACGGCATCAGCGAACCTTCGGCATAATGCAGCCAGCGTTGATATTGCCAGTATTCGCGGCTGCCGCGTTCGGGCATCAAGCGGCCGTTGCCGTAGGTCTGAATCAGATAGTCGGTAATCGCGCCGCTTTCCGCCAAGATAAAGCCATCATCATCCAATAAGGGCGATTTGCCCAAGGGATGGATGGCTTTGAGTTCGTCAGGGGCGAGCAAAGTGTCGGGATGACGGCGGTAGGTTTGCAGGCGGTAGGGCGTGCCGAGGATTTCAAGCAGCCAAACAATGCGAAGGGCGCGGGATTGATCGAGAGAATGTAGGGTAATCATGAGGGGCTTTAGATATCGGTTTGTTTGAGGCCGTCTATGCTGATTTGGCAGGCATCGGCGTATTTTTGCAGGGTTTTGGCCGGTAGTTTGGCGAACACTTCGGGACGGAAATGCCGATGCAGCTGCCATTTCCATACGCCTGCCGCCATGGCCAAGCCGGTTTCATCATAACGGCAGCGGAACATATGGTAGTACAGCGGCGAATATTCGCCTTTTTCGACGGCTTCGCGCGCGGCCTGAGTTTGGGCATCGAGTTCGCACACCGCCATTTCGGTGGCGTAGGCTTCGTCCTGCCAACCGTTGCTGGTGGCCGCTTCGTAGTGGCCGTCGCGGGTGCCGTAGATGACTTTACGGTGGCCGTGGTAGCTGGCGCTGTTGTCTTGAGGGATGTCGTCAATCTTCATTCAGACGGCCTTTACTGCTTCCAAAAGCATGAAACATGTTGAAAAGCGTCCGCTTTCCGGCACGTAACACAGGATTTTTTGGCCGTGTTCGATGGGGAAAGTGCGCATAAATTCTTCAAGGATGATGTAAATCGAGGCCGAACCCGTATTGCCCTTGCTGTGCAAATTGGTAAACCATTTTTCCTGCGGAATGTCGAAGCCGATGTTTTTCAGGCCGTCTGAAAGGCGGTCGCGGAAAAAGCCGGAAGAGTAGTGGGGCAGGAACCAATCGATTTCTTCGGCGCGGATGCCGTGTTTGGCGGCGATTTGGGAGAGTGGTTTTTCCACCGTATAGCGGACGATGTTTTCGTTCAGTAGTTTGACGTCCTGCTTGACCGCCATCAGGCTGTGGCGGCGGCCGTAATCGGCATCGGCGTGTTTCCAGCCTTCAAATACGCCGTCGCGGAATTCTGCGCCGGCATACATACAGGGCGGCATTTCGTTGGCGTAGGAAAGCAGGTCTATCCAATGGATTTTCAGGCTGAGGCCGTCTGAATTGGGGCGGTCGGACAGATACACCGCGCCTGCGCCGTCAGACAGCATCCAGCGCAAAAAGTCTTTTTCAAACCCTATTTCGGGGGATGCGTTTTCCAGTTTTTTATGGTCGGTTTCACTTTGAAACACTTCGCCGCGCATGACCGCCGAAGCGTTTTCGGAAGCAACGGAAACCGCATGTGCATGTTCGCCGGTACGCACGGCGTTGTAGGCGTGTTTCATCGCCGCCATACCTGCCGCGCATACGCCTGCCATGCTGAACACTTCGCAAGGCGGCATATCCAGCAAGCCATGCACCATCACACCGTGTCCGGGCATGGTTTGGTCGGGATAGGAAGTGGCGCAGGCCAGGCTGCCGATGGCTTTTGCTGGAACGCCTTGGGCAAACAGGCCGTTGACCGCTTCGGCGGCCAACTCGGCATTGGTGTGCGTCGTGCGGCGGCTTTCGGGATCGATGGCGTAATGGCGCGACAAAATGCCGTTGGAGCGCAAAATCATACGGCGCACGCGTGAAGGCACATCGCCTGCCATGCCGAGGACGGCTTCCATTTCATCATTGCCGACAGGGGCATTGGGCAAGAAGGCAGAAACGCGGTTGAGATAAACGTCTTTGAGTGTGTTATTCGATGTCATGATGTGTTGGTCAAAATAATCAACCGATAAACCGCGCCGCGTAGTCGCAGCTTGCAGTCAACGGGATGTTGTGTGTTTCGGCGTATTCCATCAGCGCGCTCACCAGCAGTTTGGCAATGCCGCGATGACGGAAGTTGGGCGAGACCACGGTATGGTTTACGTCCCAGCCGCCGTTATGTTCGGTATAGCTGATATAGCCTGCTTCCAAACCGTCAATGTCGATTTGAAAGCGACGGCGTTCGGGGTAGTGGATAACTTCGGGCATGATGGATTCCTGGTTTGAGGCCGTCTGAAACAGATTATCTGCCTGACGGTTGTTCATAATAATCCGCCAGCTTTTTCAGACGGCCTTTGAGCAGCGGATGCAGCAGTTTTTTCAAAATTACACTGATGGGTAAAACCACCAAAATCATCGTCAATAAAAAGACGATGTAGAAGCACAACAGCGCACGGCGCAAAAGCGGAGAAATACGGCCTGCCGCAATCAAAAGCTTGCCCCAGACGAAGAAGCTGCGGCCGGCGGCGCGTTCGCTGAAAATCAGTTTTTCATTAACCGTCACTGCACCCATGTTTTGAAACAGGGTTTCGTCCAAAGGCTGTTGGTTTAACAGTGTATCGCGCAATTTCGTACCAAACCGCGCCGCATCCGCCAATTCTTCTTCAGCAATGCCGGCAGAGGGCAGGGAGCGGAAATAGCGTTTGTCGCCGGTCAGCATCCATGCGGGCGTGGTAATGAAACTTGCCGCGCTGTTGCAGGCATCGATTTTTACGATGTTGCCGATGAGTTTGGCGCCGTTTTGTTTCAGCAAAGATTTCATTTTTTCCTGCGCGCCTAGCCACATATTGCGGCAGCCGATAAGCGTGATGACCGGTTTGCCGTCCAGCAGGCGGCGCGTTTCTTCGCGTTGCAAAAAGGCGGTCATCGGTTGCGAAGGAGAGAGGAACCAAACGGTATAGGCAATGACCACCACATCGTAATCTTCGGATGGGATTTGCGGCGGCAGAATCGGGGCGGGTTTTAAATGGACGGTTTCAGGAAAGGTATCGAAAAAACGCCAAAACGGCCATGGAAACGGAAATGCTTGTTCTGGGACGATATTGACGCAATCGACCTGTATGCCGGCTGTTTGCAACGGCGCGGCAAAATTTCGCGTCAGGCTGGAGAGCTGCCCCGTTTGCGAGTAATGCACAATCAGCACTTTTTTCATTATCTTCCCTGCAATGAGTAAGTTATGGTTGGTTTGGACGGTATTATATAGTAAACCGACCGGCCTTGAACTTTATTCATATTCAGTATGTTCGCGTAGGTTTCAGCCGATTCGGATGGAAGCGCCGTATTCTGTCGGAATGGGGTGGTGAAGCGGATTTTAATGCCATGCCAACATGAACAACGGCCGTCTGAAATTTTTCAGACGGCCTTGTGTGGAAATCGGGACGCATGGTCTGGAACGGGATTTGCGCTAAGTATGGCGTGCAAATCATATAGATAAAAAAATAACCGCTTCAAGGCGGTTGGTGGTGGCCAGAGGCGGAATCGAACCGCCGACACACGGATTTTCAATCCGTTGCTCTACCAACTGAGCTATCTGGCCTTCGCGTGTTTCGTTGCGAGATGTGAATTAAACCAAATTTCGTTGCCTTGTGCAAGCGGTTGTAGGCTTTATTTTTGAGGCGGTAAATTAAGATTTTGTTTTGTATTGAATTATTTTTCGTTTTAATTGGCGGTTTTTAGGTTTGCCGGTTTGATTTTCAGACGGCCTAAGATACAATCGGCTTTTTTGCTTTGGATTTATGCCATGCTGTATGTGTTTGTTCGTGATATGTGGGATGTTTTGCGTTTGCGCTATCGTTCGCCGGAGACGTATTTGTATTCGCCTTTGGTGATGGCGGCGGTGTTGCTGCTGTTGGGTGTGGTGAACGCGGCCAGCATGTCGCCTTTGTTTGGCAGTGGCGCGGCAGCGGTGTGCCTGTCGGTAATTTTGGTGATTGTGAAATGGTTGGTGCTGAGCCGCTCGATGCGCAAGGTGCTGCATTATTACGGTGCGCCCCGGCTGCCTTTGTGGGGCTTTATTTTGGTGTCTGAGGCGTTGCTGCTGCCGCTGTTGCTGGTGTTGTATGTGCCGGCGTTGGCTGCGTTTGCGCTGTTGTGGCAGGCTTGGGTTTTTGTGGTGCAGGTACGCGGTTTGATGTGGATGGGGAATGCGACGGTAGGCCGTGTTTTGGTGGGTTATGTGTTGTATGGTATCGGCGTGCTGTGTGTGGGTACGGTGATTCTGATGCTGTTTATTGCCGCCGGTTGGTTGGACATGGAAATGTTGAATCAAAACCTGCAGGCGTTGATGTCTGTCCGTCAATAATCCATGAAAATGGAAAGGCCGTCTGAAATGTTCGGACGGCCTTTGTTTTATGCGTTTGTTTCGTGGTCTTGCAGGATTTTTTGATAGACGGGGTCGGGGAGGTAGCGGCCTATCATGTCGCGCCAGCCTTGTGGGCCGACCAAGCCTTTGACCATGGTGGAGGACACTTCGGCTATTTCGCGCGGCGGCATCAGGAAGACGGTGGAGATTTCGGGGGCGATGTCGCTGTTGATGTAGCGCATCGAGCGTTCGTATTCGTAGTCGGCGGCGGAACGGATGCCGCGGACGATAAAATTGGCTTTGGCTTCGCGGGCGTAATCGACCAAAAAGCGGTTTTCAAACACGCTGATGCGGACATTGGGGAAGGGGTGGGTAATGGCATCGAGCATGGCGCGGCGTTCTTCTATGGTGTAGGTGCTGCGCTTTTCGGGATTGGTACCGATGGCGACGATGAGTTCGTCAAAGAGGGATTGGGCTTCCTGTATCATCCACAGGTGGCCGAGGGTGGGAGGGTCGAAGCTGCCTGCGTACACGGCACGGCGCGGAGTGGTCGTGGTCATTTTGGGTTGGGAATGGGGTTTGTGTACGTTCAGGATAGGGGAGTTTGCCGGTGATGTCAAAAATCAAAAAGGCCGTCTGAAATTTCAGACGGCCTTTGCGGCTTTATCAGTCGTCACCACTAATAGAGATGAGGATTCTCAAGAGGCTGCTGAAAATGTTGTAGATGGAGATGAAGATGGTCAGCGCCGCGCTGATGTGGCTGTCTTCGCCGCCGTCAATAACGGTACGCACCTGCCACATAATCATCAGGGAACTGAAGACAACGAAGCCGGCCGCGATGGTCAGGCTCAGGGCAGGGATGTTGAGGAAGATGTTGGCCACAACGGCAATCATGAGCACGATCGCACCGGCACCGAGGAAGCTGCCGAGTTTGTTCATGTTCATTGTGGTGCGGCGTGCCATAGCAGACATGGTGAAGAATACACCGGCGGTCATGGCGGCGGCCGTACCGACGATTTGCGCGCCGTTGTTAATAGACAGGGTGTATTGCAACATAGGGCTGATGGCAAGGCCCATGCCGAAAGTGAAGATCATCAACAGGGCTACGCCGACGTTGCTGTAACGGTTTTTCTCAATCAGGAAGGTCATGCCGTAGAAAAAGCCGAAGAAGGCGGCCAGGGCAACATAGTATGAACCGAACATGGCGAAAATGTTAAAGCCTGTTTTGGCGGAAAAGAACGCGCCGGCAATGGCAGGAATGAAAGACAGGCCGAGCAGGCGGTAAGTTTTTTGCAGGACGGTATTTTTGGCAACCGAGCCTTGCGAGGTATAGTCGTAAACGTCGTTTTGCATGGCGTTTGCTCCAATGTGGATTGAAAATGAATGAAATTTGGATTTTAACAGAGAATCATGGGTTTGTATGATTTATCTGTTCTATTTGCCTAATATGCGGGGCAATCGGGAATTTTAAAGGCCGTCTGAAAATCGGGTTTCAGACGGCCTTGGCTTTTCAATGCTTATTTAGGCTCTTGCGGAACATAGCCTTGTACGGCATCTGCTCCGTCGCCGAAGAAGTATTGTTCCATCTGCTGGGCGAGGTATTCGCGTGCGCGCGGATCGGCAAGGCTTAGGCGGTTTTCGTTGATGAGCATGGTTTGGTGACGGGTCCAAGCCGTCCATGCTTCTTGGGAAACGTTTTCAAAAATGCGTTTGCCCAATTCGTTGGGCAGCGGCGGAAATTTCATGCCTTCGGCTTCTTTGCCGAGTTTGACGCAGTGAACCATACGGGTCATGGCGGTTTCCTTATGTGGGGTTGCAAAGGTTGGTATTTTAGCCGATTGCACGGATAGGGGAAAGCGTGGGTTTCAGACGGCCTGAAACCTTGCTATGATGGTCTTTTCTGTTTATTCAGGCAAAGATTATGAACCGCCTCGATACTGCCCGCCGTTATTCCCTTTTTCTCGCCCGTAATCTTGATTCAGGCAAACTCAAGCCCGAAATTTTCCTGCCTATGTTGGACAAAGTTTTAACCGAAGCTGATTTCCAAGCCTTTGCCGACTGGGACAAAATCCGCGCGGAAGAAAACGAGGAAGAATTGGCGCGGCAGTTGCGCGAGTTGCGCCGTTATGTCGTGTCGCAGATTATCGTGCGCGATATAAACCGCATCAGCGATTTGAACGAAGTAACCCGTACGATTACGCTGTTTGCCGATTTTGCCGTCAATACCGCGCTGGATTTCGCCTACGCCTATTATCAGGACATGTATGGTACGCCGATCGGGCGTTATACCAGATCGCCGCAGCATTTGAGCGTGGTGGCGATGGGTAAGGCGGGCGGATATGAGTTGAACGTGTCTTCCGACATCGATTTGATTTTCATCTATCCCGAGTCTGGCGACACCGACGGCAGGCGCGAACGCGGCAATCAGGAGTTTTTCACCAAAGTCGGGCAGAAATTGATTGCATTGTTGAACGACATTACCGCCGACGGGCAGGTGTTCCGCGTCGATATGCGGCTGCGGCCGGACGGCGATTCGGGCGCGCTGGTGTTGAGTGAAACCGCGCTGGAGCAATACCTGATTACGCAGGGGCGCGAATGGGAACGCTACGCGTGGTGCAAAGGCCGCGTAGTTACGCCGTATCCGAACGACATTAAAGCGCTGGTGCGCCCCTTTGTGTTCCGCAAATATCTGGATTATAGCGCATATGAAGCAATGCGCAACCTGCACCGTCAAATCCGCAGCGAAGTCAGCAAAAAAGGCATGGCGGACAACATCAAACTCGGCGCGGGTGGCATCCGCGAAGTCGAATTTATCGCCCAAATTTTCCAGATGATACGCGGCGGACAAATGCGCGCGCTGCAACTGAAAGGCACGCAGGAAACGCTGAAGAAACTTGCCGAGCTGGGCATCATGCCGTCTGAAAACGTTGAAACCCTGCTTGCCGCCTACCGCTTCCTGCGCGATGTCGAACACCGCCTACAATACTGGGACGACCAGCAAACCCAAACCCTGCCCACCTCGCCCGAACGGCAACAACTGCTCGCCGAAAGCATGGGTTTCGACAGCTATGCCGCCTTTTCAGACGGCCTCAATGTTCATCGGAACAAAGTCAATCAGTTGTTCAACGAAATTTTGAGCGAACCCGAAGAACAAACGCAAGACAACAGCGAATGGCAATGGGCATGGCAGGAAAAGCCCGACGAAGAAGAACGGCTAGGCCGTCTGAAAGAATATGGGTTTGATACCGAAACCATCGCTACGCGGCTCGACCAAATCCGCAACGGCCATAAATACCGTCACCTCTCCGCACACGCCCAGCCGCGTTTTGACGCGATTGTGCCGTTGTTGGTACAAGCGGCGGCCGAGCAACCCAATCCGACCGACACATTAATGCGGCTGTTTGACTTTCTCGAAAACATCAGCCGCCGCTCCGCCTATCTCGCCTTCCTCAACGAACATCCGCAAACCTTGTCGCACCTAGCACAAATCATGAGCCAAAGCTCATGGGTGGCGGCGTATCTGAGCAAATACCCGATTCTGCTGGACGAACTCATCAGCGCCCAGCTTTTGGATACCGCGTTTGATTGGCCGGCACTTGCTGCCTCACTTTCAAACGACCTCAAAGCCTGCGGCGGCGACACCGAAGCACAAATGGATACACTGCGCCATTTCCAACACGCCCAAGTCTTCCGCCTCGCCGTTCAAGACCTTGCCGGATTGTGGACGGTAGAATCACTTTCCGACCAGCTCTCCGCACTTGCCGACGCCATCCTTGCCGCCGCCCTGCCGTGCGCGTGGGCGGATATGCCCAAAAAACACCGCGACACGCCGCAATTTGCCATCATCGGCTACGGCAAACTGGGCGGTAAAGAGCTCAGCTATTCCTCCGACCTCGACTTGGTCTATCTTTACGACGACCCGCATCCTGATGCAGGCGACGTGTACAGCCGCCTTGCCCGCCGCCTGACCAACTGGCTTTCCGCTGCCACCGGCGCAGGCAGCCTCTACGAAACCGACCTGCGCCTGCGTCCCAACGGCGATGCAGGTTTCCTCGCCCACAGCATCGCCGCCTTTGAAAAATACCAGCGTGAAAACGCATGGACATGGGAACACCAATCCCTTACCCGCGCCCGTTTTATCTGCGGTACGCCTGATGTTCAGACGGCCTTCGACCGCATCCGCACCGAAATGCTGACCGCTGAACGCGACCAAACCGTTTTAGCAGGCGAAATCATCGAAATGCGCGAAAAAATGTTCCCCACCCACCCGCCTGCCGATAGCAACGTCAAATACGCGCGCGGCGGCGTGGTCGATGTTGAATTTATCGTCCAATATCTCATCCTTGCCCATGCCCGCCAGTATCCGCAACTCCTCGATAACTACGGAAACATCGCCCTGTTGAACATCGCTGCCGACTGCGGCCTCATCGACAAAACCCTAGCCGAACAAAGCCGCACCGCCTACCGCTTCTACCGACAGCAGCAACACAACACCAAACTGCGCGACGCCAAAAAAACCGAAGTAACGGACGAATTGCTGACCCACTACGGCAACGTGCGAAAACTGTGGCAGGAAGTATTCGGGGCAGAAGTGAAGTTCGGATAAGCAGGCGGGCGTATTCAGCGTCAAAAGCCTGCACGGCAACACAATTTACCGCCACAACAAACTCACTCTAAACATATAAGGAAAACCAACCATGAAGAAAATGGCACTGTTTTTAACGGTTGTACTGTCGTCGGCTGCAGCCCAAGCTGCTGAATATTTGTTGCCTTATACCGAATGCGATGGCTCTGCAAACGTTCGTGCTGCTCCTGATACACGCAGCAAAATCATGACCGTATTGGATTATGAAAGCAAAAAACATAAAATACTCAGTAAACAGGGTAAATGGTTTCATATTCAATTAGACGGAATCCGTACAGGCTACGTCCATCAAAGCCAAGGCTTTATCGTGCACAATTATGTTGTTGCCAGCCCTGACGGATCGGCAAACGTCCGTAACAACAGCTACCCCGAAGAACCGATCAGGCAAGGCGAAATCATCAAAACACTCCCAAACGGAACACGTGTACAGATCGCCCCAGCCTTCAGAAAAGGCGACTGGTTGGGGTACAGCAATCAGGGAGCTTACACAGAAAAAGACGAGTATGGTCATCATGTTTTGACTCAGGGTTATATCCACAAAAGTCAACTTCGACGCGTGGAGTAATAAACAAACAATTTATCCGATAAAGCATACTTTCGGACATAAAGTAGGTACTGTTTTGCCGAAGATATAAAAAAGGCCGTCTGAAACTTTTCAGACGGCCTTTTATGGCATTTATTCTTCTTCCTGTTCTGCTTCTGCCTCTTCCGGTTTTTCAAGGAAATTGCCTGCTAACCACAGTAAAGCGCCACTACCTGTAATGCCTGCTTTAATCCACATGGCGGTATCTTCGCCCCATTCGTAAATCCAGGCCAAGACTTTGGGGACGGCGTTTATATAATTCAAACCGAATGCCAATACGCCGAGGATAAATAAAGTACTGCCCAAGCTTTTCATAGTTATTTTTTATAAAATCAAATATATACATCAAAAAAATTCAATAAATGCAGTAATGCCGAGTGAATGAATGTGTCAAGAAATGCCATTATATTCGGTTTTATGTAAAGAAGATATTTTTATCAAGGCTGATTGGCAGTTTGAGGCGATGGGTAACTGCTTGCAGAGGGAGGTATTCCGTCTGTTTGTTTATAAGTTATCGGCTTGACCTGGGCAATCATGATATGCAAAAACTGTTCTCATTTTGTGTCGATATTGTGATACAGCAAAACAAGTTCTAAAATATGCTGCTTATTTATATATTAAAAACAAGGAGAAACTGATGTCTAAGGTTGCAGTACTCGGTGGCGGTCTGTCGGGCCGTCTGATGGCGTTCCAACTGGCAGAGAAGGGCATTTCGGTCGAGTTGTTTGAGAAAGGCGAACGCAACGGCGCGCAAGCCGCCGCTTATGTTGCCGCGGCCATGTTGGCGCCGTCTGCCGAAGCGGTGGAGGCAACGCCCGAAGTCATCCGTTTGGGCAAACAAAGCATTGCGCTTTGGCGCGCGATTATCGGCCGTCTGAATACGCCGGTGATGATGCAGGAAAACGGCAGTCTGATTGTCTGGCACACGCAGGACAAGCCGCTTTCTGCCGAGTTTGCCCGTCATTTGAAGCGCGGCGGCGTGGCGGAATATGAAACCATACGTTGGAACGCGGATGAAATCGCAGCAAACGAGCCGCAACTGGCAGGGCGGTTTTCAGACGGCCTGTATCTGCCTACGGAAGGGCAGCTGGACGGACGGCAAGTATTGAATGCGCTTGCCGATGCTTTGGAATCAATGAATGTCGCGTGCCATTGGTCGTGCGAACGCGAAGTCGAAGATTTGGCGGCGCAATACGATTGGGTCATCGACTGCCGCGGTTATGGTGCAAAGAGCGCGTGGAACAGGCCGTCTGAAAGCCAATTGCGCGGCATACGCGGCGAAGTGGCGCGCGTTTACGCACCCGAAGTCGAGCTGTCCCGCCCAGTGCGCCTGCTGCATCCGCGCTATCCTTTGTATATCGCGCCGAAGGAAAACCATATTTTTGTGATTGGTGCGACCCAAATTGAAAGCGAAAGCCAAGCGCCGGCCAGCGTGCGTTCCGGTTTGGAACTTTTGTCCGCACTGTACGCCGTGCATCCGGCATTTGGCGAGGCGAACCTTTTGGAACTGGCCACCGGCTTGCGCCCGACTTTAAACCACCACAACCCCGAAATCCGCTTCAACCGCGAACGCCGCCTGATTGAAGTCAACGGCCTGTTCCGCCACGGCTTTATGATTTCCCCGGCCGTGACCGGCGCGGCCGTGCGTTTGGCCGGTGCGCTGTTTGCCGGGAGCGACATTCCTGAATACGACGAAACCAGCGGTTTGCCGTATATCCGCGCTACGAATTGAAGCCGTTGCGGACGAAGTGGCTTGAAAATCAGGCAAATTGTTTGTGAAAGACAGCCACAGGCCGTCTGAAAATGATAAAATCGCCGTCAATTCAATTAACCTTGCGTCTGAAAACCGCATGATGCCGTTTTCAGACGCCAAACCAATTTCCTATTTAACGATAAGCACATGACAACCCAAACCCTTTTAATCGAACTTCTCACTGAAGAACTCCCGCCAAAAGCCCTCAATAATCTGGGCAACCATTTTGCCGCTTCCGTTGCCGAAGGCTTGGAAAAAGCGCAATTGATTGACGGCGCAGCCGAATACACTGCCTACGCTTCTCCGCGCCGTTTGGCCGTTCAAGTCAAAAACGTGAAGGCCGTTCAAGCCGATCAAAAAATCGTGAAAAAAGGCCCGGCCGTGGCGAATGCCATGAAAGACGGTGCGCCGACTAAGGCTTTGGAAGGTTTTGCGCGCGGTGCAGGTGCGAAAATCGAAGACCTGACCATCATCAATGACGGCAAGCAAGACGTGTACGCCTACGAATACGTCCAAACCGGTAAGCCGTTGGGCGAACTTTTGGAAGACATTATCAATCAAGCCGTTAAGAAACTGCCGATTCCGAAAGTGATGCGTTGGGGCAGTAGCACGTTTACCTTCGTGCGCCCTGTACACAGCCTGATCGTGCTGCACGGCGGCGACATCGTAAACGTCAGTGTTTTGTGTCTGCAAAGCGGCAACAAAACATTGGGTCACCGTTTCCTCTCCAGCGGTGAAATCGCCATTGAAAATGCCGACAGCTACGCCGCACAAATGCGCGAGCAAGGCAAAGTAGAAGCCTCGTTTGCCGAACGTAAAGCCGCCATTCAGACGGCCTTGAACGAGCAGGCAGGCCGTCTGAACGCGACTGTTGCCGCCGATGAAGCCTTGTTGGATGAAGTGACCGCATTGGTCGAATGGCCTGTGGTATTGGAAGCCGGTTTTGAAGAACACTTCCTCGCCGTACCGCAAGAATGCTTGATTCTGACCATGCAGCAAAACCAAAAATACTTCCCGCTGCTCGATCAAAACGGCAAGCTGATGAACCGCTTCCTGCTGGTGTCCAACCTACAAACCGAAGATCCGTCACACATCATCCAAGGCAACGAACGCGTTTTGCGCGCGCGCCTGTCTGATGCCGAGTTCTTCTACAAACAAGACCAAAAAGCGACTTTGGAAAGCCGCCTGCCGAAATTGTCCAGCGTGGTTTACCACAACAAAATCGGTTCGCAAGCCGAGCGTATCGAGCGTCTGCAAAGCATTGCCGCCCATATCGCCAAAGCATTGGGCGCGGATGCCGCCGCAGCCGAGCGCGCCGCACGTTTGGCCAAAGCCGACTTGGTAACCGAAATGGTCGGCGAGTTCCCCGAACTGCAAGGCACCATGGGTAAATACTATGCCCGCTTGGACGGCGAAACCGAAGAAATCGCCGAAGCCATCGAGCAGCACTACCAACCGCGTTTTGCCGGCGACAACCTGCCGAACGGCAAAGTGGCAACCGCCGTTGCTTTGGCCGACAAACTGGAAACCTTGGTCGGCATTTGGGGTATCGGCCTGATTCCGACCGGCGACAAAGACCCCTACGCCCTGCGCCGCTCTGCATTGGGTATTTTGCGTATGCTGATGCAGTACGGTTTGGACGTAAACGAACTGATTCAGACGGCCTTCAACAGCTTCCCGCAAGGTTTGCTCAACGAGAAAACGCCGTCTGAAACCGCCGACTTCATGCAGGCGCGTTTGGCCGTGTTGTTGCAAAACGATTATCCGCAAGACATTGTTGCCGCTGTATTGGCGAAACAGCCGCGCCGTTTGGACGACGTAGTGGCCAAACTGCAGGCCGTTGCCGCGTTCAAACAGTTGCCTGAAGCCGCTGCATTGGCTGCAGCCAACAAACGCGTGCAAAACCTGCTGAAAAAAGCCGATGCCGAGTTAGGCGCGGTTAACGAAAGCCTGCTGCAACAGGACGAAGAAAAAGCCCTGTACGCCGCCGCTCAAGGTTTGCAGCCGAAAATCTCCGCAGCCGTTGCCGAAGGCAATTTCCAAACTGCTTTGTCCGAGCTGGCTTCCGTCAAACCGCAAGTCGATGCATTCTTCGACGGCGTGATGGTAATGGCTGAAGATGCCGCCGTGAAGCAAAACCGTTTGAACCTGCTGAACCGTTTGGCAGAACAAATGAACGCAGTTGCCGACATTGCGCTCTTGAGCGAATAAGGCCGCGTTTCAGTTGACCCGCTTTTCAGGCTGCCCGATGATTCAGGCAGCCTGAAGTTTTTCGGGCGTATCCCTTACATGGCGTTCAAGGGTATAATTCAGCAGATTTGTCAGGCAGGCAAATCGCGCACATCAAACAATTTCCCACATTCAAGAGGCAGATTATGAATATTCCAGCCATCCGAACCGCACTCGATGCCGTGTTGATTCCCACCACAATACGCACTTTGGGCAGCGAAAAAGCCGTTTCGCTTCTGGAAGAGCATTCAGACGGCCTGCATATCGGCCTGAAATTCGCGTTCCCAGTTGCCCATATTGCCGCAGACATTGCCAACGCCGTTCAAGAAGCCGTCATTTCGCATACCGGCGATACTCACATTCACTTGAGTATCGATACCAAAATCGGTACGCATAAAGTTCAACCCGGCGTAGCAACCATCAAAGGCGTGAAAAACATCATCGCCGTTGCATCGGGCAAAGGCGGTGTCGGCAAATCAACGACCACAGCCAACCTTGCCACCGCAATGGCCAGAATGGGCGCGCGCGTCGGCGTACTCGATGCCGACCTGTACGGCCCAAGCCAGCCCACCATGCTCGGCGTACAAGACCGCAAACCCGACCAACAAAACAAAAAACTTATTCCCGTTGAAGCCGAAAGCGGCATTCAAGTGATGTCCATCGGTTTTCTGGTCGATACCGACCAAGCCGTCGTTTGGCGCGGCCCGATGGTCAGCCAAGCCTTGCAACAGCTTATGTTCCAAAGCGAATGGGACAATGTCGATTATCTCTTCATCGACCTGCCGCCCGGTACCGGCGATATCCAATTGACCCTGTCGCAAAAAATCCCCGTAACCGGCTCCGTTGTCGTCACCACGCCGCAAGACATCGCCCTGATTGATGCACGCAAAGCCGTGGATATGTTCAATAAAGTCAATATCCCGATTTTGGGCGTTTTGGAAAACATGTCTGTTCATATTTGCTCCAACTGCGGCCATGCCGAAGCAATCTTCGGCGCAGAAGGCGGCAAAAACTTGGCAGAGCGTTTGAATGTACCGTTGCTTGGCCAACTTCCATTAAGCCTGCCTGTACGCGAAGCCATGGACAGCGGCACATCTTCGGCCTTGTTTGAAAACAACCAAACCATCGCCGACATCTACACCGAAGCCGCCTTCCAAATCGCGCTGACCATTGCCGATAAAGGCAAAGACTTCAGCAGCCGCTTCCCGAAAATTGTTGTCGAATAAAAAAGTTTAAAAAAGGTGTTGACAGCTGTGTGACCCGTCTCTATAATGCACAGCTTATCGGGTCGTTAGCTCAGTCGGTAGAGCAGCGGACTTTTAATCCGTTGGTCGAGCGTTCGAATCGCTCACGACCCACCAAATATAAAAACCTGCTTTAAAAAAGCAGGTTTTTTTACATTTGGATTTTAGGATTTTGTTGAAAATATTTTGTTATTGAAACAATTCATAGCGCATCAAGCATCAGGCCGTCTGAAAGATATTTTCAGACGGCCTGAAGTTTTATAGGAATAGTTTTGAGAAATAAGTTTTCTACTTAGGGCAGACAAACGTTTAAAACCTTACCTGCGTATGCAACTGCCTACGATAAACCAATACGGCAGCAGTCAGCGTGGCACAAGAGAACGCAGACAGTAAAAGAAGGTAGTGGCCTATTCCGTCTAGTCCGCTGCGGTTGAGCAGCAATTCTTGAAAAGCCTTCAAGCCCCAAGCCATCGGGGAAATCCAAGTGAGTTGCTGCATGGTTTCGGGCATGACGTGCGCAGGCACCATAATGCCGCCGATTGCCGCCATCAGGATAATGCCGCCGCCGCCGAGTACGACAGCGTGTTCGGTAGATTTGGCGCAGACGCTGATTAACAGCGCGTAGCCAAGGGCGGCGGCACTGACGGCAGCGGACAGCAACGTGTAGGGAACAAGGCTGCCATTGAGTATGAGGGCGGGCACGCCGATTTCGGGTAGCAGGTAGCGGCCGAGCAGCAGCATTCCGACAAACTGAAGCTGGTTAATCAGGAAATAGGGGACGAGTTTGGCGGCAATCAGGCCGGACGCGGAAGCGCGGGCGAGACGCAGGCGGGTAATGGTGTTGGTCTGGCGTTCCAGCGCCATGACGTTCGACAGCGGTATCATAATGAAAAACATACCGAAAATCAGCCATGCGGGTACGCTGTGCTGTACGGCGTTGGGTTTTTCCACCGTGCCGCTGCCTGCGCTCAGGTAATGCTCTTCCAGCATTTTTTTATCTAAAAAGCTGCGCACGGCGGCGAATTGTTCGTCGTTTTTTTCATCCACTTTTTTCTGGATATCTTTGCGGATGGCGCGGGGCAGTTTTTTATTGTCGATTTTGATACCGTCGTTGTTGTCGAAATAAGCGTCCAGCCTCGTTTCGGTGTAGTGCTGCTGCAAAACGCCTTTGACAGCCGCCAGCCATGAAGGCTCGGTATCGGGCGGTACATAGATTTGCAGGGCTTTGTCGTCGGCGATTTTGCCGGAAGCGGGGTTCGGGTTGTGCAGCACCAGTTGGAAACGTTTGTTGTGCAGGCCGTTTTGCGCGTCGGTCAGTTTTTCAGACGGCATCCGTGTAACATGAATCTGCTCTTTTTCCAGCGCGGCGGCCAGCGCGGTATTGACGCTGTCGTCTGTCGCGCTAACCAGCGCGATACGGCTGTCGGTGTGCGGATCTTGGTCGCGGCTCAGCGCCAACGACATAATCAGCATGAAGGCGATGGGCATCACAAACAACACGGCCAAACCGTGCAGGTCGCGGCAGAGCAGTTTGAGTTCTTTGAGGAGGGAGGAAATCGTCATTGTGGATTTTGCTTATCTGTTGCTGGCTCGTCTTTGCGCAGGAAATCAAGGTAAAACGTTTCCAGCGAACCGTGTCCCTGCTGGAAGTAGCGGATTTGCGCACCGCTTTGTTGCAGGGCGGCGTAAACGGCGGCGGCATCGTGTGTCGTTTCCATCATGCCGCGGCTGTCCACTTGCTTGGCACCCAAAGCGGCCAGCGTTTGAGGCGGCAGCGGCGGTTCGACGGTAAAGCGCACGACACCGGTTTGCGTGCTTAAAAGCTCATCCAAACCGCCGTGGTACACCAGTTTTCCGTGTTGCAGCAGCGCGATTTTGTCGCAAAGCTGCTCGATTTCCGAAAGATAGTGCGAGGTGTAAACCACCGTTACCCCCTGCCGCGTCAAATCCGCCACGCTATCGAGGATAAAGCGGCGTGACTGCGGGTCGATGCCGACCGTGATTTCGTCGAGGAATACAAGTTGCGGCGTATTAATCAGGCCGATGGCAAAATTCAGACGGCGTTTAAGCCCGCCCGAAAGGTGCTTTGCTGCTTTGTTTTTATGGGCGGTCAGATCGGTCTGTTCCAACAGCGCGTTCAGACGGCCTTTGTCGCGCACTTTGTAAAGCGAAGCGAAAAACAGCAGGTTGTCCCACACCGAAAGCTGCGGATAAAACGCGAAATCCTGCGGCACCAAACCGATTTTCTGACGTTCGCTGCGGCCCAACAGGCGCAACGGCTTGCCGTCAAACAAAATTTCGCCCTGCCGTACTTCCTGCAAGCCTGCCAAAAGCGACATCAGCGTCGTTTTCCCCGCACCGTTGTGACCGAGCAGCCCCAAACATTCGCCGTCGGCAATATCGAACGACACATTGTCCAGCGCGGCAGTTTCGGCTTTGGGATAACGGTGGGAGAGGGATTGGATTTGAATCATGGTTTCAGACGGCCTTTCGAGCGATATTTAAATCGCAGCACCCCATAAATAACGGCGCTGGAATTTGCCGTCCTTAAATATAAAGCAGACGCCGAAAGGATCACCGTCCGAACCTTGTCTGCCGAACAGGTAAAGCGTCTTATCGCTGTGGCGGTAATAGGCTTTCCAGCCTTGATATACATTGCTGCCGCGTGCGGTAGCGGCAAAATCGGGCGAGAACAGTCCTTGCAGTTCGGCAGCGGGAACCGCTTGACCGTTTAGCGTGATGCGTTCAAGCGCGAACACGCTTTTGGGAATGTCGTAGTCTGTACCATAGAAAGGTTTGCCTCGATAGAGCCGCGCGGTGTATTTGTTTTTGCTGATACCTGAGAAATCACTGCGTTTAGGGTGAATACGCCAAGCAACGATGTGTACCTTTTGTCCGCTACCGGACAAAGTCAGCGTATCGTCGCGACCGGATTGTTCGCGCAGGCGGACGAAGTTTTTGTCGGAAGCGGGAAATATCAGACGGCTGTAATGGATAAAGCCGGAATCATCGGCGTTTGCCTGTTGTAGTTGAACAAAACAGAAGTCCGGCCTGTTTTCACTGAGTTCTTCTATACATTCCAACGGTGTGCCGTCGGGGATTTTTGCCAAAACTTTGGCTTTCAAATTGGGGCGTTCGCGTAAGTTGGTGTGTCCGTCGGCATCATGAACCAAGGCAAAGCCGTTTTGCGGCGCGGCATGGGTTAAGGCGGAACACAAAAATAAGACAGTAGCTAGGTAACGCATTTTTAATTTCTTTTAGTTTTCAGACGGCCTGAATGTCAAAATAATTCACGGTAGATTAATCGGGATCGAATAAATCCTGATTATTTCAATAATCCCCGCCATAACGCTTCTTCATCATCCGCAATTTTGCGCAGAAATTCGGCAATGTTGCGGCAGCCGTTTTCAGATGGCTTTTTGCACTGTTTCACGCACATTGCTGCGAATTGGCGCCATTGGTCGCCGATGGCGGTCATTTGTTCTGAGGCCGTCTGAAATGTAGGTTCGTTGCAGATATGGGCGGCTTGTTCGAGGAAGTAGGCGTAGATATAGCGGAAACCTGCTCCGCCGGTACCGATTTCTTCCTGCATCCGCACCAAATGGCCGAGGAACAGTTTTTGGTATTTGTCGTTTTGTTTGGCAGGCAGGGACTCGATTTTTTTGGCCAGCGTGCGGATGCCTTTTACACCGATGAAAAAGACCGGCGCGAGCATATGTTTGGCGTTTTTGCGTATGGCTTTGCGGATAATAGCGGGCAAGTCTGCCATGATTTTTTCAGACGGCCTGTTGTCTTCTAATGTGTACATCATGCCTTTTGCCGCCAATACGCCTTTGGCAAAGCGCGCCCGTTGCAAATCTTCGGCGGCGCAGCGTTGTACGGTTTCAAATACGGGGTCGCTGATCAGGTAGTCGTTGCCGTCTTTGCCGTACACCAAGAGATTGTGTGCGTTGAAATGGAAACGCATTTGCGGCGGGAAGTAGGGCAGCCAAAAGACGGAGGTTTGCAAACCAGCCAGTTTGCCTGAGGACAGCGCGGCATCCAATGCGGCTTGTCCGCTTTGTGCGTCGGAAAATTTGCGGACGGATAATTTCAGCCCCAATGCTTTGCAGGTGTTTTTGATGATGCTGCGCGGCGCGGTGCGGTAGGAAACCAGCGGCATGCCGTTTAATTTGATCAGCGGCATCCAGACAAATGTCAGCGCGTGGGCAATGCCGAAAATCATGGCTTCGTCTAAATTGTGGCCATGGTATTTGAGCAGGGTGGACATCACACCGCTTTCGCAATGGGCGGTATGCTGGTGTGGAAATTCTTGTGTGGTCATAAAGTTATTGGTTTTCGTACAATGTTTTCAGACGGCCTGATGCAGTCGGAATGGGTTTGTTGTTTTGGAAATCAGCGGGCTTCTTTGGCCGCTTCCTGCTCGGCTTTGTAGCGGCGCAGAAATTCGATGGCGGCGGCTTTTTCAGCCTCGTTGCCGTATTTGGCATCACGTTGGGCGCGGCGCAGTTCAGCGCGTTCTTTGGCTTCTTCGATTTGGCGCGCTTTGAAGTCTTCTCGGTTGTCGGAGGAGATGAGTTTGTCCTGCTGCGATTGCGCTTTGGCCATGGCTTTGGCAATCAAATCCATGGGGTTGAATGCGGCGCTTGGCGCGGCTGTTTGGGTTTGTGCCTGTGCGGCCTGTTTGACTTTGACGGCGGCTTCGCGTTGCGCCAGCAGGGCTTTGCGTTCGGCATCGTCGCGCTGTTTGCGTGCGGTATGGCGTTCAAAACGGCTTTGAGCATGTTCGGCGGCAGCAAAGCGCGGTTCGGTAGAGGTGCTGAAACGGCGTGCGGACGGCAGGAAGGGCTGCGATACGGGAACCATGTCGATGCAGTCGACGGGACAGGGGGTAACGCACAAGCCGCAGCCGGTGCATTCGTCGCTGATGACGGTGTGCATCAGTTTGGATGCGCCCATAATGGCATCGACAGGGCAGGCGCGGATGCATGCGGTACAGCCGATGCAGACGGCTTCGTCAATCAGGGCTACGGCTTTGATTTGTGTTTTTGCAGGCGCGAGGTATGGCTTGCCCAATAGGTCGGCAATGTCTTTCATGACGGTTTCCCCACCCGGCGCGCACAGGTTTACCGGCGCTTCTCCTGCCGACAGGGCGCGCGCATAGGGTAAGCAGCCTTCATAGCCGCACTCACGGCATTGGGTTTGCGGCAACAGGCGGCTGATGCTTTGGATGGGAATGGTCATCATGGATAGTCAAAATCGAAAAGGCGCATTATATCAGATTGTTGCGTTTATTTTGGCGAAACCCGCTTTGCTTATTTTAGTGAAACTCTTTACGCACGTTTTAGCGAAACCCGCTACACTCGTTTTCAGACGGCCTGAGTCGGGTTTGCGTTATAATTTTGAAATGGATTTATCGGATGATTAGAAATGACGGCTATACTTTGCCCCTGTCAGTCGGGGCGTGTTTATGCGGAATGTTGCGCACCGTTTCATGCGCGTGAGGCGGCGGCTTCGACGGCGGAAGAGTTGATGCGTTCGCGTTACAGTGCGTATGTTTTGCAGGAAATCGACTATATCGTGGACACGACTGTCCCTGCGCAGCAGAATTTGTTGGATAAACAGGATTTGGCGTCATGGAGTAGGCAGACGCAGTGGTCGGGATTGAAGGTTATCCGTCATGTGCCGTTTGGCAAGCTGCATGCTTTGGTCGAGTTTGAGGCATATTTTGAAGAGAACGGGCAAACTGAGTGCCATCATGAATTGTCGGCGTTTGTGAAAATAGACGGGCGTTGGTACTTTATTGATCCGACCGTTGCTTTGCCGACGATGAAACAGCCTTGTTTGTGCGGTTCTGGCAAAAAGTTTAAGGTGTGTTGCGGACAGTTTTTCAAATAGTAATGTAAACAGGCCGTCTGAACGTTCAGACGGCCTGAGTTGTTTTTGCAGATAAAAAAAACCATTCATACTAAGGGAGAAGTATGAATGGCCAATACATTGCGGGAAAACGTCTTACTTGCTGCACCGCCCAAAAGGGATGAAAGAGCGGTGTTGTGTCAGCGATTAATATTCTACCGTTTTTAGTATTAAATGCTGTTAAGAAGTGAAATAATTTCAATAAGTTGCAAGATAATCGTGATATTTTGAAGATAAACGGTATTTTTACTGATTTTCTCGAATCCATTTCACCCATTGTTGAAACAGCTCGGGTTGCAATGCGGCGATGACGGAACGCTTGAATACATGTTCGCCGCTCCAAAAATCGTCGCCTTCCAAAGTGGTCAGGCAGCCGCCGGCTTCTTCAAAAATCAATGCGCCGGCAGCGTAGTCCCACAGCTTTTGTCCGCCGTGGATGTAAATATCGTAGCGGCCGCTGGCAAGGTAGCACCAATCGAGCGTGCTGCTGCCCATGCTGCGGATTGTGCCGAATGGGGCAAGGGTATTCATGCGACTGGCGAGTTTGCCCGAACGCAGGTATTTGATTTCCACGCCGGCAATGGATTCGTTGAGTTTTTTGTTTTCGGAACGCAGCGGCAGCGGCGTACCGTTGAGAAATGCGCCTTTGCCGCGTTCGGCGTAGAAACATTCGCCGCTGACCGGATTGTAAATCACGCCCAATTCGGCGTGGCCGTTTTTAACCAGCGCGACGGATACGGCAAAATGCGGCAAACCGTTGACGAAGTTGTTTGTGCCATCGATAGGGTCGACAATCCACAGGCCGTCTGAATGTTCGTTCCACAAACGGGTTTGCTCCTGAACGCTCATCTCCTCGCCTAACATCGGACAATCCTCCAATAAGGGCAGGGCGGCGGCAAAAGCGGTTTGTGCGGCCAAATCTGCTTCACTCAAAACCGAACCGTCTTCCTTGCGTCGTGACGGCGTGTTCAGAAAACGCGGCATGACTTCGGTTTGGGCGATGTGGCGGACGACTTTCTGTAAACGGTATAGCACGGCGTATCCTTGTTTTTTGCAGTTTTGCGTGACAGTGGATTAAAATTCAGGAAGTTTTAAATTATAGTGGATGAAATCGAAATCAGGCGAGTATGTCGCCGTGTTTCAACTTCATTCATGAAATTTTAAATTTAAATTATATACATGAATAAAGCAGGAAACCATGCCCCGATTTTATGTTGATTTTGCCTTAAGCCCCGACAGCGTGGTCGAATTGCCCGATAATGTGGTGCGCCATCTAAATGTATTGCGCGTGAAAAACACGGAAGAAATCGTGTTGTTTAACGGCAATGGCAAGTCATATCCGGCTTTGTCCGAAGTTTTGGAAAAACGCCGCGCCAGCGTGCGGATTTTGCGGGAAGAGGCAACGGACAACGAATCGCCGCTGAAGATTACGTTGGTGCAGGCGGTATCCGCCGCCGAGCGCATGGATTTCACTTTGCAGAAAAGCGTGGAATTGGGCGTGGCAGAAATTCGCCCGGTCATCAGCGAACGCTGTGTCGTCCGCTTGAGCGGCGAACGTGCTGAAAAGCGGGTAGCGCGTTGGCAGGAAATTGTTGTTTCGGCGTGTGAACAAAGCGGCCGCAATATTGTGCCGAAGGTTTTGCCGCTGACGACTTATGTACAGGCTCTGCAACAGTTGCCGCAGGAAACGACCAAACTGTTAATGAGCTTGAATCGCGCACAAAACCTGAGCGATGTTCAGCCTCAATCCGGCAAAGTCGTGTTTATGGTCGGCCCGGAAGGCGGCTGGACGGAGAAGGAAGAGCAGCAGGCATTTGATGCCGGTTTTCAATCCGTTACGCTCGGCAAACGGGTGTTGCGTACCGAAACCGCCTCACTTGCGGCCATCGCCGCCATGCAGACGCTTTGGGGCGATTTTGCATAAAGTTCGGGCCGTCCGAAAGCAAGCGTAGCGAGTTTCGCTAAAACGAGCTGTTGCTTCATGATATAAAAATGGGAGGTTAAAAAATGTCTTACACCTTTACACTGGCCGAGCACGAGCTGGAAGCGGAATTGAAAAAGTTAATCGTGCAAGAGGCCGATAAGGCCGACGATGTGGATATGGATGATTTCACCGACGATGCACTTTTGTTTGGCGATGACAGTCCGGTTGGTTTGGATTCGCTTGATGCGCTGCAGATCAGCGTTGCCTTGCAACAGTATTTCCAAGTGCGCCTGCAGGGCGACCGGATGGTGCGCAAACATATGATGTGTGTACGCGATTTGGCGGCGTTTATCCGTGCGGAGCATGGCGCGTGAGTTGGGTTTGCGGTACGGCGGCCATTTCTGCCTTGAATCCGCAAACGGATTTCAGACGGCCTGATGCGGTGTCTTATACATTTTTAAACCAACCGCAGCAGGCTGCTTATTTTCGTGCATTTGCTAGCGACAGTTTGGGGCGGAAGGAATTTGCGGATATCGCCGAACAACATTTGTGCCGAGCCGCCGAAAATGCAGGCTGGCCGTCTGAAAGTTGGCATGATGCGCCGGTGTTTATCGGGTCTAGTTCCTATTCCATCTCCGAATATGAAAACTGCCATTTTGCAGGCAATAGGGCGGCAGAGGAACACAATCTGCTTTATCTCGCCGAAGATTTGCGCCGGCGCAGCGGCAATCGACAAATTTTCAGTTTCGCTACTGCCTGCACTTCATCTGCCCATGCGCTGATTCAGGCGGATAATTGTTTGCGCGGTGGGATAGAGCGCGCCTTTGTACTTGGTATTGAAAACCTCAACCGGCTGACTTTGCTGCATTTTCACAGCTTGGGTTTGCTGACTGAACAGTATCAGCCTTTTGGCGGAAACGGTTTGATTTTAGGCGAAGGTGTTGCCGCGCTTGCCTTATCTTCCGCTGCTCCTGAATCTTCAGGCCGTCTGAAACTTATAGGACACGCTGCCAATACAGGCAATGACCTGATTCAAAGCGATGGCCAAGCGCAAGAGCAAGTGATGCGACGTGCGTTAGATATTGCAGGCATCGTTCCTGAAAGCATTGCGGCCGTTAAAACACACGGCATTGGCACGGCTGACAGCGATGCCGCCGAATTGGCCGCACTGGAAAATATATTCGGTACACTGCCGCCCTTGATGGCGTTCAAACCGCAAATCGGACACACGCTTGGCGCAACGGCAGCCCTTGAAACAGCCTTGCTTTTATCCGCTCTAAAACAAGGCGGAAGCAACGATTATCAGGGGTGGAAAATTCGTTTTTCCGAGTGCGCGGCTTCACAAAAAGGCGGCTTTTTCTGTTTGGCCAATCAGTTTGGTTTTGGCGGCAGCAACACATCTTTGGTATGGCAATGGCAACCGTAAATCCTAATATCCGTATTACCGCCGCCGTGCGTTTTGATACTGACGCCGGCACCGGCGGTAAAATCCTCAAACAAACCTTAAAGCAGCAAAGCGGTATAGATACCCGCCGCCTCAGCCGTTTGAGTTTGATTGCCGCGCTTGGTGCAGGGCAACTGAAGGAACAAAGCGAAATCTGCTCTGATTGCGCTGTTTTTCTCGGTACGCCGTTTTCTTCGCCATCCGTATTTGAAAAAATGGCAGACAATGTGCTGAACCATCACGCCGCGATGCCGTTTGACTTTATTGCCAACCTGCACAACTCCCCAGTTTTTCATGCCGCGCAAGCGTTAGGCACGCATGGTGCAACTTTGGTCATGGCTGCTGACAACAATGTAGATACCTGCTTTCATCCATTGTTACTGGCGATGCAATCTTTGCAAAATGGCGGACAGGCTGCGGTTGGCTGGGCATATGAACATCAAGCAGCTCATGCCGATACTCATGAAGGCAGTATTTGGATTTTGCTTGAGGCCGGTACAGAACAGGGCGTTCCTGTTATGTTGAATAATGAAGGGATGCAGGCTGATAGGTCGTCTGAAAAGCCGCAATATTATTGGCAAAATATCGCAGATTGGATAGAAGCAGTAATGGCGCACGAGGGGAGGGATGTGAAAAAATATACTTTGGTGTGATCGACAAATGATTTTAGAGAAAGTATTTGTCTTTTGAATAAATAAGGCTTGCACCATTAAAAAGGCCGTCTGAAAATATTTTCAGACGGCCTTTTTGTATCAAAAACCAATCAACGAGACATCTCGCCTTGAATAGCGCGGATATTTGCTTTACGGGCGTTGATGGTACGGGTCAGTTGTTGGATTTTAATTTGATCGCCTTTTTGTTTGGCCGCATTCAGCTGGGTTTGAAGGCGGGTAATAGCGGCCTGTTCGTTGCGTACTTCGGTCTGTAATATTTGTTTGCGGGTTTCCTTAGGACTTGGCTTAGGTGCTGGCGTAACCACAGGGGCAGTGCGGATCACAGGGGCTTTGTATTTGCTGTATGAAGAACTGCGTGATTTGTTCTGCCGGTTGCGCAGGGTAATATTGATGCGCGGATTGGCAGCTTCGGCTGTGTTGGTTACGCTTGTAATCGGTACATTTGGCAGGATTTTGATATCGCTGTCGCTATTTCCTTTATCCAACAAAATGTCGGCTGCCGGTTTGTATGCTTGAGGGAAAGGTGTTGGGAGAGTGGTTTTGTCATGTTCTACCGGAGTGGCAGTTGCCGGCGTGCTTGGTTCGGCTGAAGCGCTGGCAATAGGTTTGGCTGCTTGTTCTTCGGATGCGCGGACAACGGCTGTTTTGGTACGGCTGACCTTGGCTTTGCGTCGAGAGGAGGTTTTGGCATAAGTTTTGCCTTTGCGCTTAGTCTCAACTTTGGCAGGTGTTTTATCGAGCACTTCATCCTGAGCTGTTACTGCTTGGTTATTTTGGGTAGTTGAAGTTTGCGGCTGAGCAGTCGAATTCTGAATAATCTCTTGTGGAATTTGGATTGCAGGTACAACAGCTTGAACAGCTGGTGTTTCATTAATAATAGCAATGCCGTCTGAAACTGTTTTCTCGGTAGAAGCAGTAGGTTGGGCTTGTGCGGCAAGCATTACAGGAACAACACTGTTTTCTTTTTGTGTTGCACTAGACTGAGTTTGTACGACAGGAGTTGTATTGCGGACAGTAGTGTCGGCAACATAGTCTTCAGCTTTTATTGTGGGTGGCGCTTCAAAAGTAGGCGTATTGTTGGGAACGATTACGCTGTCTGCAATGGCTTTGTCGTCCGCAACGGTAGGTTGGGTTTGCTCGGCGAGCATTGGAGGAACAATAGTGTTGTCCTCTTGAACGGCAGTCGTCTGCGTTTGTACGACAGGAGTTGTGTTGTGGGCAGCAGTATCGACAACATAGTTTTCAGGTTTTGCAACGGCTGGTGTTTCCAAAACAGGCGTATTGTTGGGAACGATTACGCTGTTTGCAATGGTTTTATTTGCTGGCACAGCTTGTCGAGTTTGTGCCATCGGAATGGAAATAGGTGCCGGAATACCGTATTCATTTCGAGCAACAACGACTGGGGTTTGTACCGCGGGCGTTGCTTGAGAAGCATGAACGTAGTCAGCGGCAGATGCTTTAAATTCTGTTGTTTGTACCGTTTTTAAAACCGGAGTGTCGCCCGGAATCGCAACGACGCTGGTTTCTGTTACATTGTTTGTTTCAACTATGCGACAGGCGTCATTGATCTGGTATGAAGCATAAACAGTGATGCCTTCAACATTGCAGACATACTCGGCAGCGTTGGCGGCGGCGGGGAGGGTCAGGCTGAGGGCAATGGCGGTTTTGCAGAAAAACGGTTTCATAAAGGCAATAGAATCAGGTTGTTTGTTCAAAGTGTAATTATACTATGTACACTGTCAGCATCCGCCAACTTATTTTTAGGCGGTGTAAAACTGTGGCTGAAAGGTTGAAAATTGGAATAAAAGGTCTTAGGCCGTCTGAAACTTGTCATACTAAAGTTTCAGACGGCCTTTGTTGTCATAGCGGATTAAGCGTTTAACAGGCTTTCGTCCAATGTCAGTTCTTCGTTTTTATTGACGGCTACTTTGCGTGCCAAAACGTTTTGGGCGATTTCGTGTGCTTCGGCAAGTGAGTGCATCAGGTAAGTACCGCATTGGTATTCATTCAGCTCGGGGATTTTGCTTTGGTCTTGAACGGTCAAAACATCCTGCATTGAAGCGAGCCATGCGTCGGCCACTTTTTGCTCGTCGGGCGTACCGATGAGGCTCATGTAGAAACCGGTACGGCAGCCCATCGGGGAAATGTCGATGATTTCAACGCCGTTGCCGTTTAAGTGGTCGCGCATAAAGCCTGCGAACAGGTGTTCCAGCGTGTGAATGCCTTTTTCAGGCAGGATTTCTTTGTTGGGAATGCAGAAACGCAGGTCAAACACGGTAATGGTGTCGCCTTTGGGCGTGGTCATGGTTTTTGCCACGCGTACGGCAGGGGCGTGCATACGGGTGTGGTCGACTTTGAAACTGTCTAGTAGGGGCATTTGGGTGTCCTTTGAGGTAAATAGATTTTTAGCTAGGGATATTTGAAGACTGAATCACAATTCTGCAATCTCAACTGCTTCGCCCGAAGCCGCGCTCAGTGCTTCGTTTAAAACATCGTAGAAATCACGGCTGTCGCGTGTTGCTAGCCATTTGCCGTTTTGCTCGGCGAAATGGTAGCCGCCGCTTTTTGCGGCAATCCACAATTCTTGGTTGGGCGTGTGGCGGTTGACGATGATTTGCGTGCCGTCTTCGGCTTCGATGGTTAGCACGTTTCCGGCAAACTGGCAGTCGAAATCCCAGCCGTTTTCGTCGATTTGGTCTTCAATGTGTTCAAACAATTCTTCGCTCATGCGGATGAATTCGCTTTCGGTCATCATGGCTTTTTGTGTGGTTTTTGTTTAAGATACCGAATCTTGCCACATTCGTAATGATGAAGAAAGTTTTACTGATGAAATACGGCGTATTTTTTGCAGCGGCAACGGCTCTGCTGCTCTCTGCCTGCGGCTACAAAGGCGACCTCTACCTGCCCAAAGAAGGCGACAAGGCGCGCTTCGGCGTGATTCAGACCGGCTTGAAATTCGATACGGCCAAAGAACCAACCACTCAAACCAACGATTAAAAAAGATTTCACAAACATGACCTTATCCTGCGAACAACTCCCTTATACACACCTTGCCGAGGAATTCGGCACGCCGCTTTATGTGTACAGCAAATCTGCGCTGACCGAGGCATTTGAAAACTACCAAACCGCGTTTGTTGCTTTAAATCCGCTTGTCTGCTATGCGGTTAAAGCGAATGGTAACCTGAGCATCATCAAACACTTTGCTTCTTTGGGGAGCGGTTTTGACATTGTGTCCGGCGGCGAGTTGGCGCGTGTTTTGGCGGCCGGCGGCGATGCGGCGAAAACGATTTTTTCCGGTGTGGGCAAGAGTGAGGCAGAAATTGAATTTGCGCTGAATGCAGGCGTGAAATGCTTCAATATGGAAAGCATTCCCGAAATCGACCGTATTCAAAAGGTTGCCGCGCGTTTGGGTAAAGTCGCTCCGGTTTCCCTGCGCGTCAATCCTGATGTCGATGCCAAAACCCACCCTTATATCTCCACCGGCCTGAAAGCCAACAAATTCGGTATTGCCTATGCTGATGCGATTGAGGCCTATCGTCATGCCTCCCGACAAAGCCATTTGAAAATCGTCGGTATCGACTGCCATATCGGCTCGCAACTGACCGACCTCAGCCCGCTGGTCGAAGCCTGCGAACGAATCTTGGCCTTGGTCGACCAACTGGCAGCCGAAGGCATTGTGTTGGAACACTTGGACTTGGGCGGCGGTGTCGGTATTGTTTACCAAGACGAAAATGTGCCTGATTTGGGCGCGTATGCCAAAGAAGTTCAAAAACTGATCGGTACACGCCGTCTGAAACTGGTTCTCGAGCCAGGCCGCAGTTTGGTTGGCAATGCAGGTGCGTTGTTGACGCGCGTTGAGTTTGTCAAACATGGTGAAGAGAAAAACTTTGTGATGGTCGATGCGGCGATGAACGATTTGATGCGTCCGGCACTTTATGATGCCTATCATCACATCGAAGCGGTCGAAACCAAAGACATTGAGCCTCTGACGGCCAATATCGTCGGCCCGATTTGCGAAACCGGCGACTTCCTCGGCAAAGACCGCACCATCGCCTGCGAAGAAGGGGATTTGCTGCTTATCCGCAGCGCCGGTGCGTATGGCTCAAGCATGGCGAGCAACTACAACACGCGCAACCGTGCAGCGGAAGTATTGGTTGACGGCAGCGAATGTAAACTTATCCGCCAACGTGAAACCGTCGAGCAGCAAATGGCCAACGAATTGGCTTGTTTGTAAGGTTTGATTGTTTAAAAGGCCGTCTGAAAGCTTGATTGACTTTCAGACGGCCTTTGCTATGAAAGAAAAGGGCATGTATCAAACACGCCCTTTTTCAGTTGATCAATAATGCGGCGGAATTTCATCGCGCAGGCTGTACGGTTCGCGTTCGCCGTTTGCGCCTTTGTCCTGCATCCGTTGATACAGAAGCCGCAACTGGCCTTGCTGCAAATCCAAAGCCTGCTGCATCTTGGCGATGGTGTCGTTCAGGCTGCCGATCAAATCTTCCTGCAAGGCCGTCTGAATTTCCAGCTCGGTGATGCGGTGTTCCAATTCCTGAATATCGCTCATATTACAGCACCATCGCAGCAATCCAGCCGGCAGCCATCAGCGGGATATTGTAGTGGATAAAAGTTGGGATAACCGAATCGCGGATGTGGTCGTGTTGACCGTCGGCGTTCAAACCCATGGTCGGGCCGAGCGTTGAGTCGGAAGCGGGGGAGCCTGCATCGCCCAGTGCACCGGCGGTGCCGACGATGGCGACGGTCGCCATAGGCGAGAAGCCCAAGCTAATGCACAAAGGCACATAAATCGCGGAAATAATCGGCAAAGTCGAGAAGGACGAACCGATGCCCATGGTTACCAGCAGGCCGACAAACAACATGGTCAATGCGGCCATGCCTTTATTGCCGCCGAACAAAGCCATGCTGCGTTCGACCAAAGGCTGAATGTCGCCGGTCGCGTTCATTACAGCGGCGAAACCTTGTGCCGCAATCATAATAAAGCCGACCATCGCCATCATTTTGATGCCTTCGCCGAAGACATCGCTGGCAGCGGAACGGTTCATCACGCCCAACATCATAAACACGGCAAAGCCCAACATAGCGCCCAATACCAGCGAGTCATCATACAAAAGCTGAATGGCAAAACACACGGCAATTGCCACGGCCGCTACCAAGCTGCGATAGGTTGAAGGCTCTTGTTGTTGCACTGCCGCACGGTTGTCTTCCGTGTCAGTGGTATTGTTTTGATAAATGCGTGGTTTGCGGTAGTGCAAAAAGGCCAGCAGCAAGCCGGACACCATGCCCAAAGCCGGAATCGCCATTGCGTGCATTACATTGATGCCGTTGGTGTCCATGCCTGCCGAGCGGATATTGCCCAACATGATGTCGTTCAAGAAGATGGCGCCGAAACCGTAAGGCAGGAACATATAAGTCGTTACCAAGCCAAACGTAATCACGCAGGCCACCAAGCGGCGGTCGAGTTTCAAACGGTTGAACACCAACAGCAGCGGCGGAATAATCATCGGGATAAACGCGATATGAATCGGCACAACGTTTTGGCTCATCACGCCCATGCACAAAATAATCGCCAGCAGCAGCCATTTGACCGCGCCTTCGCCTTTCGCATTGCCTTCACCGCCGTTGAGTTTGCGGATAATCATGCCGGCGAGCTGTTGCGGCAGGCCGGAATGCGTGATGGCCATGGCAAACGCGCCGAGCATGGCATAAGACAGCGCGATTTGCGCCCCGCCTTTCAGACCTTCGTTAAAAACAGGAATAATCCCTTGCTGCACCACATCACCGGCCGCGTTGGTTACATTCTCCAAAGGCATACCGGCCACCAAGCCGCCGACAAACGCGCCGACAGCCAAGCTGAGCACCACATGCACGCGCGATAAAGACAGCACAAGCATGATGATGACCGCAATTACAACCGCATTCATATCGTTCTCCGTTGTTTCAGACGGCCTGTTATGTAAAAACAGGCAATCATCTGTTTACATATTACAAATAAACATCATAACCCAAGCATGAAGCCTTTGCAAAAAACGGCAGGCCGTCTGAAAAACAGACCATCGGTTTCAGACGGCCTGCCGTGAACCCTTATTCAGAGTTTTAATAGGGCGTGCGGTTCTAGCGATAAAAATATCTAAAAAACACGCGCTTCCTATTCTTTGCATATGGTACCAATGTTAAAATCGACACAATGTCTCGGTTTCAGGTTTGTCACTGAAATTAAAGCATTTATTGCTAAAACCCAATTCAATCATACACAAACAAAGGAAAGAAGTTATGGATATTCTGACACGGCTGCACAATCTGCCGCCCTCCCGCTTCCATTACAAACTTTTAGTGTTGGTCGGCATAGGCTGGCTGTTTGATGCTATGGATACAGGTTTGGTGTCGTTTGTATTGCCGGCTTTGGGAAAAGATTGGGCGCTGGCTCCGGCGCAGTTGGGTTGGATTGTCAGCATTGCCTTTGTCGGCATGGCTTTGGGCGCGGTATTCAGCGGCTGGCTGGCGGATAGGTTCGGACGGAAAACCGTTTTTGCCGGTACGATGGTGGTGTACAGCATTGCCACAGGTTTGTGCGCGCTTGCGCCTGATTTGGCGGTTTTGCTGGTGTGTCGCTTTTTTGTCGGCGTCGGCTTGGGCGGCCAACTGCCCGTTGCCGTGTCGCTGGTCAGCGAATATGCGCCTCCGAAAGTACGCGGCCGTTTTATTGTGTTGCTGGAAAGCTTTTGGGGCTTGGGCTGGCTCTCGGCCGCGCTGGTGTCTTATTTCTTTATTCCGCAAACCGGCTGGCACAGCGCGTTTTTATTCGGCGCCTTGCCCCTGTTTTATGTGCCGTTGGTGTTGAAATTCGTTCCCGAATCCGTGCCTTACCTGCTTTCCCGCGGCAAAACCAACGAAGCGCACCGTTTGGTATCCGCGCTGGAAATACAATCGGGCATCACGCCGCCGACAGAAGCCGTTGCCGCCCCGGCCGCCCCGCGCGAACGCATCCGCTTCGTCCAACTTTGGCAACATCCGTTTGCACGGCGCACGCTGATGCTGTGGCTGGTTTGGTTCGGCATTGTGTTTTCGTATTACGGCATTTTTACTTGGTTGCCCAAACTGCTGGTCGAGCAGGGCAATACCGTGGTTAAAACCTTTGAATATGTGCTGGTGATGATTGTTGCGCAACTGCCCGGCTATATAGCCGCCGCGGCTTTGGTGGAAAGAATCGGCCGCAAAGCAACGCTGGCAGGCTTTCTGGCCGCTTGCGCTGTGTGCGCATGGTTTTTCGGGCAAAGCACAACTGCCGCCGAAGTCATGGTTTGGGGCAGCCTGATGTCCTTCTTCAACTTAGGCGCATGGGGCGTTTTGTACACCTACACCCCCGAACTCTACCCCTTGCGCTTCCGTGCTTTCGCATCTGGCTGGGCAGGCGCCATCGGCCGCGTAGGCGGCATACTCGCCCCCATGGTGGTGGCGGCGATGGTGGGCAATAGCGGCGGTTTCGGCAATATCTTTATGATGTTTGCGCTGGTTATGCTGCTGATTGTGGCAGTAATCTTGGTATTGGGTGAAGAAACCAAAGGCCGTACGCTGGAAGACATCAGCCAATAAAAGGCATATATAAACAAAGGCCGTCTGAAAAAATATTTTCAGACGGCCTTTGTTTATTTGAGCTTGTAATTTTAATACATCTTTTTTCTGTTTTTATCTTAATTATTGAGGAAAGCGACCAAAAAAGACCATCTTTGGCTACATAAGGATAAAATCATTATACTTCAATAAATTAAAATGAATAAGTGGTAGAGAGGCCGTCTGAAAAGTTCAATCATGGTTTGTGATGTAGGTCAAAGCAAAATGTAACTAAATTACCTATAGTTATCGTAGTGAAAATTTATTGACCTTATTGCCACCTTTTATTAAGGAGATACACCATGAACGCATCAGCCGACAACGTCGTCAGCCCAGCCGTAGCCGAGGTAAACAGCCTGGTTGAAAAGGGTTTACGGGCGTTGGATGAGTTTCTTAAGTTGGATCAGGAGCAGATTGATTTTATTGTGGCCAAAGCCTCTATCGCCGCGTTGGACAAACATGGTGTACTCGCCATGCATGCGGTGGAAGAAACGGGACGCGGCGTGTTTGAGGATAAGGCAACCAAAAACCTGTTTGCCTGTGAAAACGTCGTGCGTCGTCTGCGCGATTTGAAAACCGTGGGCGTCATCAGCGAAAACGATGTAACCGGTATTACTGAAATTGCCGATCCGGTCGGCGTGGTTTGCGGTATTGTGCCGACAACCAATCCGACTTCCACTACCATTTTCAAATCTTTGATTGCGCTGAAAACCCGCAATCCGATTATTTTCTCCTTCCATCCGTCCGCCCAGCAGTGCTCCGCCCATGCAGCGCGTATCGTGCGCGATGCGGCGATTGCGGCCGGTGCGCCGGAAAACTGTATCCAGTGGATTGAAAAGCCGTCTATGGAAGGCACTTCCGCGCTGATGAAGCATCCGGGCGTGGCAACGATTTTGGCGACCGGCGGCAATGCGATGGTGGAAGCCGCGTATTCCTGCGGCAAACCTGCGCTCGGCGTCGGGGCGGGCAACGTACCTGCTTATGTTGAAAAAACGGCGGACATCAAACAGGTGGCACACGATATTGTGATGTCGAAATCTTTCGACAACGGCATGGTGTGCGCCAGCGAGCAAGCGGTGATTGCCGATAAAGAGATTTACAAAGAGTTGGCCGAAGAATTCAAATCTTACGGCGTGTACTTTGCCAACAAAAAAGAAAAAGCCATGCTCGAAGAGTTTATCTTCGGCGTAACGGCGAATTGCGCCAGCTGCGGCGGAGCGAAACTCAATTCTGCGGTAGTGGGCAAACCGGCGGCATGGATTGCCGAGCAGGCCGGGTTTAAAGTACCTGAAAAAACCAACATCATCATCGCCGAATGCCGCGAAGTCGGTCCGAACGAGCCACTGACCCGCGAAAAACTTTCGCCTGTTTTGGCCATGATTAAGGTGGATTCGACCGAACAAGGTTTGAAGTTCGCCGAAGAAATGGTCGCCTTTGACGGTTTGGGACACTCCGCCGCCATCCATACTGCCGATGAAGAATTGGTCAAAACGTTCGGCTCCCGCGTCAAAGCGCTGCGTGTGATTTGGAATTCGCCTTCCACCTTCGGCGGCATTGGCGACGTGTACAACGCCTTCCTGCCTTCTCTGACCCTCGGTTGCGGCTCTTACGGTAAAAACGCCGTCGGCGGCAACGTCAGCGCAGTCAATCTGTTAAACATCAAAAAAGTAGGCCGTCGGAGAAACAACATGCAATGGTTCAAAGTGCCCGCCAAAATCTATTTTGAACGCGATTCCATTCAATATCTGCAAGACATGAAAGACTGCGAAAAAGTCATGATTGTGACCGACCGTTCGATGGTTGATCTGGGCTTTGTCGATAAAATCACCCACCAACTGCATCAACGCAAAAACAAAGTGACCATCCAGCTGTTTACCGATGTCGAAGCCGATCCGAGCGTCCAAACCGTCTATAAAGGCACGGATTTGATGCGCAGCTTCCAACCGGACACCATTATCGCACTGGGCGGCGGCTCGCCAATGGACGCGGCCAAAGCCATGTGGCTCTTCTACGAGCAGCCGCAAGTCGATTTTGAAGACTTGGTACAAAAATTCATGGACATCCGTAAACGCGCCTTCCGCTTCCCTGAATTGGGCCGCAAAGCCAAATTTATCGGTATTCCTACCACGTCGGGCACAGGCTCCGAAGTAACACCGTTTACCGTCATCAGCGACGGCGACAAAAAATATCCGATTGCCGACTACTCGTTGACACCGACCATTTCGATTGTCGACCCTGCGTTTACCATGACCGTACCGGCAGGCGTAACCGCCGATACCGGTTTGGACGTACTGACCCATGCCGTAGAAGCATACGTTTCCGTACTGGCGAACGACTTTACAGACGGCCTTGCCCTGCAAGCCATCAAGCTCGTGTTCCAATACCTCGAACGCTCCTACAAACACGGTGCGGCTGATCCCGAAGCGCGCGAGCATATGCACAATGCCTCTACCATCGCAGGCATGGCGTTTGCCAATGCGTTCTTGGGTATCAACCACTCGATGGCACACAAAATCGGCGGCAAATATCACGTTCCGCACGGCCGTGCCAACGCCATCCTGCTGCCGCACGTCATCCGCTACAACGGCACGCGTCCGCAGAAAACCGCCACTTGGCCGAAGTACAACTACTACAAAGCCGATCTGAAATATCAGGAAATCGCCCGTACCTTAGGCCTGCCATGCAGCACACCGGCAGAAGGCGTAGAATCCTTCGCCCGCGCCTGCCATGAGCTGGCGGTCAACGTCGGCATCAAAATGTCGTTGAAAGAGCAGGGCATCGATGAGAAAACCTTCCTCGACGGCAGAAAAGAGCTGGCCATGATGTCTTTTGAAGACCAATGCACCCCGGCCAACCCGCGCCTCGCCATGGTGGCCGATATGGAAGAAATCCTGACCAAAGCCTACTACGGCGAATAAAATCGGGCAGATAAAAAGGCCGTCTGAAACCTGAATATAGGGTTTCAGACGGCCTTTCTTTATTCGGCTAAACCTTAGTTTTTATCAAAGCTAAGGTTTTCATTGGAATACGATGGTTTAAAAAATATCGGTATGCTTTGATTTAATTGCGAACTTTTCACTTAAAGGAAATAACGGTTTGACTTGAAAGCCAAAATAAAAGGCCGTCTGAAAACTTGTTTCCAAGTTTCAGACGGCCTTTATCCGTATGGCTAAACCTTAAAAGCGGTTTAGACGACGATATTCACCAAGCGTCCGGGAACGACGATGATTTTCTTCGCAGGTTTGCCTTCCATGAATTTCACTGCGCCTTCGTTGGCAAGGGCGGCGGCTTCGAGGTCGGCTTTGGATGCGTCGGCGGCGACGGTGATTTTGCCGCGCAGTTTGCCGTTGACTTGAACCATTACTTCGATTTCGGATTTGACCAAAGCGGCTTCATCGACTGTCGGCCAGCCTGCTTCCCACAGTTTCGCGCCGTTCAATTCGCTCCACAGGGTTTCGCAGATGTGCGGCACGATGGGCCACAACAGGCGTACGGCGGCTTCCAATACTTCTTGGGCGACGGCGCGGCCTTGTTCGCTGCCGGTGTCAGTTTTGTCGTATTGGTTGAGCAATTCCATTACGGCGGCGATGGCGGTGTTGAACTGCTGACGGCGGCCGTAGTCGTCGCTGACTTTGGCGATGGTGGAATGCAGTTTGTGGCGCAGGTCTTTGAGTTCTTTAGACAAACCGTCTTGGTTACCTGCAAACGCTTTGACTGCTTCGCCTTGCTTCAGGTATTCGTAAACGGTACGCCACAGACGACGCAGGAAGCGGTTTGCGCCTTCGACGCCGCTGTCGCTCCATTCGAGGGACTGTTCGGGCGGTGCGGCAAACATCATGAACAGGCGGGCGGTGTCCGCGCCGTAGGCATTAATCAGCTCTTGCGGATCGACGCCGTTGTTTTTGGACTTGGACATTTTTTCTGTGCCGCTGATGACGACTGGCAGTCCGTCTGCTTTCAGAACGGCGGAAACAGGGCGGCCTTTGTCGTCAAAAGTCAGCTCGACATCGGCAGGGTTGATCCAGTCTTTGCCGCCTTTGTCGTTTTCGCGGTAGTAGGTTTCGCAGACGACCATGCCTTGAGTCAGTAGGCGTTCAAACGGTTCGTCAACATTGACCAAGCCTTCGTCGCGCATCAGTTTGGTGAAGAAACGCGCGTACAAGAGGTGCAAAATGGCGTGTTCGATACCGCCGATGTATTGGTCGACCGCGCTCCAGTATTTCGCGGCTTCAGTCGATACCATGCCTTCTGCGAACTTGGGCGACATATAGCGGAAGAAATACCAGCTCGATTCCATGAAGGTGTCCATGGTGTCGGTTTCGCGTTTCGCCGCGCCGCCGCAGCATGGGCAGGTGGTTTCGTAAAACTCTGGCATTTTTGCCAGCGGCGAACCCATGCCGTCGGGTACGACGTTTTCGGGTAAAACGACGGGCAGTTGGTCGGCGGGGACGGGTACGTCGCCGCATTTTTCGCAATGGACGATGGGAATCGGGCAGCCCCAGTAGCGTTGGCGCGAAATACCCCAGTCGCGCAGGCGGTATTGGGTTTTCGGTTCGCCTGCGTCTTGGCTTTGCAGCTTGGCGGCAATGGCGTCGAAGGCCGTCTGAAAATTCATGCCGTCCAAGTCGCCGCTATTGACCAATACGCCGTTTTCTTTGTCGCCGTACCATTCTTGCCATTGGTTCGCATCGAATGCGTTATCGTCGACGGCAATGACTTGTTTTTTCGGCAGATTGTATTTGGTGGCGAACTCGAAATCGCGTTCGTCGTGCGCCGGAACAGCCATCACTGCGCCGTCGCCGTAGCCCCACAATACATAGTTGGCAATCCACACTTCCAGCTTGTCGCCGTTGAGCGGATTGACGACGTAGCGGCCGGTCGGCACGCCTTTTTTCTCCATCGTCGCCATATCGGCTTCGGCAACGGAGCCGGCTTTGCACTCGGCGATAAATGCTTGCAATTCAGGTTTGTCGGCGGCTGCGGCGGTTGCCAGCGGATGCTCGGCGGCAACGGCAACATAAGTCGCGCCCATCAGCGTGTCGGGACGGGTGGTATAAACTTGCAGGAATTTCGAGTAATCGCCTTCCAAACCTTGTTTGCTGTCGTCTGAAACGGCGAAGCGCACGGTCATGCCGCGAGATTTGCCGATCCAGTTGCGCTGCATGGTTTTGACTTGTTCCGGCCAGTGTTCCAGCTTGTCCAAGTCGTTGAGCAGCTCTTCGGCGTAATCCGTGATTTTGAAGTAATACATCGGGATTTCGCGTTTTTCGATCAACGCGCCTGAACGCCAGCCGCGTCCGTCGATGACTTGTTCGTTGGCAAGGACGGTTTGGTCGACCGGGTCCCAGTTTACCGTGCCGTTTTTGCGATAGACGATGCCTTTTTCAAACAGCTTGGTAAACAGCCATTGTTCCCAGCGGTAGTATTCGGGTTTGCAGGTGGCGACTTCGCGCTCCCAGTCAATCGCAAAACCCAGGCTTTTGAGCTGGGTTTTCATGTATTCGATGTTGTCGTACGTCCAAGCAGCGGGGGCAACGTTGTTTTTCATCGCCGCGTTTTCCGCAGGCATGCCGAACGCGTCCCAACCCATAGGCTGCATGACGTTGAAGCCGTTTAAGAGTTTGAAGCGGCTCAATACGTCGCCGATGGTGTAGTTGCGCACATGCCCCATGTGCAGCTTGCCGCTGGGGTAGGGGAACATGGAGAGGCAGTAGTATTTGGGTTTGGAAGCGTCTTCGGAGACGTTGAAAATACGCTCGTCGTCCCATTTTTTCTGCGCCGCAGGCTCAATGGCGGCGGGTTGGTAATGTTCTTGCATGGTCATTCTGTTTTTCGCTTGAAAACGTTGGAAAAAATAAAGATGGGATTATAGCAGGTTGTCGGGCCTGTCGGTTTGACAAAGGCCGTCTGAATGTTTGGATGTCGGAAAAGCACAATTTCAGACGGCCTTGAAAATACTGACTTGAGTTTTTGATACTCGCCCACATATCCCACCCAGTTTGAATTCATTCTTAACACTATCAAAATTATGAGCAATAAAGATTTTTACGAAACCCTTGGTGTTGCCCGCAGTGCTAGCGACGATGAAATCAAAAAAGCCTACCGCAAGCTGGCAATGAAATACCATCCAGACCGCAACCCTGACAACAAAGAAGCGGAAGAAAAATTTAAAGAAGTCCAAAAAGCTTACGACACCTTGTCTGACAAGGAAAAACGTACCATGTACGACCAATACGGCCATGCCGCGTTTGAACAGGGCGCAGGTGCGGGCGGATTCGGTGGCTTTGGCGGTTTCGGTGGCCAAGGCGGATTCGGTGGTGCGCAAGGCTTCGATTTTTCCGATATTTTCAGCCAAATGTTCGGCGGTGGCGGCAGCGCAGGTGGCCGTCAGCCGGATTACAGCGGCGCGGACTTGCAGGTCGGCATAGAGATTTCGCTTGAAGAAGCCGCCAAAGGCGTGAAAAAACGCATCAACATTCCAACTTACGAAGAATGTGATGTCTGCCACGGCTCAGGTGCCAAACCGGGCACATCTGCATCGACTTGTTCGACCTGTCACGGCTCAGGTACGGTACACGTCCGCCAAGCCATTTTCCAAATGCAGCAGACTTGTCCGACTTGTCACGGCACAGGCAAAGAAATCAAAGATCCTTGCGTCAAATGCCGTGGTGAAGGCCGCACCAAGACCAGCAAAACGGTTGAAGTCAACATTCCGGCAGGCATCGACGACGGTCAACGCATCCGCTTGAGCGGCGAGGGCGAGCCGGGTCAACACGGCGCACCGGCAGGCGATTTGTACGTCAATGTCCGCGTAAGACAGCACAAAATCTTTGAGCGCAACGGCTTAGACCTGCATTGCGAACTGCCGATCAGCTTTGCCATTGCCGCATTGGGCGGCGAAGTCGAAGTGCCGACTTTGGACGGCAAAGTCAAACTGCACATTCCGAAAGAAACGCAAACCGGCCGCCGTATGCGCGTGAAAGGTAAAGGCATCAAGTCTTTGCGTTCCAGCTCGACCGGCGATTTGTACTGCCACATTTTGGTTGAAACTCCGGTCAACCTGACCGACCGTCAGAAAGAGTTGTTGGAAGAATTTGAAAAAATCTCCTCCGGCCTCAATCTCAGCCAAACCCCGCGCAAAAAATCGTTTTGGGAAAAAGTAGGCGAAAAAGTAGGCGATTTGTTCTCCGATAATTAATCGCTGTGAAAAAGGCCGTCTGAAACCTGTTTACATTGGGTTTCAGACGGTCTTTTTTATATTTTTCAGACTTTTATCATCTTTTGTTGCTTCAATATAATCTTCTGTGCCATTTCCAAAAACAGCTTCTGCTCGTCTGCCGACAGATCCGCCAAGGATTCTTGATTGATGGCTTTGGCAATTTCGGTGGAGCTTGATTGTAAAGTACGCGCGTGTTCTGTCAGCATAATCAAACGGCTGCGTGCATCTTCAGGATTAGGCTCCCGTGTAATCAATCCGTCTCGCTCCATCCGTGCCAGAGTGTTGGCAATCGTTGCCTGCTTCAAATCGGCACGCTCAACTAATTCCTGTTGGCTCAAGCCGTCTTTATTCCATAGCTCGATCAAAATTGGAAATTGTGCAGGCGCAATCCCCAGTGGTTTTAAGCCTTCGCTCAATAAAATGGCAAATTGGCGGGCAATATGGTTCATCAAATAGCCGGCTGATTGGTCTTTGAATGAGTCGTTCACTTTGTTTCCTTTAAAATCAGATTGTTGCGGATTATATCACAAATATAGCTTGCTATCTTAATCCATAGCACGCTATACTTATTTCAACTAGATAGCTTGCTATTTAAATGCTTTCAGACGACCTCTCTTAAATGTTCAAGGAAACCATAATGAACCGCAATACTTTACGCAAAATCCACGCCGCCGCAGGGGTGGGCGCATTTTTATTCATCGCTTCGTTTTGGAGCAGCACCGTGTTCAGCGAACTCTTCGGCTCGCACGAAACCGTCGCCACCGTGAAGCAAATCATTGTTTATGCGCTGTTCGGGTTGATTGCCTGCATGGCAACCGCAGGCGCAACAGGCATGAAAATGGGCGGCAAAAGCAAACACGCCGCGATTGCCGCGAAACGCCGACGCATGCCGTTTATCGCTGCCAACGGAATGCTGATTTTGCTGCCTTGTGCCTTTTTCTTGAATAACCGCGCTTCTGCCGGACAGTTTGACAGCGTGTTTTATATCGTTCAAATCGTAGAACTGATTGCCGGTGTGACTAATCTGACGCTGTTGGGACTGAGCATGAAAGACGGATTTTCTATCCGTAAACACAAATTGAAATCCATTTAATTGTTAATTTAAGAGAAAACATCATGAAACCTGATATTCCGCAACGTTACGGCACTACAACCCGCTTTCTGCATTGGACTATGGCGGCCTGCTATCTGTTTATGTTTGCAACCGCCATTGCTTGGAATATGGATGAAAGTCTGAAGTTTTTGACTAATCCTCATAAGGCGGTTGGCTTTCTTCTGCTGATATTGTCTGCTTGGCGTGTGATGCGGGCAATCCGCCAGTCCAGCAATCGACCGGTTGGCAGTATGGCTGCCAAATTTGGACATTGGGCAATGTATCTTCTGATGCTTGCCGTTCCAGTCACAGGTGTTATGAGACAAATTACTCAGGAAGGACAGATTCACGGAGCACTGGCATTTTCATTGCTGTTCTTGTCTCTGGGACATATCGGCATGGTCGTTTACCACTACATCAAAGGCGAATCCGTAATGCCCCGAATGTTCGGAAGAACTTAAATATCTCACATCAATTCAAACCTATAAGGAACTATCCATATGAATATCCGTAAAAAAACAGCTCTGATTGCCGCTGCCGCCACTGCCTTTGTCGCTGTCGGTTGTACTGCAAATGCCAAACAGTGGCAGGAAAAATGTGAAGCCTTTCAAAACAGTGTCGTCCTCATTAATACTTTTGAAGTGCCGCAGGGTAAAGAAGCCGCAGCTTTGGCTTCTTGGCAAAAAGCGCGTGATTTTTTGAAAACCCAGCCGGGCTATATAGCTACGCGCCTGCACCAAAATATAGATCCAAACGGTAAATATCATTTGGTCAACGTAGCCCGTTGGCGCAATATGGAAGATTTTAAAGCCGCTACTGCCAAGATGCGTCAGGCCCTGCCGGATAATATGCCTGAAGGGGTTACAGCCAGCCCGGGTTTGTTTAAAGTGATTGAAAACGATATGCCGCATGGTTTTGGCAGATATAATGGCAAAGGATTCGGCCGTAAATTTGAAGTATGCGGCAAGTAATCGCAGGCCGTCTGAAACCTGCTTGAATGAGGTTTCAGATGGCCTTTTGTTTTTCTTTTTGTTGCTTCAGGCTATGGTTTGCCTTACAATTCGCGCTTCACTCTTACGGGAGTAGCCATTCGGCGCAATGCCGAAACCGTTGTCAACATAATCGGCTTGTGCGGCCGTGGCAGCGGTATCTTCTCTGCTTTATCGGAAGACAGGCAAGACGTAAGCGTTGTCCATACCCTTGCGGGCGGTATGCACAGCGCTTTTTGTTTGCCCGCTTTTCGGTTGAGTATCTTAAATCATGGAAGCTTTTTTCTCCTCGACGCTGGGCGTTGCCATTGCCGAAATCGGCGATAAAACGCAATTGCTCGCGCTCTTTTTGGCAGCACGTTTTGCCCACAAGAACGCGATTGTTGCCGGTATCTTTATTGCAACCCTGTTGAACCATCTTGTTTCAGCCGCACTCGGTGTCTGGCTGGCATCCGCTATTTCGCCCGAAGTCATGAAATGGGTGGTCGGCGGCAGTTTTATTGCGGTCGGATTATGGCTGCTGTTGCCGGACAAAGACGAAGACCCTGATGGCAAGTGGCTGAAATACGGCGCATTTACGGCGACGGTTGTCCTGTTTTTCTTGGCTGAAATCGGCGATAAAACGCAGATTGCGACGGTTCTTTTGGCAGCAAAATACCAATCTATCCTGCTGGTCGTGGTCGGCAGTATTGCCGGTTTGATGATTGCTTCTGTGCCTGCCGTGTATTTGGGCGAAATGCTGATGCGCAAGATTCCGGCCAAAGCAGTGCGCATTGTTGCGTGTATCTTGTTCTGCCTGCTGGGTATTTTGACCCTGCTTGGCGACGGTATTGTGTTGAAGGCCGTCTGAAATGTGGGACATTGTTTTTGAACACAAAGACTTTGTGGTCATCAATAAGCCTTGCGGCGTATCGGTGCACAGCGAATCGGAAGGGGATGTTTGCCTGACCGCTTCGCTGGCGCAGCAGCTCGGCGTTGAACGCGTGTGGCTGGTTCACCGTTTGGACAAAGCTACCAGCGGCCTGTTGCTGTTTGCGCTCAACCGCGACAGCGCGGCCGCTTTGTCGGCACAGTTTGCCGAGAAAACCATGCGTAAAACTTATTTGGCACTCGGTACGCACAAGCCGGCGAAAAAACAGGGCTGGGTGAAAGGCGGTATGGCGCGTTCGCGGCGCGGTACATGGAAGCTGACGCGTGACGAGGATAATTTTGCCGTTACCCGTTTCAGCAGCCAAAGCCTGAAGCCCGGTTTGCGCCTGTTTGTGTTGCAGCCGTTTACCGGCAAAACCCATCAGCTGCGCGTAGCCATGAAAAGCATAGGCAGTCCGATTTTGGGTGATACACCGTATGGCGGCGATGAGGCGGAACATCTGTTTTTGCACGCTTGGCGTTTGGTTTTCGACTATCGCGGCGAGCATTTCGATATTCGGGTTGCGCCCGATAAAACATGGCCGTCTGAAATCGATTTGTTGGCGTGTTTGGGTTCGGATGAATCCGAATAGAAACAGTGAGATTTTTGTGTATATTAAAAAAGGCCGTCTGAAAATTGTTCAGACGGCCTTTTGATTGTTTCAAGTTTACATTTCCAATTCGCTCAAACCCGGCAAGTCGGCGAAACAGCGGTCATGCGTGATTTGGCAGAAGTTGTCCAGATATCCTTTGTTGGCGTCTTCCGTACGAATGGCGGCATAAAGTTTGCTCTGCAGGCCGTCTGAAGTGATTTTGCGGTGGACGACGTAGCCTTTTTCCAAATACGGCATGACCGTCCAATAGGGCAGGGCGGCGATGCCGCGTTTGCTAGCAACCAATTGAATAATGGCAATGGTCAGCTCGCTGTGGCGGCGTGGCGGATTAATGCCTTTGGGCAGCAGCACTTTTTTGGGCAAATCCAGCATTTCGTCGGGGACGGGATAAGTAATCAGGGTTTCGTCGATAAAGTCTTCGGCTTCCCAAACGTCTTTGTCGGCAAGCGGGTGGTCTTCTGCGCAGATGCCGACCATTTCATAGGCAAACAGGGGGCGGTAGCTGATGCCGTTGAGCGGCTCGGCTTCGGAAACGATGGCAAGGTCGGCGCGGTGTTGCAGCAGCAGCCCGACCGGATCGGCTTGGAAACCGGAGACGATGTCCAATTCAACTTGCGGCCATAACGGGCGGAACTCGCCCATGGCAGGCATCAGCCAGTCAAAGCAGGTGTGGCATTCGACGGCAAGTCTGAGTTCGCCGGCTTCGCCTTCGATAATCCGCACCAAATCACGTTCGGCGGCGGCAACCTGCGGCAACAGCTCACGCGCCAGTTGCAATAGGCGCATACCGGCCGGAGTGAAGCGCAAAGGTGTGGATTTACGTTCAAACAACGGCGTTTCGTAATAATTTTCCAAGGCGCGGATTTGGTGCGACAGGGCGGATTGGGTCAGGAAAACCCGTTTGGCGGCAAGGGAAACGCTGCCGGTTTCTTCTAAAGCCAGCAAGGTTTTGAGATGACGCAATTCGATAATAGAGTCCATGTGTTTTCAGACGGCCTGTAGGTAAGGTGGGGTATATTAAAATAATTCATGATGATGTGCAAATGATTAATGTTGGGAATGATTGCTGAAATCGGAATGTAAGAATTTGAGGCATAAACAGATTTTGCGGTTAGAATGCGAAGCTGTTTTTGAAGATAGATATAAGGAGCGGAATATGGCTTTACGCCGCGAAATTCTGGCTTGGTGCGATGAGACATTGCAGATCGGGCTGTTTAAGGACTATGCGCCCAACGGTTTGCAGGTCGAAGGCAAAGAAGAAATTGCCAAAATCGCCACTTCGGTTACCGCCAGCAAAGCTGCAATCGATTTTGCCGTAGAGCAGGGGGCGGATCTGCTTTTGGTTCACCACGGCATGTTTTGGAAAAGCGAGCCTGTCACGATTACCGGTTGGAAAAAAGCACGCATTGAAACCTTGCTGCAACACCAAATCAATATGGCGGGCTACCATCTGCCGCTGGATGCGCACCCGCAATTAGGCAATAACGCACAGTTGGCCGAGAAACTCGATTGGACGCTCGAAAAACAATTCGGCGAGCAAAACCTGTTGAATACAGGCCGTCTGAAAACCACGCAAACGTTGGCGCAGTTGTCTGAACGCATTGAGGCGGTATTCGGCCGCAAGCCGACCGTTATCGGCGATCTTGAACGCGAAATCAAACGTATTGCCTGGTGTAGCGGTGGTGCGCAGGGATTTTTTCAGATAGCCGTAGACGAAGGTGTCGATGCGTATCTGACCGGTGAAATTTCGGAAGCGCAATATCATCTTGCCAATGAAACGGGTGTGGCATTTATCAGTGCCGGCCATCATGCGACAGAACGCTACGGCGTACGTGCCTTAGGCGATGCCGTGGCAGAAAAATTCGGTATCGAAGTGGTTCACTTTGATGAAAACAACCCTGCCTGAGTATTGAGCAATATCATAAAAACTTTACCTTATTTTAAATAATGCTTTGAGTATTACAACAAACTAGGTAGAATTACGCTGTTTAATGGCTCGGTATTCCCAAAATTTTAGGACGACTGAATAATGGATAATCAAGAAATCAACAACGGTCGCCGCCGTTTCCTGACACTGGCTACTTGCGGTGCAGGCGGTGTGGCGGCTCTAGGCGTAGCTACGCCTTTCGTGGCCAGCTTCTTCCCATCGGAGAAAGCTAAGGCTGCTGGTGCTGCTGTCGAAGTAGATGTCAGCAAAATCGAAGCAGGCCAAATGCTGACTGCCGAATGGCAGGGTAAACCGATTTGGCTGGTCAACCGCACAGATCAACAGCTCAAAGACTTGAAAAGTTTGGATGGTGCAGTTACAGACCCTAATTCCGAAGTGGATCATCAGCCCGAAAATTGTAAAAACGAGACCCGTTCGATCAAGCCGAACCTTCTCGTCGCTATCGGTATCTGTACCCACCTGGGTTGCTCTCCGACTTACCGTCCCGACATTGCTCCCGCCGACTTGGGTGCAGACTGGAAAGGCGGTTTCTTCTGCCCTTGCCACGGTTCGAAATTCGACATTGCAGGCCGAGTATACAAAGGTGTTCCTGCACCGACCAACTTGGTTGTACCGCCTTACAAATATCTGAGCGATACAACTGTTTTGGTGGGCGAAGACTAAAAATAAGGAACGATAATTATGGCAAACCAAACCAATAGCAAAGCAAAAGCATTGTTAGGCTGGATGGACGCTCGCTTCCCTCTGTCTAAAATGTGGAATGAGCATTTGGCTCAATACTATGCGCCGAAGAACTTCAACTTCTGGTATTACTTCGGCTCTTTGGCCCTGCTTGTCCTTGTAATTCAAATCGTCAGCGGTATTTTCCTGACCATGAACTACAAACCGGACGGCAACCTTAACGCCTACCATCTGCCTGCTGCCTTTACCGCAGTAGAGTACATCATGCGCGACGTGTCCGGCGGCTGGATTATCCGCTACATGCACTCCACCGGCGCATCTTTCTTCTTCATCGTCGTTTATCTACACATGTTCCGTGGTCTGATTTACGGTTCATACAAAAAACCTCGTGAATTGGTGTGGATTTTCGGTTCCCTGATTTTCTTGGCATTGATGGCAGAAGCCTTTATGGGTTACCTGTTGCCTTGGGGTCAAATGTCCTTCTGGGGTGCGCAGGTAATTATTAACCTGTTCTCCGCCATCCCTGTTATCGGTCCTGATTTGTCCACTTGGATTCGTGGTGACTTCAACGTTTCCGACGTTACTTTGAACCGCTTCTTCGCCCTGCACGTTATCGCAGTACCTCTGGTATTGCTCGGCTTGGTTGTGGCTCACATCATCGCCCTGCACGAAGTGGGTTCTAACAACCCTGATGGTGTTGAAATCAAGAAAAACAAAGACGAAAACGGTATTCCACGCGATGGTATCCCATTCCATCCTTACTACACCGTTAAAGACATCTTGGGCGTCGTTGTATTCCTGATTGTCTTCTGTTCTGTGTTGTTCTTTGCACCTGAAGGCGGCGGCTACTTCTTGGAAGCGCCAAACTTCGATGCAGCTAATGCGCTGAAAACACCTCCTCACATTGCGCCGGTATGGTACTTCACTCCGTTCTACGCAATTTTGCGTGCGATTCCTTCCTTTGCCGGTACTCAGGTATGGGGTGTAATCGGTATGGGGGCAGCAGTTGTACTGATTGCCTTGTTGCCTTGGTTGGATAAAGGCGAGGTTAAATCTGTCCGTTATCGCGGCCCAATCTTCAAAACTGCGTTGGTTCTGTTCATCATTGCCTTCATCGGTTTGGGTATTTTGGGTGCAATGGTAGCAACTGATACTCGTACTTTGGTGGCACGTATCCTGTCTTTCGTCTACTTTGCATTCTTCCTGGGTATGCCGTTCTATACCAAACTGGATACCAACAAACCAGTTCCTGAACGCGTAACCATGAGCACTACTAAACAAAAAATTATGTTCTTTGTTTACGTCGGTATTACCGTTGTTGGTGCTTATTTGTTTGCAACCAATATCTGATGAGGGCAGCGAAAATGAAACAAACTCTGAAAAACTGGTTTGCTGCCTTATTGCTGGCAGTGCCTATGAGTGCAGCCGTCGCCAGCGGCGGCCATGCAAACTACGAAAAAGTCGATATCGACCTGCGTGATCAAGTCAGTCTGCAGCACGGTGCGCAAATCTTTACAAACTACTGTTTGTCTTGCCACTCTGCAAGCGGTATGCGCTTCAACCGTCTGAAAGATATTGGTTTGACTGAAGATGAAATCAAGAAAAACCTGATGTTCACAACAGACAACGTTGGTGACGTAATGGTAGCGGCAATGGATCCGAAAGATGCCTCCAAATGGTTGGGTGCGCCTCCGCCGGATTTGACCCTGATTGCTCGTTCTAAAGGTGCAGACTACCTGTACGCCTATATGCGCGGTTTCTATAAAGACCCAACTCGTCCGAACGGTTGGAACAATACTGTTTTGGCCGGCGCGAGTATGCCTCACCCATTGTGGGAGCAACAAGGTATTCAAGCCGTTGAGTTGGATGCTAAAGGTCAGCCTGTTATGATTAAAGACGAGCATGGCAACCTGACTCCTAAGCTGTATTGGGAATCTACCGGTCTGCACAGCCGTCGCCTGCCTAACGGTAAAGTGATCCAAAAAGAGTACGATGCGTATGTGCGCGATTTGGTAAACTACCTGGTATACATGGGTGAGCCTGCTCAATTGCAACGCCACCGTATCGGTTACATGGTTTTGACATTCCTGTTTGCCGTAATGTTGCCGTTGGCGTACTTCCTGAAAAAAGAATTCTGGAAAGACGTTCATTAATTCTTTTGAATCAAAAAGGCAAACCTGTTTCAGGTTTGCCTTTTTTGTTTGCTTAATCAATTTATGTCGGATTAATGCAAATCTAAAAATTGCTTAATGTAAACAGTGTGTTATTTTAAATTTCTGGATTAAGTATTTGAAATTATGTATAATTCTTTCTGAATTTTTATAAGGCTTAAGGCCGTCTGAAAAGATTGATCAGGAGTAGAAGATTATGATGACTTTGTATTCGGGTATTACTTGTCCATTCAGCCAACGCTGCCGTTTTGTGCTGTACGAAAAAGGCATGGATTTTGAAATCAAAGATGTGGACGTGTTCAATAAACCTGAAGACTTGGCTTTGATGAATCCGTATAACCAAGTACCGGTTCTAGTTGAGCGTGATTTGATTTTGCACGAATCAAACATCATCAACGAATACATTGATGAGCGTTTCCCTCATCCTCAGTTGATGCCGGGTGATCCTGTTATGCGCGGTCGCGGCCGTTTGGTGCTGTACCGTATGGAAAAAGAATTGTTCAGCTTGGTACAAGTGTTGGAAAACCCTGAATCTACCAATAAAGAACAAGCTAAAGCGCGTGAAGCCATTGGCAATGGTTTGACATTGTTGGCACCATCTTTTACTAAAAACAAATACATCTTGGGCGATGACTTTTCTATGATTGATGTTGCCTTGTCTCCGCTGCTGTGGCGTTTGGACTATTACGACATCAAACTGGGTAAATCTGCTGCGCCTTTGCTGAAGTACGCCGAGCGTATTTTCCAACGCGAAGCCTTTATTGAGGCATTGACGCCGGCTGAAAAAGCCATGCGCCGCTAAAGGATGGATATATGGCAACTTCAACCAAACCGTATTTGTTGCGTGCTTTGTATGAATGGTGTTTGGACAATAACCAAACACCGCACATCGTTGTTTGGGTAAATGAACATACCCGTGTGCCGATGCAGTATGTGCGTGACAATGAAATTGTTTTAAATATTGGCCCTACTGCCAGCCATAACTTGAATATCGACAACGAGTGGGTCAATTTTTCTGCACGCTTTTCCGGCGTAGCGCACGAGATTTGGATTCCGGTCGGTCATATTGTCAGTATATTTGGCCGCGAAAGTGGAGAGGGTATGGGGTTTGAGGTAGAACCATATCAGCCTGCTTCTATCGAAGCTGCAGTGGTCGAAGATAAAAAAGCTGAATCTGCGGAAGAAAAACCGAAAAAAGTATTGAAGCTTGTGAAGTAATTAAAAGACAAGAGGCCGTCTGAAATGTTTCAGACGGCCTTTATTGATTGGGTATTGAGGTGGCAAAATTAATGAGCAATCAGTTATTAATTAAGATTAAGCCAAACAAAAAAGCTCTTGTGTTTAACAAGAGCTTTTTTGTTTAGTGGTGGAGGTAAGCGGGATCGAACCGCTGACCTCTTGCATGCCATGCAAGCGCTCTACCAACTGAGCTATACCCCCGAAATTTGGTGGCGAATCAGGGACTCGAACCCCGGACACAAGGATTATGATTCCTCTGCTCTAACCGACTGAGCTAATTCGCCGTTTCGTGAAGTCGCTATTATAGTTTTTTTTGAATATTTGGCAAGCGCTAATTTTGCTTTTTTTTATTTCTTATTGTTTTTAAAAAATAAAAAGTAGGTTGTCAGGCTATAACTTATGGCAAATATCGCCGTGGCTGAAGCCTGTCCAATCGATATCAATGTCTTTGCCAAAAGCGATCACTTTAAAAAGTTCGCCCATTTCGTGCTGATGTATCAGTTTCTGTACTGCGGCGGCGGCTTGGATATATTCAACCGAATCCGGGCTGCCGATTTGTGAAAGTAGATCAGTGATGCCGAGATTGAGCAGGAAATAGGATTGGGGCAGGTAGCCGATTAAGTCCAAACCTGCTTCCGTGCCGGCGCGTGCAATATCGGTGAAATTGACGTGCGCAGTCAAATCGGTTAGGCCGATATTGAAAAATGGGTCGTGGATGGTGTGGTGGCGATAGTGGCCGATAAATGTGCCTTCTTTGCGTTGCGGATGGTAATACTGGGCGGCGTCGAAGCCGTAATCGATAAATATCATGCCGCCGCGCTGTAATTTAGCGGCCAGGGTTTGGATAAAGGCATATTGTGCCGGATGCAGCTCGCTTGTGTATGAAGGGAGGGGAGGAAAATATAAGGCGGCTGTTTGTATCAGTTCGGATTGGGTCAATGGTCTGATGGCTTCGATTAGCTCGTCATTCTCTAGGCTCACGCCGATTTGTTGAAATCCTCCATCTTGATAAATTAAGCGTTCAACCGGCATGGCATCCAATACTTCGTTGCCGATGATGATGCCGTCAAAGTGTTCGGGTAATGCGGTGAGGTGGATGATTTTGGCGGCTGCTTCGGGAGATGTGTGCTCAAGAATATGTTGACGTTGTCTCTCTGCAAGCTCTGCTGATAGCTCAATAATGTAGTAATGACTCAGGTCGTCTGAAAGATTTTGTAACAAAGTAGCGGCAAGATGGCCTGTACCTGCACCAAATTCATAGATATTGCCTGCTGTTTGCGGCAGTAATTCGGCAAGTTGTTTGGCAAGGGTTTGTCCGAATAGGGGGGAGAGGGTTGGGGCAGTAATGAAGTCGCCGTCTGTGCCGATTTTATGGCTGCCTCCACTGTAATAGCCGTATTGAGGTGTGTAAAGGGCAAGCTCCATAAAACGGGAAAAGGGTATCCAGTTTTGATGTTGTTCAATTTCGTTTTTTATGAGCTTCGTCAGGTGTGCTGAAGAGGCTTGTGCATCAGTGGAAGGGAGGGGGAGTTGTGGCTTCATGACTGTTAGATAATGTAAAAAATTTGAATTTGTTTGTATATTATAGCCCCTTGTGAGAGGGGTGATAATCGGGTGTAAAAATACTATATGTAGTATTTTAAAAACATAAACAATACTAGATATGGTGTTTTATGCCATATAAAATGGCTGGCATATTAATTTGTCATGCATTTTTGTATATATAAGCTATTGAATTTTAAGTGTTTAGTGTTTCATTTCAGATAAAGGGTTGATTTGACCTGATTGCCAAAATTTCTTATAGTGTCGGTTAGTGGGGCATAGTGGGTGAAAGTGGTTACTTTTCCCAAAAAGTGTTCCGTAGAAGTGAAAACGAAATATTTTAGGAAGGTGGGATTTTTAATCCCACTCTAGTTTTATTTTAATCGAATTTGGGGTGTGATGTGTTTGGCGGTGCTCATGAATTGAGTATGGACAGTAAAGGGCGGTTGGCGATTCCTGCCAAATTCCGCGATATTTTGCTGCGCCGTTATACGCCTGCAATTGTGGTCACACTGGATTCCCGAAAAAAATTATTGATGTACCCCGAGCCCGTTTGGGAAGAAAAAGCCGAGCAGATTTTGAAGTTGAAAGTTGCCGGCAATGAAGCTTTGCAACGGTATCAAAATCTGCTGCTGCACAATGCGGAGATTTTGGAGTGGGACAGCGCCGGACGTGTTTTGATTCCGGCCAATCTGCGCAAACGTGTGGATTTTGAAAAAGAAGTTACTTTGGTTGGCCGTGCAAACCGTATGGAGTTGTGGGGTCGCGAACATTGGGAAGAGGAAATGAATCAGGCTTTGGATATCGATCCTGATGAATTGGCTTTCCAATTAAGTCAAACGGATTTGCAATTGTGAGTAAAGTTGAAAATTATCAGCATGTTACTGTCTTGTTGCATGAGGCGGTGGATGCGTTAGCAATCCGTGAAGACGGGATTTATGTGGACGGTACGTTCGGTAGGGGAGGGCATTCCCGGCTGATTTTGTCACGTTTGGGTGAGCAGGGTCGTTTGGTTGTTTTTGATAAAGACCCGGAGGCGATTGCGGTAGCTAATGAGCTGGCGGCCCAAGATAAACGTGTCAGTGTCGTACACAATGGTTTTGAAACATTTCAGACGGCCTTGGATGAATTAGGCATCGATAAGATTGACGGTGCGCTTTTTGATTTGGGGATTTCGTCGCCGCAAATTGACGATGGCAGCCGCGGATTCAGTTTCCGCTTTGATGCGCCGTTGGATATGCGGATGGATCCGACTCGCGGGATGTCTGCGGCAGAATGGATTGCAACCGCATCCGAACAGGATTTACACGAGGTCATTAAGAATTATGGTGAAGAGCGGTTTAGTCGCCAGATTGCGCGCGCCATTGTTGCGCAACGCGAGGAGAGTCCCATCGATACAACCCGCAAGCTGGCGCAGCTTGTGGCGCAAAACGTCCGTACTCGTGAGCGCGGACAAGACCCTGCAACGCGCACCTTCCAAGCAATTCGCATCTTTATTAACCGCGAGCTCGAAGAGGTAGAGGCAGTTTTGCCGCAGGTTGCAGGCCGTCTGAAAGAGGGTGGACGCTTGGCTGTCATTGCGTTCCATTCGCTGGAAGACAGAATTGTGAAGCAGTTTATTAAAAAATATTCGCAACATGCGCCATTACCCCGTTGGGCAGTGGTCAAAGAGGCGGATTTGCCTCAGCCGCCTTTGAAGGCTGTGGGCAAAGCAATCAAACCGGGTTCGACAGAGACTGAAGCTAATCCGCGTGCACGCAGTGCAGTTTTGCGTGTGGCGGAGCGCAGCAGCGACGAATTTTCGGTTGTTGACTAGGGAAGCGTTTCGGCATTGTCGCAAGGGATGTTTCTGTTGACAGGCCGTCTGAAAGTTTGAAATGGGTAAGTTGAATATTTTATTACTGGTTTTGGTGACGGTTTCGGCCTTTGCCGTAGTGTTTAAGCAAAACCAGTCGCGCTTGCACTTTATCGAGTTGGATAAGGCGCAAAAACGGGAAATTCAGTTGGAACAGGATTACGCGCGCTTGAAATTGGAGCAGGCAAGATTGGCCAACCACAAACTGATTAAAGTGGCGGCCGAAAAGCAACATCTGCTTCCGCCGGGTGCGCATAATACGGCTATGCTGGAACGCAAAAAATAAGAATATAGCCTTGCTTTCAAGGTGTTTACGGGAATTAATAGCTCACTGAGCAGCTAAGTCATGAGAAGTCCAACATGTTAATTAAGAACGAATATAAACCTCAAATGCTGTCTGGAACCACAAAAACAAAAAAACCGTTGACAAGTAACGGGCGTATCGGTTTGGTGCTGGGTGCTGTTGCGCTGGCATTTACCGGTCTGTTGGTACGCGGGGTTTATCTGCAAACCAGTCAGCATGAATTTTTGAAAAATCAGGGCGACCAACGTTTTGTGCGTACGCTTCCTCTGCCGGCATCACGCGGTATGATTACCGACCGCAATGGTGCCACATTGGCTTTGAGTGCGCCTACTGAATCATTGTATGCCATGCCTTCTGGTATGGAGGAAATGCCGACTGACGAGCAGTTGGAAAAATTGTCGGCCATTGCCGATGTGCCTGTTGAAGTTTTGAAAAATAAATTGTCTAAAAAAGACAAAGGCTTTATCTATCTGAAACGTCAACTCAGCTACGAGAAAGCAGAAGAAATCAAGGCGTTGGGCATTAAAGGCATTGCATTCCAAAAAGAATTGAAACGCCATTACCCGATGGGCAATCTGTTTGCGCACGTTATCGGTTTTACCAATATCGACGGCAAAGGTCAGGAGGGCTTGGAACTTTCCCGTGAAGACAGCCTGCGTGGTGAAGATGGTGCGAAAGTCGTATTGCGCGACAACAAAGGCAATATCGTTGACAGCCTCGACTCTCCACGCAACAGCGTGCCTAAAAACGGCCAAGACATGATTTTGTCTTTGGATCAGCGTATTCAAACGCTGGCGTATGACGAGTTAAACAAAGCTGTGGCTTATCACAAAGCCAAAGCGGGTACAGTTGTGGTATTGGATGCACAAACTGGCGAGATTTTGGCTTTGGTCAACAGCCCGGCTTACGATCCGAATCAACCGGGTCAGGCCAATAGCGAACAACGCCGCAACCGCGCCGTAACCGACATGATTGAACCAGGTTCTGCCATGAAGCCGTTTACCATTGCCAAAGCATTGGATTCAGGCAAAGTGGATGCAACCGATACGTTCAATACCCTGCCTTACAAAATCGGTCCGGCTACCGTGCAGGATACCCACGTTTATCCTACTTTGGATGTGCGCGGCATTATGCAAAAATCTTCCAACGTCGGTACCAGTAAACTTTCTGCCATGTTTACGCCTAAAGAAATGTACGATTTCTATCACGATTTAGGTGTGGGCGTGCGTATGCATTCAGGCTTTCCTGGCGAGACTGCAGGTTTGTTGAGAAGCTGGCGCAGATGGCAAAAAATCGAACAGGCAACCATGTCTTTCGGTTATGGCCTGCAATTGAGCCTGTTGCAATTGGCGCGTGCCTATACTGTCTTGACCCATGACGGCGAATTGTTGCCGGTCAGCTTTGAAAAGCAAGCGGTTGCCCCTAAAGGCAAGCGCGTCATCAAAGCCTCTACTGCAAAAAAAGTGCGCGAGTTGATGGTTTCCGTTACTGAAGCCGGCGGTACCGGTACTGCCGGTGCTGTGGATGGTTTCGACGTAGGTGCGAAAACCGGTACGGCGCGTAAACTGGTCAATGGTCGCTATGTAGACAACAAACACGTCGGTACGTTCATCGGTTTTGCCCCGGCTAAAAATCCACGCGTGATTGTGGCCGTTACCATCGACGAACCGACTGCCAACGGCTATTACGGCGGCGTGGTTGCCGGTCCCGTATTCAAAGAAGTCATGAGCGGAAGCTTGAACATCTTGGGCGTTTCCCCGACTAAGCCTTTAAGTAATACCGCTACTGTCAAAGTACCGTCATAATCCAAACAATCAAAGAGATATTGTTTATGTTCAGCAAGTTAACCCCCTTGGCTGAAACCAACTTTCCGCCTCTGCTGTGTGAAAACGCAGCAGGGCGTTTGTTGCATTCAGACAGCCGACAAATTAAACAGGGTGACATTTTCGTTGCCTGCCAGGGCGAATATACAGACGGCCGTAGCTATATTCCTGCCGCCATCGCCAACGGAGCAACCTTTGTTTTTTGGGATGATGACGGCAAATTCACATGGAATCCTGAATGGAACGTTCCCAATCAAGGCATTAAAGATCTGAAACATCGCGCCGGTATGTTGGCGGCGCAGGTTTACGGCAATGTTTCAGACGGCCTTAAAGTTTGGGGCGTAACCGGTACCAACGGCAAAACTTCTATCACACAATGGCTGGCGCAAGCTGCCGATCTTCTGGGCGAAAAAACCACCATTATCGGCACAGTCGGCAACGGCTTTTGGGGCGCATTGGAAGAGACCACGCATACCACGCCAGCTCCCGTTGATGTTCAAACCCTGCTCTACCGCTTCCGCCAGCAAGGCGCAACAGCCGCCGCGATGGAAGTTTCCAGCCACGGCCTTGACCAATCGCGCGTCAACGGCGTGCCGTTTCGCAGTGCAATCTTCACCAATCTCACTCGCGACCACCTTGATTATCATGGCACCATGGAAGCCTACGGTGCCATCAAATCGCGCCTGTTCTACTGGCATGGTCTGCAACACGCTATCATCAATGTCGATGATGAATACGGCGCAGAACTGGTAGGCCGTCTGAAAAAAGACTGTCCCGATTTAGCCGTTTACGGCTATGGTTTCAGCGAACAAGCCAATATCCGCATTACCGATTTCACCGCTTCTTCAGACGGCATGGAAGCCGTATTCCAAACCCCGTGGGGCGAAGGAAAATGCCGTACCCGTCTGCTCGGACGATTCAACGCGCAAAACCTCGCCGCCTGCGTTGCTTTGCTGTGTGCCAACGGTTATCCACTCAATAACGTTTTGGATGTATTGGCAAAAATCCGTCCTGCTTCAGGCCGCATGGATTGCATTATGAACAGCGGCAAGCCCCTAGTCGTCGTCGATTACGCCCACACACCTGACGCATTGGAAAAAGCACTCTCCACCTTGCAGGAAATCAAACCGCAGGGTGCGGCTTTATGGTGCGTATTCGGCTGCGGCGGCAACCGCGACCGTGGTAAACGTCCATTGATGGGCGCAGCAGCCGTACAGGGCGCGGATAAAGTTGTTGTAACCAGCGATAACCCACGCTTGGAAAATCCACAAGACATCATCAACGATATTTTGCCTGCCGTCCCTAATCCTGAACGCGTCGAAGTTGATCGCGCCGTTGCCATTCGTTATGCGGTTGAGCAGGCTGCTACGAACGACATCATTCTAATTGCCGGTAAAGGGCATGAAAACTATCAGGATGTACAAGGCGTGAAGCACCATTTCTCCGATTTTGAAATTGCAGAAAAAGCATTGGCAGAGCGTGGATAAGCCATATCGCAAATGTTCAGACGGCCCGAAACCTTAAGGCCGTCTGAAAAAGATTTAAACATATACAATAAAAGCAATACGACACACGCATTACGGCACGTCAGCCATTAAACCCATCACAGTTGTTTGTTTCAGAAGACTTTTGAGAAAGGCCGTCTGAACAACAAGGAGACCGATTTGATGCTGAAAATGCCGATAAAAACCTTATTAATCAGTGCAGCCGTAGTTTTATTTGCAGGCTGTACAACCAAACAACTTCCGCGTCCTACTGCCGAAATCGAGCAGTTGAGGGCACAACAGCCTCCTGCCGAGCAAAGCCTGCCCAATCCTGTTAAAGGCAAACGTTTTGACGACACTTGGGGCGCGGCGCGCAGTCAGGGGCGCAGGCATGAAGGTGTGGATATTTTTGCTAAGAAAAATACGCCAATACGCAGTACGACGCCCGGTATCGTGACCAAAATTGGGCGCAACCGATTGGGTGGTAAAGTTATCGGTATTCAAGGGCCGGGTGCGTGGCATTACTATGCCCATCTGAATAAATTTGCCCGTATCCGCCTGTATGAGCGAGTCAAAGAAGGGCAGGTCATCGGCTATGTCGGTAAAACCGGCAACGCTAGAACCACACCGGCCCACCTGCATTACGGCGTATATCTGCCCAGCGGCGCGGTGAATCCGTATCCGCTGATTAATCAGAGCAGATAGGCCTTCTGAACAAGATTTGAGAGTATGAACGCAAAGAAATTGGTTAAGGCAACGAATATCGTCGGTATGGTGGCAGTCGTGCTGCTGGTGTATTGGGTATTTGTTCTGATTTTATCCAATGTTTTCGGGCTTAAGGTATTCCGCGAATACATTACGGAAATTTTCCTGATGAGTATTTTTGGGATTTTTGCCGTGATGGCGGGTGCCTTGATACTGAACATCATGCTGAATTTGACCCGTATTGCTGAGCGAGGACAAGAGGAAGAAAGCAAAGGTGGCCGGAAAACCTTATATTTGTTGTTGGCAGTATTTCCTGTTTTAGCAGCCTTGTTATTTGGCGGAAATTATCTGACTGTTCAGAAAAAACGTCAGATTTTGACTCAATCGCTAGAGCGCATCGTCAAGGACAATCCGTCGCAAATCAACGCGTTGGCAGATTATCGTTTTGATTTTGCGTATATCAAAAAAGCAGCGTTAATCCTTGAGCTGATGTCGAAGGAGGATTCTGCCTTTAAAGCAGCTACGGTGATTGTGCCGGATACGATCGGTAATAAACAGGTTTATTTGGCTTTCTCAGCCGATTCTCATTTAAGTGGGATTGATGAGCAGGCGCCCAATGTTCAGGGGGTAGGCGACAATAATGATTTTGTCGTTACTCGGAATGGCAATAAAGAAACAATCAGTAAAACGCAATATCTTCATGCGCCAAATCTGAGCGAGCGCGAATACTTGCAAAGAATATTTGCCGGACAAACAAATGAAATACGGTATGAGGCAAAAGATGGCAATTACAGTCTTTGCCACCCCTACCGCCAAAACGGTAAAACCATTGTATTGTGTTTTTCCGATTACCAGCAGTACGGGAAAATCGGCAGTTGATAAGAGAAAGTGATTTGTAGTATGAAAAGTTGGTTTTCCAATACATTTCCTGAATATAAAAAATTGCCCAAAAGCGGCAAATTTATGGCATGGCTGACTTTTGTGCAGGGCGTGGTTTGGTTGATTCTGGCATCAATTCAGAGTGTGCAAGGACTGATTAACAACATGGCATGGGCTGTGTTTTTTGGGATTTTACTTTTCATCTTGGGTGTGTTGGCGTTGTCTGCAGCATGGAATGCGTTTAAATTCCGTGAAGTAGGTTTTAAGAGAATGACATATGTGTACACGCCATGCTTATTGCAGATTGCTTTTGCAAGCGATGTATTTTCTTTTACATATTATATAGAAAGTGTACTGCAATTATCATTTAGCCTTATAGTACATAAACTTACTGTCGGTATAAATTTTGCCGCTATTCTTTTTATTGTACTGGCAGGACGCAATTGTCGTCATTTAAAAATGGTTTCCCAAAATACGGATAAAAATGTGGAACCGTTAGAACAAGTAGAACAAGGACAAGAAACACAATCATGAAACCACTAGACCTAAATTTCATCTGTCAAACTCTCGGCCTTCCGATGCCGTCTGAAAATCAACCCGTTTCGCGTATTGTTACAGACAGCCGCGATATTCAGGATGGCGATGTTTTTTTCGCGCTTGCCGGCGAGCGCTTTGACGCGCATGACTTTGTTGAAGATGTGTTGGCAGCGGGGGCAACGGCAGTTGTGGTTTCGCGCGAAGATTGTGCGGCTTTGAAAGGTGCATTGAAGGTTGACGATACGCTTGTGGCTTTGCAAAAACTGGCGAAGGCGTGGCGTGAAAATGTGAATCCGTTTGTCTTTGGCATTACCGGCTCTTCCGGTAAAACGACGGTTAAAGAGATGTTGGCCGGCGTATTGCGTCATCGATTCGGTGATGAAGCTGTTTTGGCGACTGCCGGTAATTTCAACAACCATATCGGCCTGCCGCTGACTTTGTTGAAACTGAATGAAAAACACCGCTATGCCGTCATTGAAATGGGCATGAACCATTTTGGCGAATTGTCTTTGTTGACCCGAATCGCCGGTCCGAATGTTGCTTTGGTTAATAACGCTTTGCGCGCGCATGTCGGTTGCGGTTTTGATGGCGTCGGCGATATTGCTAAAGCAAAAAGTGAAATCTACGAAGGTTTGCTTTCAGACGGCATTGCGCTGATTCCGTGCGAAGATGCCAATATCGCTACATTTGAAGCTGCTACTGCGCAATTGAATGCTCAGACTTTCGGCGTTGCCAGTGGCGATGTCCATGCAGAAAATATTGAGTTGAAACCGTTGTCCTGCGAATTTGATTTGGTGCGTGGCAATGAACGGGTTGCCGTGGTGTTGCCAGTCCCCGGCCGTCACAATGTGCATAATGCCGTAGCGGCGGCTGCTCTGGCTTTGGCGGCAGGTTTGAGCCTTGCCGAAGTTTCAGACGGCCTGAAAAATTTCAGTAATATCAAAGGCCGTCTGAATATCAAGCAAGGCATTAAAGGCGCGACTTTGATTGACGATACTTATAATGCCAACCCCGACAGTATGAAAGCCGCCATTGATGTGCTCGCTGCTATGCCTGCGCCGCGTATTTTTGTGATGGGCGACATGGGCGAATTGGGTGAGGACGAAGCCGCCGCCATGCACGCCGAAGTTGGCGCGTATGCACGGGATAAAGACATCGAGGCCGCGTATTTTGTCGGCGACAACAGCGTTGAAGCGGCAGAGACGTTTGGTGCGGAAGGTTTGTGGTTTGCTGATAAAGATCCGCTGATTCAAGTGTTGAGCCACGATTTGCCTGAACACGCTACTGTGCTGGTCAAAGGCTCGCGCTTTATGAAGATGGAAGAAGTGGTCGAGGCACTGACGGATAAAGAGGTTGTCTGAAAATGGAACAGAAAAGGAAACGGCCTATACTGTTGCAGGTTATCGTTTTAATGATAATAGTGTCAGCAGTTTTATGGCCTGTGGCGGTGTGGCAGTACATCAAAGATGTAGGGTTTGAGGTAATAAGTGAGGCGATTGAAATCACAGGTGGAGATTGGTTGTGGTTTTGGTTAGGAAATTTTCATTTACTTATTCAAGTGATATTGATGCTGGTTAGTGCTGTTGGGCTATGGAGAGGTAAGGATTGGGCGCGTAGATTGTGGCTGTATGGCTGTATACTGTATATCGTCTACAATATGGTCGGTTATTTGGTTTCCCCTAGGAACGGTTTTCCATTGTTGGATGTCATCATTCGTGTTGCAATTTGTTACAGCTTGTTTTGCTTACATCCCAAGGATTATTTTCAGACTCAAGAAAATAAAACTTAAGAAGGCCGTCTGAAATATGAAAAAGATTTTACTATTGACTGGTTTGCTGATTGCCGCGTTTTATGCCGGAATGAAAGTACAGGCATTTATCTATGAAGATACTTGCTTGGATTTGGGCGGCGGAAAAAATCCTGGAAACTATCCGATTTGCGTGGTAGAGAAATAATCTTACTCAACAAGGCCGTCTGTAATTTCAGACGGCATACCGATTTATTTTTAATTGGGCAATAAGCCCGCTGTAACAACAAAAACAAAAAAGGAAGCCCCATGTTTTTATGGCTCGCACATTTCAGTAACTGGTTAACCGGTCTGAATATTTTTCAATACACCACATTCCGCGCCGTCATGGCGGCTTTGACTGCTTTGGCGTTTTCCCTATTGCTTGGTCCGTGGACCATCCGCAAACTGACTGCGCTTAAAGTCGGCCAAGCCGTCCGTACCGACGGCCCTCAAACCCACCTGATCAAAAACGGTACGCCAACCATGGGCGGCTCGCTGATTTTGACCGCCATTACCGTGTCCACAATCTTGTGGGGCAACTGGGCAAATCCTTATATCTGGATTCTCTTAGGCGTCTTGCTTGCTACCGGTGCACTCGGTTTTTACGACGACTGGCGCAAAGTGGTTTATAAAGACCCTAACGGCGTGTCTGCCAAATTCAAAATGGTGTGGCAGTCCAGCGTTGCCATCATCGCCGGTTTGGCATTGTTCTACCTTGCGACAAATTCCGCCAACAATATCCTGATTGTTCCCTTCTTCAAACAAGTTGCCTTGCCGCTTGGTGTCGTCGGCTTCTTGGTATTATCCTATCTGACCATCGTCGGCACATCCAATGCCGTTAACCTGACCGACGGTTTGGACGGCTTGGCCGCATTCCCCGTTGTACTTGTTGCAGCCGGTCTTGCTATCTTTGCTTATGCCAGCGGACACTCCCAATTTGCCCAGTACCTGCAATTACCTTACGTTGCTGGCGCAAACGAAGTGGTGATTTTCTGTACCGCCATGTGTGGCGCGTGTCTCGGCTTTTTGTGGTTTAACGCCTATCCGGCACAAGTCTTTATGGGCGATGTCGGCGCACTCGCGCTCGGTGCAGCACTCGGTACCGTTGCCGTCATCATCCGCCAAGAATTTGTCCTCGTCATCATGGGTGGCCTGTTTGTTGTTGAAGCCATTTCCGTTATGTTGCAAGTCGGTTGGTACAAACGCACCAAAAAACGCATCTTCCTGATGGCGCCGATTCATCACCACTACGAACAAAAAGGCTGGAAAGAAACCCAAGTCGTCGTCCGTTTCTGGATTATCACCATCGTCTTGGTGCTGATTGGTTTGAGTACCCTCAAAATCCGCTAAATCTCTAAAGGCCGTCTGAAAGTTTCAGACGGCCATTATGTAAGGTAAGCATGCTTGCCTGAATCCTCTATTTCAAAAATAAATTCCGCAATAATCCACACAGAAAGTCTCCAAACATGTACCAATCTTTCGGCGGCGCAACCGGCATCCGCACCCTGACCGACCGTTTCTACGATTTGATGGAACTTGAGCTGCAATACCAAGCCTTGCGCCAAATGCACGGCGAAGACATGACCCTGATACGCGAAAAGCTCTACGAATTTTTCAGCGGCTGGCTCGGCGGCCCGCAACTCTTTGTCGAAAAATACGGCCATCCCCAACTGCGAGCCCGCCATATGCCTTTTGCCGTCAACGTACAAGTCCGCAACGAATGGATCGCCTGCTTTGCCCAAGCCATGAGCGAACTGGACATCGACAAAGCACTTGCCGAGCCGGTTTTAATCCAAGTTTTTGCCATGGCAGATTGGTGTCGTAACCAAAACGAAGACGGTATCGAACCGCCTATGCCGCCGATGGCGGTTGACCCATGGGTACGTGCACCGGAATTGCAGCAGATTTTGAGTAGCTACGGTGTGAATAGCTTTTTTAAGGAATTTGCTGGCTAAAGGCCGTCTGAAACTTCTTGGATAAAACAGGAACAATAATTTAAAAGTAAAAAGTAATAGGTTTTAAAATGAATAAGTGCTTTAAAAGAATAATGTTGGGCATGATTGCCTTGAGTTTCAGCCAACTAGTGTGGGCGGATAATGTCCCTAATTTTCAGGAAACCTTGCGGGCGGCAGAACAAGGAGTTGTTGCTGCCCAATACAATCTTGGTCAGATGTATCGTAACGGACAAGGTGTCCGTAAAGACTATGCTGAAGCGGTTAAATGGTATCGCAAGGCAGCAGAACAGAAGCATGGCGCTGCACAACACAATTTGGGCGGAATGTATGCCTATGGACTGGGTGTCCGTCAAGACTATGTTGAGGCTGTAAAATGGTATCGCAAAGCAGCAGAACAGGGTTATGTAGAAGCCCAAAACAATTTGGGTGTGAAGTATAAGGAAGGACAAGGAGTCCGCCAAAACTATGCAGAAGCAGTCAAATGGTTTCGTAAGGCGGCAGAACAGGGAAATGCTTCATCACAAAACAATTTAGGTTCGATGTATGAAAAAGGGCAAGGTGTTCGGGAAGACCATGTTGAAGCGGTCAAATGGTTTCGTAAGGCGGCGGAACAGGGGGGTGCCGAAGCTCAAAATAATTTAGGTACGAAGTATGCTAATGGGCAAGGTGTTCACCAAGATTATGCACAGGCATTTAAATGGTATCGCAAAGCGGCAGCTCAGGGAAATATCATTGCACAATACAATTTAGGTGTAATGTATCTAAAAGGGCAAGGTGTACGTCAAAGTAAAATAGTTGCTAAAGAATGGTTTAAGAAGGCTTGTGCTAATGGAGACAAGCAAAGTTGTGATGCTTATCAAAAATTGGATTAGGCAGGATATTAAATTTTGCTAAGGGCCGTCTGAAAAACTAGGATAAAACAGAAATAATAATTTGAATGTAATGGATTTTAAAATGAAGATTTCGGTGAAAAAAATAATAATGGGTGTGATGGCTTGCTTTGGGTTAGGGCAGGCAGCTTTAGCTGAAAGTATTCCGGATTTTAAGAATATGCTGAGAGCTGCGGAGCAAGGAGATCCAGAAGCTCAATTAAGTATTGGAGCAATGTATGCGAATGGACAGGGTATTAGTCAAGACAACAGGCTAGCAGTGCAGTGGTTTCATAAGGCAGCAGAGCAAGAGAATGCTAAAGCTCAATTTAACTTGGGTGTAATGTATCAGCTAGGGCAAGGTGTTGGTCAAGATTATGTACAGGCGGCAGAATGGTATCGTAAGGCTGCCGCACAGGGTGATACTGGAGCCCAAAATAATTTGGGTATGCTGTATCAAAATGGGCAAGGTGTTAGTCAAGACTATGCTCAGGCTGCAGAATGGTTTTATAGGGCTGCGAATCAGGAAAATACAGATGCTCAGTTAAATTTGGGTATGCTGTATGCTAAAGGGCAAGGTGTTTGCAAAGACTATGAGCAGGCGTTGAAATGGTTTCGTAGAGCTGCAGAACATGGGGATGCGGCAGGTCAATATAATTTGGGTTTAGCATATGCAAATGGTAAAGGGGGACGTCAGGATTACACGCAGGCTATAGAATGGTATCGCAAGGCAGCAGAGCAAGGGAATGTAGATGCACAATATAATTTAGGTGGTATGTACGCTAGCGGAAAAGGTGTAAGACAAGATTATGTACAGGCGATTGAGTGGTACAGAAAGGCAGCAGAGCAAGGTGATATGGTTGCGCAATTAAATGTGGGTGTAATGTATGCTAATGGCCAAGGAGTTGAGCAAGACTACGTACAAGCTGTGAAGTGGTATCGCAAGGCGGCAGAACAAGGAAATGCCAAAGCTCAATTTAATTTGGGTGTAGTGTATGCCACTGGGCAAGGAGACCGTCAAGACTACGTACAAGCAGCACAGTGGTACCATAAGGCAGCAGAACAAGGCTTAGCTGATGCTCAATATAATTTGGGCGAGATGTATTATTACGGACGAGGCATTCGTCAAAATCATACTCTTGCCAAGGAGTGGTTTGGTAAGGCATGTCAGAATGGATTGCAACAAGGCTGCGAGGCGTATCGTCACTTGGATGGCGCAGAATTTTGAATCAAAGGCCGTCTGAAAAACTAGGATAAAACAGAAATAATAATTTGAATGTAATGGATTTTAAAATGAATAAATTATTAAAAAAAATAATGAGAATCCTATTATCTTTGTGCTTAGTGCAGGAGGTTTGTGCGGATAATGTGCCGGATTTTCAGGAAACGCTTCAAGCTGCAAAACAAGGGTATGCTCCTGCTCAATATAATTTGGGTCTGATGTACACTCAAGGACAAGGAGTCCGTCAAGACTATGTCGAAGCAGTCAAATGGTATCGCAAGGCAGCAGAGCAAGGGCATGTCGATGCCCAAGTGAATTTGGGTGGGCTGTATGCTGATGGGAGAGGAGTCCGTCAAGACTATGTCGAAGCAGTCAAATGGTATCGTAAGGCAGCAGAACAAGGGGATGCCGTTGCCCAATATAATTTAGGTTTAAAATATGCTGATGGGCAAGGAGTCCGTCAAGACGATGCACAAGCGGTACAGTGGTATCACAAGGCGGCAAAACAAGGCTTAGCTGGTGCCCAATATAATTTGGGTGTGGCTTATGAAGAAGGACAAGGAGTCCGCCAAGATGATGCGCAAGCAGTGCAGTGGTTTTACAAGGCAGCAGAGCAAGGGGATGCTTATGCACAATATAATTTGGGCGTGATGTATGACAATGGGCGAGGCGTCCGTCAAGATGATGCACAGGCAGTGCATTGGTATCGCAAGGCGGCAGAACAAGGCTTAGTTGGTGCCCAATATAATTTGGGTGTGATGTATGCCCAAGGTCAAGGAGTCCGTCAAGATGATAAGCAGGCAGTGCATTGGTATCGTAAGGCGGCAGAACAAGGAGATGTACAAGCTCAATATAATTTGGGTTGGATGTATGCCCAAGGACAAGGAGTTCGTCAAGATGATAGGCAGGCAGTGCAGTGGTATCGCAAGGCAGCGGAACAAGGGGATGCAAAGGCTCAATTAAATTTGGGTGTGATGTATGTTCAAGGGCAAGGAGTCCGTCAAGATGATAAGCAGGCAGTACATTGGTATCGCAAGGCGGCAGAACAAGGGGTTGCCGAAGCTCAATATAATTTGGGTTTAATGTACGCCAAGGGGCAAGGAGTCCGTCAAGATGATACACAGGTAGTGCAGTGGTATCGCAAGGCGGCAGAACAAGGGCTTGCTGAAGCTCAATATAATTTGGGGTTAATGTATTATCACGGACGAGGCATTCGTCAAAATCATAATCTTGCCAAGGAGTGGTTTGGTAAGGCATGTCAGAATGGATTGCAGCAAGGCTGCGAGGGGTATCGCCACTTGGATGATGCAGAATTTTGAATCAAAGGCCGTCTGAAACCCAAGGATAAAACAGAAACAATAATTTGAAAGAAATGAATTTTAGAATGAATAAATTATTAAAAAAATGATGGTAGTTCTACTGTCTTTGGACTTGGCGCAAGCGGTTTTAGCGGATGATGTGCCGGATTTTCAGGAAACGCTTCAAGCTGCAGGGCAAGGGTATGCTAAAGCCCAATTTAATTTGGGTTTGATGTACTACAATGGGCAAGGAGTTCGTCAGGACTATACACAGGCGGTGCAGTGGTATCGCAAGGCGGCAGAACAAGGATTGGCCGATGCCCAATATAATTTGGGTGTGGCGTATGAAAAAGGTAAAGGAGTTCGTCAAGACTATGCAAAGGCAGTGCAATGGTATCGCAAGGCGGCAGAACAAGGGGATGCAGAAGCCCAATATAATTTGGGTGTAATGTATGCCAACGGGCAAGGAGTCCGTCAGGACTATACACAGGCAGTGCAGTGGTATCGCAAGGCGGCAGAACAAGGATATGCTAAAGCCCAATATAATTTGGGTGTCATGTATTATGATGGACAAGGGGTCCGTCAAGATGATGCACAGGCAGTGCAGTGGTATCGTAAGGCGGCAGAACAAGGGGATGCCGAGGCACAATATAATTTGGGTGTGATGTATACCCAAGGACAAGGAGTTCGGCAAAATCTTGTGATTGCTAAGGAATGGTATGGCAAGGCTTGTGATAATGGATCTCAACAAGGTTGTGATAATTATCGAGAATTGAATCAGACAGGATATTGAATTTTTCTAAAGGCCGTCTGAGAAAACTTAGGATAAAACCAAAATGACTTTCCAAGATAAAAAAATCCTCGTCGCCGGACTCGGCGGCACGGGTATTTCCATGATTGCCTACCTGCGCAAAAACGGCGCGGAGGTTGCCGCGTATGATGCGGAGCTGAAACCGGAGCGCGTGTCGCAAATCGGTAAGATGTTTGAAGGGCTGGTGTTTTACACGGGTCGTCTGAAAGATGTGCTGGACAACGGTTTCGATATTTTGGCGCTCAGTCCCGGCATCAGCGAGCGTCAGCCGGATATTGAGGCGTTCAAGCAAAACGGCGGGCGCGTGTTGGGCGACATTGAATTGCTGGCGGATGTTGTGAACCGCCGCGGCGACAAGGTGATTGCAATTACCGGCAGCAACGGCAAAACCACGGTAACGAGCCTGGTCGGCTATCTCTGCATCAAGTGCGGGCTGGATACCGTTATCGCAGGTAATATCGGCACGCCGGTTTTGGAGGCGGAATTGCAGCGCGAAGGCAAAAAGGCGGACGTGTGGGTGTTGGAGCTTTCCAGCTTCCAACTGGAAAACACCGAAAGCCTGCGCCCGACTGCGGCGACAGTGCTGAACATTTCCGAAGACCATCTCGACCGCTACGACGACTTGCTTGACTATGCGCATACCAAGGATAAGATTTTCCGTGGCGATGGCGTGCAGGTTTTGAATTCAGACGACGTGTTCTGCCGCGCCATGAAGCGTGCCGGGTGCGAGGTGAAATGGTTTTCGTTGGAACACGAAGCCAATTTTTGGTTGGAACGCGAGACAGGCCATTTGAAACAAGGCAATGAAGATTTGATTGCCACGCAAGACATTCCGCTGCAAGGCTTGCATAACGCCGCCAACGTCATGGCTGCCGTGGCTTTGTGTGAGGCCATCGGTTTGCCGCGCGAAGCATTGCTCGAACACGTCAAAACCTTCCAAGGCCTGCCGCACCGCGTGGAAAAAATCGGCGAGAAAAACGGCGTGGTGTTTATCGACGACAGCAAAGGCACGAATGTCGGCGCAACTGCCGCCGCGATTGCCGGTTTGCAAAATCCGCTCTTCGTGATTTTGGGCGGCATGGGCAAAGGACAGAACTTCACGCCCCTGCGCGACGCACTTGTCGGCAAGGCAAAAGGTGTGTTCTTGATTGGTGTCGATGCGCCGCAAATCCGCCGCGATTTGGACGGCTGCGGTTTGAATATGACCGACTGCGCCACTTTGGAAGAAGCGGTTCAGACGGCATACGCCCAAGCCGAAGCGGGCGATATTGTGTTGCTCAGCCCTGCTTGTGCGAGCTTTGATATGTTCAAAGGCTATGCGCACCGTTCGGAAGTGTTTGTCGAGGCGTTCAAAGCTTTGTAAGGCCGTCTGAAAGATGAAAAGAGGGTTGAAAATCGGCTCGGCGGCAGTCTTGCTTCTGGCTGTCGCCGCTTCGGTGTTTTGGTTTGTCGCACCGATTCGTTCCACGACAACCGGTACTATGCCAAGCGAAGCGCCGTTGCCTGAAGATGCGGTTATCGACAGATTGGTAGTGCATAAAAGTAAGCGCACCATGTCGGCCTACTCGCAAGGCAGGCTGCTGAAAATCTATCCCATTTCGTTGGGCAAGCAACCGGTCGGGCATAAACAGTTTGAAGGCGACGGCAAAACGCCCGAAGGAAAATACCGCATCAATGAGCGCAATCCCAACAGCGGATACCACAAAAACCTCGGCGTTTCCTATCCCAACGAAGCCGATAAAACCTACGCAGCGGCACAAGGCAAAAGCCCGGGCGGGTTGATTAAAATCCACGGCATGAAAAATGGCTGGGGTTTTATTGGCAAAAAACATCTGCAAAAAGACTGGACCAACGGCTGCATCGCGGTAACGGACGAAGAAGTCGACGAACTCTACCGCAGCGTGAAACACAATGCGGAAATTGAGATTCTGCCGTAGGTTTTATGCCTGTTGAAGTGATGGGGCAGGTTGGAACGGGTAGTCGATTGCTTGTCAGGCCGTCTGAAAAGCTTGGTAGGGCAGGGGACTTGATACTGGGATTTTTATCTAAAATAAGCCGCCAATCCTTCCTAAGGACAGGTCAACACGCTTTCTCTTTTTTGAACCGTAGATTCTGAATTGTTGGTTTGGAAATAAACCTTTAAAATAACGTTAATTCATTTTTTCAGACGGCCTCTTGCCCATTAGCAGGCCGTCTGAATATTTTATTCAAGCCGTTACGGATGTTTTCATGATTAGTCTTTCCAAAATGCTTGACCGGTCGATTGCGCGCGATGGTCGGAAGTTTGATGTTTCTCTCTTGTGGATGGTCGTCTTAATGACGGTCTTCAGCCTGATTATGATTTATTCGGCTTCTATTGCGTATGCGGCATCGGAAGGGGGTAGCCAGTTTTCTTTTGTGTCTAAGCAGGCAATCTTTATCCTGTTTACGGTGGTCATATGCTTGCCGCTTTCCCTTCTGAAAATGAGCTTCTGGCGGCGGATTATTCCGTTTTATTTTGCTGTTTCGGGTTTGCTGTTGTTGCTGGTTTTGTTTGTCGGCCGCGAGATTAACGGCGCGACGCGCTGGATTCATATCGGACCGCTCAACTTGCAACCGACTGAATTTTTCAAATTGGCGACGGTCTTGTATTTGTCCAGCCTGTTTACGCGCCGTGAAGAAATGTTGCGCGATTTGGATTCTTTGGGTTGGTCGTCTTTGTTTACCGGTATTGGCGATTTGGTGTGCAGCCCTTTTAAAAGTGAAGCTTGGGTAAGGGTAAAGGAACGCTTCCGCAAGTTTAAGACCTTGATTCTGCCGATTATGTTGGTGGCGGTCGGTTTGGTTTTGATTATGGGTCAGCCGGACTTTGGCTCGTTTGTCGTGATTGTCGTGATTACCATGGGTATGCTGTTTTTGGCAGGTTTTCCGTGGAAGTATTTTGCCGTATTGGTAGCGACTGTTGTGAGTGGAATGGGTTTGCTGATTTTGGCCGCGCCTTACCGTATGGCGCGTGTGGCGGCGTTTTTGGACCCTTGGAGCGATCCTTTGGGTAAAGGCTATCAGCTGACGCATTCCTTGATGGCGATTGCGCGCGGGGGCTGGTTTGGTGAGGGCTTGGGTGCAAGTTTGGAAAAACGTTTCTATCTGCCTGAAGCGCATACGGACTTTATTTTTGCCGTCATCGGCGAGGAATTTGGCTTTTTTGGGATGCTGGTTTTGGTGTTCTGCTACGGCTGGCTGGTGTGGCGTGCGTTTTCCATCGGCAAGCAGGCGCGTGATTCGGGCTTGATGTTCAGTGCGTATATTGCCAACGGTATCGGCATTTGGATTGGTATTCAAAGTTTCTTCAATATCGGTGTAAACATCGGTATCCTGCCCACTAAAGGCCTGACTTTGCCGTTTATGTCTTACGGCGGTTCGGCTGTCTTTATCATGCTGGTGTGCATTACTTTGTTATTGCGCATTGATTATGAAAACCGCCAAAAAATGCGCGGTTATTCGGTGGAGTAAAACCATGAGCGGTAAAACTTTTATGCTGATGGCCGGCGGTACGGGCGGCCATATTTTCCCTGCATTGGCGGTTGCCGAGTCGCTGCAAAAGCGCGGCCATCATGTGATTTGGCTGGGCAGTCAGGATTCGATGGAAGAGCGCATTGTGCCGCAATACGGCATACGCTTGGAAACGCTGGCCATTAAAGGCATTCGTGGCAATGGCATCAAGCGCAAGCTGATGTTGCCGTTTACGCTGTATAAAACCGTCCGCGCGGCGCAGCAGATTATTAAGAAACACCGTGTCGAGTGCGTTATCGGTTTTGGCGGTTTCGTTACTTTCCCCGGCGGCTTGGCGGCAAAAATTTCCGGTGTGCCGATTGTGATTCACGAGCAAAACGCCGTAGCTGGTTTGTCCAACCGCCAACTGTCGCGTTGGGCAAAACGTGTTCTGTACGCTTTCCCCAAAGCCTTTCAACATGAAGGCGGATTGGTGGGTAACCCTGTCCGTGCCGATATTGCGGCATTGCCTGTTCCCGAGGAACGCTTTAAAAACCGTCAAGGCCGTCTGAAAGTTTTGGTGGTGGGCGGCAGTTTGGGTGCGGATGTGTTGAACAAAACCGTCCCGCAAGCTTTGGCATTATTGCCTGAGGAGGCCCGTCCGCAAATGTATCATCAGTCCGGCCGCAATAAATTGGGCAACCTGCAGGCGGATTATGATGCGTTGGGTGTACAAGCCGAGTGCGTCGAATTTATTACCGATATGGTGTCCGCCTACCGCGATGCCGATTTGGTGATTTGCCGTGCCGGCGCACTGACGATTGCCGAGCTGACGGCTGCCGGTTTGGGCGCATTGCTGGTACCGTATCCGCACGCAGTAGACGACCATCAAACAGCCAATGCACGCTTTATGGTGCAGGCCGAAGCCGGTTTGTTGTTGCCGCAAACTCAACTGACGGCAGAAAAACTGGCCGAAATCCTCGGCGGATTAAACCGTGAAAAATGCCTGAAATGGGCGAAAAATGCCCGTACCTTGGCGTTGCCGCACAGTGCGGACGATGTGGCGGAAGTTGCCATCTCTTGTACCGAATAAGCAGGCAGACTTCGATTCAAGGCCGTCTGAAAAGTTGATTAAAGGCGTTTCAGACGGCCTTTATTGCTTTTGTTAAAATTCCTTTACAATAAAAGCATGGCGCAGAAGCGGATAGCCCTTTAAAATAACGCCTTTACGCACTAAAAACCAACCGGAACGCAACGTTATGATGAAAAATCGAGTGACCAACATCCATTTTGTCGGAATCGGCGGCGTCGGCATGAGCGGTATTGCCGAAGTTTTACACAATTTGGGCTTTAAAGTTTCCGGTTCGGATCAGGCGCGTAATGCCGTTACTGAGCATTTGAGCGCTCTCGGCATCCAAGTTTACCCCGGCCATACTGCCGAACACGTCAATGGTGCCGACGTGGTTGTTACCTCTACTGCCGTCAAAAAAGACAATCCTGAAGTTGTTGCCGCGTTGGAACAGCAGATTCCCGTGATTCCGCGCGCGTTGATGTTGGCAGAATTGATGCGCTTCCGCGATGGTATCGCCATTGCCGGTACGCACGGCAAAACCACAACTACCAGCCTGACCGCTTCTATTCTCGGCGCGGCAGGTCTTGACCCGACTTTCGTTATCGGCGGCAAACTCAACGCCGCAGGGACCAACGCCCGTTTGGGTAAAGGCGAATACATTGTTGCCGAAGCCGACGAATCCGATGCTTCTTTTCTGTATCTGACGCCGATTATGTCCGTCGTGACCAATATCGACGAAGATCACATGGATACTTACGGTCACAGCGTTGATAAACTGCATCAGGCGTTTGTAGATTTTATCCACCGTATGCCGTTTTACGGTAAGGCATTTTTGTGTATCGACAGCGAACACGTCCGCGCGATTTTACCGAAAATCAGCAAACCTTACGCCACTTACGGCTTGGACGATACCGCTGATATCTACGCAACCGACATCGAAAACATCGGTGCGCAAATGAAATTTACCGTTCATGTTCAAATGAAAGGACATGAGCAAGAGCCGTTTGAAGTTGTTTTGAATATGCCCGGCCGCCACAACGTCCTCAATGCGTTGGCGGCTATCGGCGTTGCGCTGGAAGTTGGCGCATCGGTTGAAGCGATCCAAAAAGGTTTGCTCGGCTTTGAGGGTGTCGGCCGCCGCTTCCAAAAATATGGCGACATTAAGTTGCCAAACGGCGGAACTGCTTTGCTGGTGGACGATTATGGCCATCATCCTGTTGAAATGGCAGCAACCCTTTCCGCTGCGCGCGGTGCATACCCTGAAAAACGTTTGGTCTTGGCTTTCCAACCACACCGCTATACCCGCACACGTGATTTGTTCGAAGATTTCACCAAAGTCCTCAATACCGTCGATGCGCTGGTGTTGACCGAAGTTTATGCCGCAGGTGAAGAGCCGATTGCCGCAGCCGATTCTCGCGCTCTGGCACGCGCCATCCGCGTATTGGGCAAACTTGAGCCGATTTACTGCGAAAACGTTGCCGACCTGCCGCAAATGCTGCTGAACGTTTTGCAAGACGGCGATGTTGTGTTGAATATGGGTGCCGGCAGCATCAACCGCGTTCCGTCTGCATTGGTGGAATTGTCGAAACAATCATAATAAACAGGCATATTTGCCTTTGAGGACACATAGGTCGTCTGAACAATATTTCAGACGGCCTGTATCAGTATTTAAGAAAGTAGAAATTATGCAGAATTTTGGCAAAGTGGCCGTGTTGATGGGTGGCTTCTCCAGCGAGCGTGAAGTTTCGCTGGACAGCGGTGCTGCTATTTTGGCTGCCTTGAAAAGCAAAGGTATCGATGCTCATGCGTTCGACCCCAAAGAAACCCCGTTGTCTGAATTGAAAACACAAGGTTTTCAGACGGCATTCAATATTCTGCACGGCACTTTTGGCGAAGATGGCGCGATTCAAGGCGCGTTGGAACTGATGGGTATTCCTTATACCGGCAGCGGTGTGGCCGCTTCCGCGCTGGGTATGGACAAATACCGCTGCAAACTGATTTGGCAGGCCGTAGGTTTGCCTGTTCCTGAGTTTGCTGTATTGCATGACGACAGCGACTTTGATGCTGTTGAAGAAAAATTGGGCCTGCCGATGTTTGTGAAACCCGCCGCGGAAGGCAGTAGCGTTGGTGTGGTAAAAGTCAAAGAAAAAGGCCGTCTGAAAAGCGTTTACGAAGAATTGAAACATTTGCAGGGCGAAATTATTGCCGAACGCTTCATCGGCGGCGGCGAGTATTCTTGCCCGGTATTGAACGGCAAAGGCCTGCCGAGCATTCATATTATTCCAGCTACTGAGTTTTACGACTATGAGGCTAAATACAACCGCGACGATACGGTTTATCAATGCCCGTCGGAAGATTTAAGCGAGGCGGAGGAAAGCCTGATGCGCGAACTGGCCGTGCGTGGCGCGCAGGCAATTGGTGCGGACGGCTGTTCGCGCGTGGACTTCCTAAAAGATACGGATGGTAAGCTGTATCTTTTGGAAATCAATACCTTGCCTGGCATGACCAGCCACAGTTTGGTGCCAAAATCTGCAGCCCATACCGGCGTAGATTTTGCTGATTTATGTATTGAGATTTTGAAGACCGCTCATGTGGGATGATGCAGGCGCACTGGGTCGGCTGACCCGCCGGCTATTGTTGCTGATGGCCTTTCTGTTGATAGGTTCGGGCATAGCTTGGCTTTACAATTCCAAATATTTCCCTGTGAAACAGATTGCCATTCAGGGTAAGCTGAAATATGCTTCCAGCAAAGAATTGCAAACCATTGCACGAGAGCATATCAGGGGTAATATGTTCCGCGCCGATATTGATTCGGCGCAGGCCGCTTTTCAGGAATTGCCTTGGATTGACTCGGCAATGGTACGCCGACGTTTTCCGGAAACCGTGGAAATTATCCTGACCGAGCGCGTGCCGGTTGCACACTGGCGTGCTGGCGGCTTGGTAGACAGTAAGGGCAATGTGTTTGCCGCAAGCCTGAAACAGGACCTGCCTATATTTGAAGGGCAGCAGGGGACAGGCAAAGACATGGTCAAACATTATGCGGACTTTTCCGGTATTTTGAGCCCGTTGAAACTGACCATCAAAGAATTGATCTACACGCCGCGTTCGGCATGGCTGCTTGTATTGAACAACGGTATTACCGTGCGCTTGGGGCGTGAAAACGAAATCAAACGTTTGCAGCAGTTTGCCCAGATTTGGCCATCGCTGCTGCGTAAAAAACAAAGTCGTATCGAGTATGTCGATATGCGTTATAAGGATGGTTTTTCAGTCCGTTACAGGCCGTCTGAAAACCCTTCCGACAGTGAATAGCCGATTAGACGTGAAGCAATCTTGTTTCAAAAATAATCAAACCGTCAGTCAGACAACATAGCGAACGAGCAATTATGGAACAACAACAAAATAAATATATCAGTGCCTTAGACATTGGTACGTCCAAGGTCATCGCCTTAATCGGTGAGATTCGGGAAGATAACGAAATCCACATTGTTGGCTTGGGTCAAAGCCCTTCACGCGGTCTGCGTGCAGGTATGGTGACCAATATTGATGCCACTGCGCAAGCCATTCGTCAGGCGGTAGAAGATGCCGAGCTGATGGCAGATACCAAAATTTCCCACGTCGTCACCGGCATTGCCGGTAACCATATCCGCAGCCTGAATTCACAAGGCGTGGTAAAAATTAAAGATGGCGAAGTATCGCAAGCCGACATCGATCGTGCCATCGAAACTGCCAAAGCCATCAATATTCCGCCTGATCACAACATCTTGCATACCGTGGTTCAAGAGTACATCATCGACAACCAACCCGGTGTGAAAGAGCCTATCGGCATGAGCGGCGTGCGTTTGGATACCCGTGTACACATCATTACCGGTGCGAACACTGCTTTGCAAAATATCCAAAAATGTATCCAACGTTGTGGCCTGCAAATGGATCAAATCATGCTTCAGCCTTTGGCAAGCGGTCACGCCGTTTTGACTGAAGACGAAAAAGATTTGGGTGTGTGCGTTATCGATATTGGTGGCGGTACAACCGACATCGCGGTTTATACCAATGGCGCCATCCGCCATACTGCGGTTATTCCCGTTGCCGGTGATTTGATTACCAAAGACTTGGCACAGGCCTTGCGTACGCCGCATAGTGCAGCCGAGTACATCAAAATCCATTACGGTGCTGCGATTCCGACTATGGACGGCTTGGATGAAATGATTGAAGTTCCTAGCGTTGGCGACCGTCAATCACGTCAAATTTCACGCCGTGTATTGGCTGAAATCATCGGCCCGCGCGTAGAAGAGATTTTGGAATTGACGCTGAACGAATTGCGCCGTTCTGGCTTCCCTGAAGAAGTGCTGACTTCCGGTATCGTTTTGACCGGCGGTGCTTCTATGTTGACCGGTATTGTTGAGTTGGCGGAAGAAGTCTTCAACCTGCCGGCGCGTATTGGTGTGCCACAGGAAATGGGCGGCGTATCCGAGCGTATCCGCAATCCACGCTATTCAACAGCGATTGGTCTGCTTCAGACGGCCTATGCTGCAGAAGAGGGTGAACAAACCAGCCGAACTGGTGCGATTGCACTGAATGATTCAGGCAAAAAAATGGGTCTGTGGGAAAAAATCCAAAGATTCTTCAGAGACAATTTCTGATAAAAGTTTTCAGGGCAGGTGGTGTAGCAACCGTTTGTCCTGAATATTTAAGTGGAATTAAACGGTTTTAAATAATTGCTAAGTGGATAATTTAAAACTTGTATATTTTCTGTTAAAAAATGTAGTAAAAATATAACGCCGATAGCCGAATGGTGAGAAGATTTTTGCCAGTGTCTGGATACTTCTTATATAATACGGATAATGAGTTATTTTTGAACCGTCCTTAATAAAGCGGGGCGCGGAGGATTATTGAATGGAATTTGTTTACGACGTAGCAGAATCAGCAACGAGCCCTGCTGTTATTAAAGTTATCGGTTTGGGTGGCGGCGGCTGTAATGCCATCAACAACATGGTTGCCAACACTATTCATGGTGTTGAGTTCATCAGTGCCAATACCGATGCGCAATCATTGGCTAAAAACAATGCGGCTAAACGCATTCAATTGGGTACAAACCTGACTCGCGGTTTGGGTGCCGGTGCAAATCCTGAAATCGGCCGCGCCGCTGCCCAAGAAGATCGCGAAGCCATCGAAGATGCCATCCGCGGTGCAAACATGCTGTTCATCACTACCGGTATGGGTGGCGGTACAGGTACCGGCTCTGCTCCTGTTGTGGCTGAAATCGCTAAAGAAATGGGTATCCTGACCGTTGCAGTTGTAACCCGTCCGTTTGCTTACGAAGGTAAACGCGTACATATCGCTCAAGCAGGTTTGGATCAACTCAAAGAGCGTGTCGATTCCCTGATTATTATCCCGAACGATAAATTGATGACTGCCTTGGGCGAAGACGTGACCATGCGTGAAGCTTTCCGTGCAGCCGACAATGTACTGCGTGATGCGGTTGCCGGTATTTCCGAAGTGGTGACTTGCCCTAGCGACATGATCAACTTGGACTTTGCCGACGTGAAAACTGTGATGAGCAATCGTGGTATCGCCATGATGGGTTCAGGTTTTGCACAAGGTATCGACCGTGCCCGTTTGGCTACCGATCAAGCTATCTCCAGCCCGCTCTTGGATAACGTTACTTTGGATGGCGCACGCGGTGTGTTGGTAAACATTACCACTGCCCCTGGCTGCCTGAAAATGTCTGAATTTAACGAGATTATGCGTATCGTCAACCAAAATGCACACCCTGAAGTGGAATGCAAATTTGGTGCTGCCGAAGACGAGAGCATGAGCGAAGATGCTATCCGTATTACCATCATTGCTACCGGCTTGAAAGAAAACGGTACTGACAACCAACTGCGCGCTGCTGCCCGTACCCAACAATTGGTACGCGGTGCGGAAGAAGCGCCTCAAGCTCAAAGCCAAAGCAGTGCTGAAAGCCTGGTTCGTACCAACCGCAATATCCGTTCTATGAATCTGACTGCGGCTGATTTCAGCAACCAGTCTGTACTGGATGACTTTGAAATTCCGGCTATCTTGCGCCGTCAGCAACATACTTCTGAGAAATAATCAGGATCATGTATGAAAAGACCTGCCTTAAAGGCGGGTCTTTTTTATTAGCAAAATAAACTTAAGGCCGTCTGAAAGTTTTCAGACGGCCTTAAGTTTAAATAAAGCAAATAACAAACTTACCCTTTATTTAGGATTTGCTTGTTTTCACCCTCACGACGCAACTCTTTAGGCAAGACAAATACAATGCTTTCTTCTGCACCTTCTCCTTCGCGTATGGTCTCGTGTCCCCAGTTTTGAATGGTTTGCAAGACTTCTCGAACCAAGACTTCGGGCGCAGATGCCCCGGCAGTGACACCGACCTTGGTTTTGTTTTCAAACCATTCTTTCTTCAGATAGGTAGCATTATCGACCATATAGGCATCAACTCCGCGCAATGCAGCTACTTCACGCAAGCGGTTGCTGTTGGAAGAATTGGGCGAGCCGACAACAATTACGAGATCGCATTCTTCGGCTAATTCTTTAACAGCGGTTTGGCGGTTGGTTGTGGCGTAGCAAATGTCTTCTTTATGCGGATTGCGGATATTGGGGAAGCGTTGATTTAAGGCCGCAATAATGTCTTTGGTTTCATCTACCGATAAAGTGGTTTGGCTGACGTAGGCAAGTTTGTCAGGATTTTTGACGTTCAGTCCGGCTACATCTTCCACTGTCTCAACCAGAAACATTTTACCCGGAGGCAATTGTCCCATCGTGCCTTCTACTTCGACGTGGCCTTTGTGGCCGATCATAATGATTTCGTAATCTTGCTCATCGAGGCGGGCTACTTCTTTATGGACTTTGGTTACCAGAGGGCAGGTGGCATCAAAAACGCGGAAACCACGTTGTGCCGCTTCTTCCTGTACAGCTTTGGATACGCCGTGAGCAGAGTAAATCAGCGTTGCGCCCTTTGGGACATCCGCCAAGTCATCGACAAAGACGGCCCCTTTTGCCCGCAGATTGTCCACGACGAATTTGTTGTGAACGACCTCATGGCGGACGTAAATGGGCGCGCCGAACTCTTCGAGTGCACGTTCAACAATGCTGATGGCGCGGTCAACGCCGGCACAGAAGCCGCGGGGATTGGCAAGGATAATGGTTTTTTGAGTCATGTGTGTTCCGTTTTCAGACGGCCTTTGTGTCGTTTGAAGGTGTTTTTTTGTGCAGCAAACCATCTAATACCAAGCAAACTGCGCCAACGCAGATAAAGCTGTCGGCAATGTTAAATGCTGGGTAAAACCAGTTTTGCCAATAGAAAAGCAGAAAATCGACAACGTGGCCGTGAATCAGACGGTCAACCACATTGCCAATCGCGCCGCCGATAATCATGGCCGCCCCCAATTTGCCCCAGCGGCCAAACTCATCACGCCAGATAGCACGGGCCAAATACAGGCTGATGACGACTGCCAGACCTAAAAAGAAGAATTTTTGCCAGCCGCCTTGGTCGGCCAAAAAGCTGAATGCCGCACCTGGATTATAGGCAAGTGTCAGGTCAAAAAAGTCTGGAATGATATTGAGGCGTTCGCCTTCGGTAAAGTGTTTCAAGATTTCCCATTTGCTCAGTTGGTCAAGAATGATGGCAACGAGGGAAAGTAAGAAAAAGGGCGTTTTTGCAGGAGAGGATGAACTCATGTTTTCAGACGGTTTATGTAGTAAAGGGCTTATTTTACCTGAAAGCAGGCTGGAAGTGTTTGCAATGGCAATGATGGGAAGGCCGTCTGAAAATAGAAACGCCGCCACTTGAATGTATCAAAGGGCGGCGTGGTAAGTATGTGCGGGCTTATTGGTTTTTAAGCAATGGGAAGCCCAGTTTCTCGCGGCTTTCAACGAATTTTTGAGCAACGATACGGCTCAGTGCACGAATACGGCCGATGTAGGTTGCGCGTTCGGTAACGGAAATGGCGCCGCGTGCATCCAAGAGGTTGAACGTATGGCCGGCTTTGAGTACAAGCTCGTAAGCAGGCAGGGCAAGACTGGTGTCCTCAACTGCAAGCAGGCGTTTGGCTTGTTCTTCATAGTCGTTGAATTGGCGCAAGAGCCAATCGGCATCGCTGTATTCGAAGTTGTAGGTGGATTGTTCGACTTCGTTTTGATGATAAACATCGCCGTAAGTGACGATGTTGCCATCAAGGGTTTTTGCCCAAACGAGATCGTACACGTTTTCCACGCCTTGAAGATACATAGCGAGACGCTCGATACCGTAGGTGATTTCACCGAGTACGGGAGAGCAGTCGATACCGCCGACTTGTTGGAAATAGGTGAATTGGGTTACTTCCATGCCGTTGAGCCAAACTTCCCAACCCAAGCCCCAAGCACCGAGAGTAGGGTTTTCCCAGTCGTCTTCGACAAAACGGATGTCGTGTACTTTAGGGTCGATACCCAATTCACGCAGGGAGTCGAGGTATAGGTCTTGAATATTGGCGGGAGCTGGTTTGAGCGCAACTTGGAATTGATAGTAGTGTTGCAGGCGGTTGGGGTTGTCGCCATAGCGGCCGTCTTTGGGGCGGCGGCTGGGTTGAACGTAAGCGACAAACCAAGGCTCTGGGCCTAAGGCGCGCAGACAAGTGGCAGGATGGGAAGTACCGGCACCGACTTCCATATCGAAAGGTTGGATAACGGTGCAGCCTTTGTCAGCCCAGTAGTTTTGTAATTTGAAAATAATTTGTTGGAAGGTGAGCATGGTGGATGGAATAGGTTGGAATAAAGAGGGTATTTTACTGTTTTGAGCCTGTTTTGGATAGGCTGAAGGAAGCGACGCAGTTTATTTGCCGTCCAATAGGTCTGAAAAAGGGTCGTCTTCTGAAGAAACAGTGTATTTTTCTTGTGCCCACTCACCTAAATCAATGAGTTTGCACCGTTTGCTGCAGAAAGGGCGGTAGGGGCTGTCAGTGTTCCAAACGACTTCTTTGTGGCAGGTCGGACATTTTACAACAGGAGCGGTCATGCAGTTTCTTTCAGAGTTTGTGCAATGGATTGATAGTATTGATGCAAGCGGGCAACCTTGATTTTTGCTTCTTCCAAGCTATGGGTATTGTCCAATACATCGTTGGCATGAAGCAGTCTGTCAGATCGGGAAGCTTGGGTTGCCATGATTTGACGCGTTTGTTCTTCTGAAAAACCATTGCGTTGGTGTACGCGTTTGATTTGGACGGACTCCGGAACATCTACAACCAAAATGCGGTCGGTCTCCGCTTTAAATGCCGGATTCTCAATCAAAAGCGGTACATCGACAATGCCGTAAGTAGAGGAAGCAAGTTTTTGTTTCTGCTGTTGGATTTTGTTTAAGATTAACGGTAGAAGCAGATTTTCCAGTTGTTTTTTTGATTGAGGCCGTCTGAAAACTTCTTCCCGTAAAGCCATACGATTCAGACGGCCTTCATGATCAAAAACCTCATCGCCGAAAAGCTGGCGGATGGCAGGAAGGGCTTCGCCGTTTTCAGCGGTCAGTGAGCGGCTGATGGCATCGGCATCGATAATGGGTACGCCAAGTTCGGCAAACATTTGGGCGATAGATGATTTGCCGCTACCGATACCGCCGGTCAAGCCTATCCATAATGTCATTATCGGAATCCTGATTGTACGAGCCACCATTGTACCAGTTGGGTAATAGGTGCATTGGCAACCAAAATAATCCATCCTGCCACAGCAAGGCTAGGACCAAAAGCAAAATATTGACCTTTACCGACGCGGGCAATGAGTGCGCCCACCAGTCCGACTAAGGCAGCCATGAAGATCAGAACAGGTAATATCCCTACGCCCAGCCATGCACCGAGTGCGGCCAAAAGTTTGAAGTCGCCATTGCCCATGCCGATTTTACCGGTCAGAAGTTTATAGACGGCGCATAAAGTATAAAGGCTCATATAGCCTGCGATTGCGCCTAAAACGGCTGAATGCAGGGGTACGAATGTATCATTCAGATTAAACAGCAGACCGATCCAAATTAGGGGCTGAGTCAGGCTGTCGGGTAAATATTGAGTATCGGCATCGATAAAGGTCAGCGCAATCAATATGGCAGTCAGAATGAATCCGCCAATAGTTGCCCATGACCAGCCGTATTGCCATGCGACAATACCGAATAAGACACCTGTCAGCAGCTCAATCAGCGGATAGCGTATGCCGATAGCGGTTTTGCAGGAGTGGCATTTCCCGCCCAGGAAAACATAGCTGAGGATGGGGATGTTTTGCCAAAGTTTGACTGGGCTTTTGCATTTGGGGCAGCGTGAATCCGGTTTACGCAGATTAAATGGCTGTTTTTCTTCGTCTGTCAGCTCGATACCCAAATGCTCTTTGGAAAATTGTGTCCATTCGCGTTCCATCATTATCGGCGTGCGATAAATAACAACGTTCAGAAAGCTGCCAATCAGCAATCCCAAAATAACGGCTAAAGGAATAGCGAATGGCGCAAGAACGGAGAGGGCGTCGATGGCAGAGTAAATACTATCAAGCATATCAACCTACGACATTACCCAAGTTAAACAGCGGCAGATACATGGCAATCAGTAAAATACCGATGAGCGAACCCAATACCACCATGATGATAGGTTCCATCAAGGCAGATAAGCGGGAGACGGAGTTATCTACTTCATCTTCGTAGAATTCGGCTGCTTTGTTCAGCATATCATCCAAAGAGCCTGATTCTTCGCCGATGGCCGCCATTTGGATCACCATATTGGGGAACATATCTGTACTTTGCATACTGGATGTCAGCGACAGGCCTTGGGTTACCTTGGCGCGGATGTCTTGAGTGGCTTCTTCATAGAGAATATTGCCGGATGCGCCTGCAACTGAATCTAATACTTCCACCAAAGGAACGCCGGCTGCGAAGAGGGTGGAGGTCGTACGCGCCCAACGGGCGATGGTCGCTTTTCGGACGATGGTGCCAAAAACAGGCAGTCTCAAAATCAAAGCATCGATTCGTTTTTGGAAAGTAGGCGATTTTTCATGGAGTTTGTACAGGCCGAAGGCCGAAACAATCAAAAGGATGATCATAATCCAGCCGTAGTCGACGAATAAATCGGACAAGTTCATGACAAGTTGGGTAAGGCTTGGCAACTCTGCACCCATATTGGCATAAACTTCTTTAAAGGCAGGCAGTACAAACATCATCATGATGAAGATAAGCGCAATCGCCACCACGATAATGGCAATCGGGTAGGTCAGCGCGGTTTTAACCTTTTTCTTAATGGCTTGGGTTTTTTCTTTATAGACAGCCAGTTTGTCCAATAAGCTTTCCAGTACGCCGCCGGACTCGCCTGCGCTGACCAGATTGCAATAGAAGCGGTCGAAATATTTTGGATATTTGGAGAATGATTTACCCAATGCGCTACCTTGTTCGACATCGGAGCGAACCTGCATCAGCATTTCGGTCATGCTCGGATTGGAGTGGCCGCGAGCAACGATTTCAAAAGCCTGCATCAGCGGCAAGCCTGCCTTCATCATCGTTGCCAGTTGGCGCGTAAACACCGTGATGTCTTCTTGTGTAATACGACGTTTGCGTGCGGTTTTGACTTTGCTGATACGTAAAGGACGAATGCCTCTGCGTTGGAGTTTTTTGCGTGCTTCTTCTTCGTCTTTGGCAACTACTTCACCACGGACAAGACGTTCGGTCTCGATGTTTTTTCCTTCAAATGTAAAACGCTTGCCTTTGCTTCTTGAACCGAACAGACTTCTTTTTTGCTCTGCTTGAGCCATGAGTTATCCCTTGTTAGTAAGAAATAAAGCGGACTGTTTCCCCGTGCCGCTTTATTTTAATTTTCGAAAATATGGCAGTTTAGTCATTGGTATGAGCAGTCACTTCTTCCAACGAGGTCAGGCCTTGCATGACTTTCATGAGGCCGGCACGACGCAAATCTACCATGCCTTCCTGATAGGCCATGTTCATGATATCAACTTCCGTACCGTTGTTCATAATGACTTTTTGCATTTCATCGCTGACCGGCATGACTTCATAAATACCGACGCGGCCTTTAAAGCCTTTGCCGCGGCAGCTGTCGCAGCCAACCGGGCGGTAGAGCTTCCAATCTTGAGCCAAGTCCGCATCGGTAAAGCCGGCTTTTTTCAATGCCGGAACCGGCGGGCGCTCAACTTCGCGTTTGCAGTTCGGGCACAGTCTGCGCAACAGCCTTTGCGCCATAATCAGGCTGACCGAGCTGGCGATGTTGAAAGGCGCGACCCCCATGTTTAAAAGGCGGGACAGCGTGGCCGGTGCATTATTGGTATGCAGGGTAGAGAAAACCATGTGGCCGGTTTGGGCGGCTTTAATGGCGATGTCGGCGGTTTCCAAGTCACGAATCTCACCGACCATAATAATATCAGGATCTTGACGTAAGAAGGATCGGAGTGCGGTGGCAAACGTCAGGCCTTGTTTTTCATTGACGTTGACTTGGTTGACGCCCGGCAAGTTAATCTCGGCCGGATCTTCTGCCGTTGAAATGTTCACATCTTCCGTGTTCAAAATACTCAGGCAGGTATAGAGCGAAACGGTTTTGCCCGAACCTGTCGGGCCGGTAACCAACACCATGCCGTAAGGGCGGTTGATAGCTTCAAGCAGCATTTCTTTTTGGAAAGGCTCTAAACCGAGCTGGTCGATATTGAGCGATGTACCATCGGAATTTAGGATACGCATTACCACTTTTTCGCCGAACAATGTCGGCAACGTGCTGACGCGGAAGTCAATCGGACGGCCGTGTTTATGGAAGGCAATTTGAATTCTGCCGTCTTGCGGAATACGTTTTTCGGAAATATCCAAACGCGCCATCACTTTGATGCGCGATGCTAACTGGCCGCGCACGGCGACAGGCGGCTGTACGACTTCGCGCAATTGTCCGTCCACGCGGAAACGGACGCGTGCCATTTGCTCGTAGAATTCAAAGTGGATGTCTGATGCGCCCGCATTCAGGGCATCGGATAAGGTTTTATGGATGAAGCGGGGGATAGGGCCGTCTTCAGCTTCTTCGTTATCGATATAAAGCGATTGAGATTGCTGCGTTGCTTCATGTTCGTCGTTGATTTCTTTCAGAATGGTGGTCGAGCGTTGGCCCAGCCATTCCAGCAATGAGCTGAGCTGGTCGTCGGGAACCACTACCAAGTCGACACTTAAACCTGAAGCAAAAGCGATTTTTTGAAAGTTTTGGATTTGGGTCGGATCGGATACGGCGAAATAAACCTTGCGTCCGCGTTTGAAAATCGGAATGCAACGGTTTTGCACCATTTGCTCTTCCGTCAGAATGTCGCTGACTACATTATTGCGTGGGTAGTAGTGCAAATCCAAAAGGGGATAGCTGAATACGCGCGCGACTAACTCTCCCAAAGCTTTAGGGGAGATGACGCCGTCTGAAAACAGGTTGGGCAGGATTTCTTTGCCTGATTGTAAAAGGTTGTTGTAATGTTCCGCTTGTTGATTTGAAATGGTCTGGCTTTGAACCAAAACACGCAATAATCCGACACTCATTTTATTTTCCGTTTCTTGTGCAGTTTTCCCTTTAATTTAGAGGAAAGCCGTATTATTTTATCATTATTATGATTAAAGCATATATTCAATTATGCAAATCTGCTTAAGTTGCAAAGACATGCTTCTGCTTTAATTGTATTTTTATTTCAGACGGCCATTATAAAGCAAGGAGAATAGGCGTTAAACTCGATATTTTGAGATTATGATGAAAAAACAACAATTTTGTCATATGAATCCAATCAATAACGAAATTATATTTCATGTTGTTATTGCTTGTTTGGAGATGGCAGAAAAGGTTGTTTTGATGGACAGACGGTTGGAATTTGAAATATGAAAAGGCCGTCTGAAACTGAGCAATCAGGTTTCAGACGGCCTTTTAACTATTTAAATCCGATAGGATTGATTAGGCTTTGTTTTTCAGACGGCCATGCAATTCCTGTACGCTGTACACGCCCAAGTGTTCGCGGCTTTTTGCGCCTTCGCTCATGGCTTCGCCGCCGGCGATGGTGGTGTATTGCGGTACGCGTTGGGTGAGGGAGGTGCGGCGGATGCTGTGGCTGTCGGTAACAGATTGTACTGTGCTGCCGACGGTGTTGACCACCAGTGCGATTTCGCCGTTTTTAATTGCGTCCACGATGTGTGGGCGGCCTTCCTGCACTTTGTTGACCGCTTGCACGATGATGCCGTGTTCTTTCAAGTATTCGGCGGTACCGCGAGTGGCGCAGACACCGTAGCCGAGTGCTTGGAAGTTTTGTGCGGTTTTGACGATGAGCGGTTTGTCTTCGTCGCGTACGGCGAGGAACACTTTGCCTGTTGTGCTCAAGCGTTCGCCTGCGCCGAGTTGGGCTTTGAAGTAGGCTTCGCCGAAGCTTGCACCTACGCCCATGACTTCGCCGGTAGAGCGCATTTCAGGGCCGAGAATGGTGTCCACACCCGGGAATTTGATGAATGGGAACACGGCTTCTTTAACGGCGTAGAAGTCTGGAATGACTTCTTTTTCTACGCCTTGCTCTTTCAGCGAAATACCTGCCATCACGCGTGCGCCGACTTTGGCGAGCGGTACACCGGTGGCTTTGGATACGAACGGTACGGTACGGCTGGCGCGTGGGTTCACTTCCAGTACGAAGACCACGCCGTCTTGTACGGCAAACTGTACGTTCATCAAGCCGACCACGCCCAGTGCGTATGCCATGGCTTTGGTTTGACGGCGGATTTCGTCTTGAATTTCTTCGTCCAATGAGTATGGAGGCAATGAACAGCCGGAGTCGCCGGAGTGGATACCTGCTTGTTCGACGTGTTGCATGATGCCGCCGATCACGACATCTTGGCCGTCTGAAACGCAGTCTACGTCCACTTCGATGGCGTTATTCAAGAAGAAGTCGAGCAATACAGGGCTGTCTTCGGAAACTTGTACGGCTTCGCGCATGTATTTTTGCAACTCTTCGGCAGAGTGAACAATCTGCATGGCGCGGCCGCCGAGTACGTAAGAAGGACGGACAACCAACGGATAACCGATTTCTTCGGCTTTAACGAGGGCTTCTTCTTCGTTGTGGGCGATGCGGTTAGGCGGTTGACGCAGGCCGAGGTCGTTCAACACTTTTTGGAAGCGTTCGCGGTCTTCGGCGGCGTCGATGCTGTCGGCAGATGTGCCGATGATGTTCACGCCGTTTGCCACCAAGGCATTGGCCAGTTTGAGCGGAGTTTGGCCGCCGTAATGAACAATCACGCCCCATGGGTTTTCGGTGCGGACGATTTCCAATACGTCTTCCAATGTCAGCGGCTCGAAGTACAGGCGGTCGCTGGTGTCGAAGTCGGTGGACACGGTTTCGGGGTTGCAGTTGACCATGATGGTTTCAAAGCCGGATTCGCGCAGGGCGAGTGCGGCATGAACGCAGCAGTAGTCAAATTCAATACCTTGGCCGATACGGTTTGGACCGCCGCCGAGAATCATCACTTTTTTACGGTCGGAAGGACGGGATTCGCATTCTTCTTCGTAAGTGGAGTAGAGGTAGGCGGTTTCAGTTGCAAACTCGGCGGCGCAGGTATCGACGCGTTTGTAAACCGGATGCAGGTTCAGTGCGTAGCGGTGTTCGCGAACTTCTTTTTCGCTTACGTTCAACAATTGTGCCAAACGTTTGTCAGAGAAGCCTTTGCGTTTCAGACGGCGTAAAGCGGCATAATCCAAGTCTTGTAATTGGCCGTCTGAAACCGATTTTTCTTCTTTCACCAAGTCTTCGATTTGAGCTAAAAACCAAGGATCGATGGCACAGATTTCGTGGATTTCTTCCAGTGTGAAGCCTGCGCGGAACGCATCGGCTACAAACAGCATACGCTCAGGGCCCGGGTTGGCCAGTTCGCGGCGGATTTCCGCTTTGTCTTCGCTGCGTGGGTTGAAGCCGCACAAGCCGGTTTCCAAGCCGCGCAAGGCTTTTTGGAAGCTTTCTTGAATGGTACGGCCCATTGCCATTACTTCGCCCACAGATTTCATTTGCGTGGTCAGGCGGTCGTCTGCGGCAGGGAATTTTTCAAAGGCGAAACGTGGAATTTTGGTCACGACATAGTCGATGGAAGGCTCGAATGATGCAGGAGTGCGACCGCCGGTAATGTCGTTGCGCAACTCGTCCAGCGTAAAGCCGACAGCCAGTTTGGCCGCTACTTTGGCAATCGGGAAGCCCGTTGCTTTAGAGGCCAACGCGGAAGAACGGCTCACGCGCGGGTTCATCTCAATGACAATCATCTCGCCGTTTTCAGGGTTCACCGCAAACTGAACGTTTGAGCCGCCCGTGTCCACGCCGATTTCGCGCAATACTGCCAACGAAGCATTACGCATGATTTGGTATTCTTTGTCCGTGAGCGTTTGCGCCGGGGCAACCGTAATCGAGTCGCCCGTATGCACGCCCATCGGGTCGAAGTTTTCAATCGAGCAGATAATGATACAGTTGTCGTTTTTATCGCGTACAACTTCCATCTCGTACTCTTTCCAACCGAGAACGGACTGCTCAATCAGCAACTCATGCGTAGGAGAAGCATCAAAACCGCGTTCGCAAATTGCCAAGAATTCATCTTTGTTGTAGGCAATACCGCCGCCCGAACCGCCCATCGTGAAAGAAGGACGAATCAGGGTAGGGAAGCCGACCTGTTCTTGCGCTGCCAAAGCTTCGTTCATGGTGTGGCAGACAAAAGATTTCGGGCAAGACAAACCGATTTTTTCCATCGCTTCTTTAAAGCGGCCGCGGTCTTCCGCCTTGTCAATCGCGTCTTCGGTCGCGCCAATCAGCTCGACGTTGTATTTCGCCAATACGCCGTTACGCGCCAAATCCAGAGCACAGTTCAGCGCAGTCTGACCGCCCATGGTAGGTAGAATCGCGTCAGGACGCTCTTTGGCGATAATCTTCTCTACTGTCTGCCACATAATCGGCTCGATGTAGGTAACATCCGCCATTTCAGGGTCGGTCATGATCGTGGCAGGGTTGGAATTCACCAGAATGACTTTATAGCCTTCTTCACGCAAGGCTTTGCAGGCCTGTGCGCCCGAATAGTCAAATTCGCAGGCCTGACCGATAACGATAGGGCCGGCGCCGATGATAAGGATGGATTTTAGGTCGGTACGTTTAGGCATTTTTACTTTCTCACAAGATATTCAGGTTTTTAAATTTCATTATTGAGCAACTATTTCATAACCAAGAGTCTGCTTAACATGTTCAATAAAATTGTCAATACTATCTTTTCTCCATTGGGAACAAACTGATATTTGTTCACCATTTTTTAATTGGATGATTTCTTTATCCTTAATATAAAATCTACCTTCTTTTTGATAATCCTTAAGCTCACTAAATATATTTAATACACCATTTGAGCCTTGTAATTTTTTAGGGAAAATTTGACTCAATTTGGCAAAGTCGGCTTCTGGGTTGTCTTTGCAATATTTTCTAACAACTTCCAAAACCAAACGGCCTTTTGTTAGGTCAGATTTGTCGTTAAATGTGTATTTTGTATAATCTCTGCTGTTAATTTCACGTTTTATTTCTTGGTCTGAATTTTTCTTTTCTTTGATTTTTAGCTGGTATTCTTCGGTCTCTTTGACGGGAATAATAGTATCTACATCCCAAATCAGATCGTTGTTTATTTCATACTGAGTAATCTTGATACATTTGATATCTAAGCCCTGCTCATTTAACCATAATACAGAATTGGTTAATTCTCTAGAGAAATCTTGATTAACCAGAATAATTCTAATGTTATCAAAATCTAATTTGTCGATTTCTTGGTCTAAGAAATCGGTAAAATCTTCCTCTGCATTTCCCTGTGTGTAATCTTGGTAATGCCTTATAACGTCTTGGATACTGAATAGCCTAATCATTGAGGCATAGCGGATGGCTTGTAAGTCCATGTGAAAACCATCGTCATTCCGCTTTAGTTCTATTACAACCAGTTTCCCAGATTTATCCAGTGCTAATAAATCTAACCTTTTTTTAGAATCTTCACATGGAGACAGTTCTTCGCTGATAATAAGTAAATCTTCGCCTAAAATTTTAGGATTGGATTTAATAATATTCTGTACATCCCGCTCTTTTGTGTGATTGTCTTTGAATGCTGTTAAATTCGGTACAGTAGCAGTTTGATCAATTTTATTAATTTGGAAGATGCTCATATCGCTATTTTCGTTTCCCTGTTTTTATGACTTCTATCACGGTAGATGCCCTTTGTTTTTCAATTATTACTTTATTGGCTTGTTTTAGACATATGGTCAAGCATTGCTCTATTATCAGTATTGAAGCATTTATTTTTCAAATATTTGGCTTCAAAGGCCGTCTGAAAATATCGTTGAGCATTTCATATCGAAGCAGGTTGGGTATAAATACCCAACCATACTTTTTTGGGTGTTAAAAACTAGTAATAAACGTAATCAAGCCCAAAATGATGCCTGGGGCGTTTGCCAGCATGACGGGGTAGTCGCGTTTTTCTTTCAAAAAGCCGTAGGCAACCCATAATGTGCAGTTGATGGCGGCGACGAGGGGTTGCAGCGGCGAGCCGGGGTTGCCGGCAAGGTTGTTTTGGATTTGTGGGATATAGGAAACGTACATACCGACGGCGGTTAGGGTGGCGACGACGGAAAGAATGCGCATTTGCTTTTCTGTCATGGTTTTTCCTTTCTGATTAGAGGGTTGGGTTTCAGACTGTGTAGATGTTGAGAGAGTGTGTACCTGAATTTATATTTTTTGAGGTTTGGTTTTCAGACGGCCTGTTGTTGAGTTGAGTGTGGCCGTCTGAAAAAATCAGCTTTATTGTTTTGCTGCTTTGATATTGTCAATGAATTTGTCGAACAGATAACCGACGTCTTGCGGACCCGGGCTGGCTTCGGGGTGGCCTTGGAAGCAGAACACGGGTTTGTCTGTCAGTTCGATGCCTTGCAAAGTGTTGTCGAACAAGGATTTGTGGGTAATGCGTGCGTTGGCGGGCAGGGTGTCGGCATCGACGGCGAAACCGTGGTTTTGGCTGGTAATGACGACTTTGCCGCTGTCCAAATCTTGTACCGGGTGGTTAGCACCGTGATGGCTGAAGCGCATTTTCAGGGTTTTTGCGCCGATGGCGAGGCTGATCAGCTGGTGTCCCAAACAAATGCCGAAAATCGGTTTGCCGCTTTCCATCAGTTTTTGTACGGCTTTGATGGCGTAGTCGCAAGGCTCGGGGTCGCCGGGGCCGTTGGACAGGAATACGCCGTCAGGATTGAGTGCCAACACGTCTTCCGCGCTGGTTTGCGCCGGAACGACAGTCAGGCGGCAGCCGCGTGAGGCAAGCATGCGCAGGATGTTGGTTTTAACGCCGAAATCGTAGGCGACAACGTGGTAAGGCTGTTCGGAAGGGGTAACGAAACCTTTGCCCAATTCCCATTCGCCTTCGGTCCATTCGTAAGTTTCTGTGCAGGAAACTTCTTTTGCTAAGTCTTTGCCGACCATGCTGCCGAATGCAGCAATCAGTTCTTGTGCTTTTTCAACCGTGGCATCTGCACCGGTCAAAATTGCACCGCCTTGTGAGCCTTTTTCACGCAACAGGGTGGTCAGACGGCGGGTATCGATATCGGCGATGGCGACGGTTTGGTTGCGTACCAAATAGTCGTGCAGGCTTTCGGATGCGCGGAAGTTGCTGTACAAGAGCGGCAGGTCGCGGATAATCAGGCCTGCGGCGTAAACGCTGCGGCTTTCTTCATCTTCGGCGTTGGTGCCGGTGTTGCCGATGTGTGGATAGGTGAGGGTAACAATTTGTTTGCAGTAGGAAGGGTCGGTCAGGATTTCCTGATAGCCGGTCATGGAAGTGTTGAACACGACTTCGCCGGAAGTCGAACCTTCGTAACCGATTGATGTGCCGTGAAATACGCTGCCGTCAGCGAGAACGAGAAGAGCCGGAGTGGTCATGATGGAATCCTGTTTGCCTGATGATGGTCGGTTCGAAAAAAATGGGTCAGGCCGTCTGAAAAATAAAAATTGTTTACAAAAAAGACAGCCTTCGGAAATCTCGGCTAAAAAAAAACACGCTCCGCAGCTTTGATTTTGCTGTGTAACGTGCTTTTTCAGACATAGCGGTCTATGCCGTAGAAGCAGTGTATTTTAAGTCAAAGTAATAGGAATTTCAAGCGTAGAGCAAATAATCGATAATTTAAAAACGTTTTATCTTTACGGTACAGTCCCTTGCTTTTGGAATGCTTGATGAATAAGGTTGAACTAAATAATCAGTTAGGCCGTCTGAAAACTGAGCAGGCAGATTGTTTCATTTTTGTTGTGTTTGAAATGCAGGTGTAGGGAAATTCAGCTGAATCAAACATGAAACAGGCTGTTTATGCTAGAATCGTAACCTTATAAAAAATAAAAACAACGTCATTTTTAACTGAGATTATCCGATGAAAAAAGAACACATTATGCAAAACGCTCCATCAGGCCGCCATCGCCTCATTCATGCAAGCGTCGCTTCCGCTTTAGCGCTCATCAGCATTTCCGTTCAGGCAAATACGCAGCAATTTGCCCAAACTCCTTTTTACCTGCAAAACAAAACCGATGTCAGCGGCCAACCCAAAGTCAAACACAATATTATGTTTTTGATTGATGACTCGGGCAGTATGTTGGCTGATGCTAAGGGTGATTATCATGTTCGAGATGAGCATAAAAAAATCAATATTGCAAAATCGGCATTAAAGCAGGTTTTAGCGCAATATAAAGATCAGTTTAACTGGGGTTTGCAGACTTTGCACAATAATCCTCGGTATTGGAAATGGGATGAGAAAAAAAGGAAAGAGAATAATGCTATTTACGCATATGCAGAACTGCCTAGCCCTGACGATACCAAAGGCGATATGAAGGATACTGAAGGCTTTACGGATGGTTCCGCAGGTCGCAACTGGGAATATGTCAGTAAGAAGGTAGACGAGATGTTGGCTTATCAAGGTACGCCGACAACGCGCCGTTATTATGAAGTCGTCAAAAATTTCGTCATCCCCAATATCAAATATCGCTGCCAGAAATCTTATGTTGTTGTGGTATCTGATGGTGATGCCAATATGAGTTGTAGCAATCAGGGTGCCGGTGAGGATCCTCGCTTATCGCGCAATACCAGCTTCAACTACGATCGAGATTATTACTATTCAAACTACTACCGCGCCATCGAACATAGCGCGGATACACCTGCATACCAATATTTCGGGCCGTCTGCAGCGAAGGCTTATGACGATAAATATGGAAAAGGTGAATTTTTCAACGATGGTCGTGGTTTTAGTGGATATTTTGACCTGCCACTTTATCAATATGATGCCCATATCCCACCGCATGAAAAAAAAGTGATGTGCCAATATACCGATTATAAATTCGGGTATAGCAATTATTATCGTAGGAATATGTGGATAGGTAGTGGCGAAATCATTGTTCCTATTTGGGATAGAAACTATGGTAATGAGAAACGCGGTATGCGTTTCTTCAGTCAGACTTTGGCGGAAAAAGATATTAAAACTGCGGCAAAAGATGGTGTAGATGCTGCGGGTAAAAGCTGGGATGGTGATCCAAGCGATCCTAAAGGTGCGGATTATAGTAAGCAATTGGTTCAGACTTTTACTGTGGGCTTTGGTGAGGGAATCTCTAAAGTCGGGAGAGAGTATCTGGAAAAGGGTGCCAGTCGCCCAGACTGGTATTTTAATGCCGCAAAACCTGAAAAGTTGCTCGATGCTTTCAAAACTATCGTCGATAATATTGAAAATGACAGCAAGAATACGAAATTTGAAGGAGTATCCTCTACTGCGCCGGCAACGACCAGTATGGGTATTCCCGATATGGCGGCAACGGTTCATTTGAATACCGGCTCTTGGAGCAGTCAGTTACGGTTTTATAAATTAAACCGCGATGGTACGCCTATCAATACGACAAAGTTTGACCAGCCATCATTTAATAACCGTCTTACTTTGGTTAATGATGGCAGTAAGACCTATTTCATCGATAGAGCTGCAGATAATGCTTCAAACGCCGATTTTGGCATTTCAGACGGCAGTGCGAAAGATAAGTTGGAATGGAAAAATGCATTGCTGAAATGGACTGGCCGAGCAAGTAGTGATGAAACCATCAAAGCGGATGCAGAGACAAAAGGTTATAGCCAGTCTTATCGAATTCGTCCGACAGATTCTGCTGACGCAAGTAAAGATGAGCGCAATTTGGGCGATATTTTGGACGGTTCAGTTGCTTCGATTGGCGATAAGCGCGATAACCGTCAAGAGTTTTTGGTCGCTGCTGCCAATGACGGCATGGTACATATTTTCCGTAATGGTACGCCTAGCAATCCTTATGACTTGAAACTCAGCTATATTCCGGCAGGCATGGAGCGCGAGGACGATCAAGGTCAAGCGACAACTTTGGGCAAGGTTCTGAAAGATATTGCACGCGATGGTTACGGCTCTGGCACGCCGCACCGCTATATGGTCAATGGTGGTTTTGTTCTCCGTCAAACACCTGATAAACAAACCTTTATGTTTGGTGCGATGGGTCAGGGTGGACGCGGTGCGTATGCGTTGAATATTGGTGCTGTGGCGAACAGTGATCGTAGTGGTTGGAATACAACTGTACCTTTGTTTGAAACAGAAAAAGGCTCTGGCAATAAGCTGGGTTATACCATTGGTTCGACACAAATTGGCCGTGTCTCCATTAAACGCAATGCTACTCCGGTTAATCTGGAATCTGACGTGCGTTATGCAGGCTTCTTGGCCAGCGGCTACCGTACTGAAGATGTGAACAGTGCCGATAATGAAACGGCTTTGTATGTCTATGATATGACGGGTAAAGAGGCTGGGACGAAAGGTACGGGAAGCAATGTTTCCGACGCCGGTAAGCTCTTGGCTAAAATTCCTGCGCCGAATGGCAAAGGCGGCCTCTCTACTCCTACTTTGGTAGATACCGATTTTGACGGTATTGTTGATATTGCTTATGCAGGCGACCGTTACGGCAATATGTTCCGCTTTGACTTGAGTGGTGAAATTCCGTCCAAATGGTCTGTGCAAATGATTTTCCAAGGGTCGGGTAATCAACCGATTACGTCTGCGCCTGCGGTATCACGCCGCAGTAAAGATAAGTATGTCGTCATTTTTGGTACGGGTAGCGAGATTTATCAGAATGAATTGACCAATACCAATGGCCAAATTAATGCCGTTTACGGTATTTACGATGATGTATCTACTGATGCAGTTTTGGCGAAAAGTAGTGAGTTGGAACAGCAAACCAGAGAAATTGACGGCGAACACATTTACGTCAGCGACAATAAGGTTGGCGAAGGCAAAAAAGGCTGGAGTCTGAGTTTAGATCCGAATGAACGTGTGACTGTCAAACCGACGATGATTTTGCGTACAGCCGTTGTGACCATCCGCAAGTATGAAACCAAAACAATTCATACTGACTCTTCCAGTACCGATGTTTGTTTGCCGGACAGTACATCCACACAAACGACAGCGAAAACGATTATTCTGGGTGTAAATGCTGAAAATGGCGGTCGTTTGGGCTTGCGTGATGCGCGTATCTCCAGCAAGGATCGTACATTTATCAAACGTGAAAATAATGGTCAGATTTATTACGCCAACGGTATGACTTTTGATGGCGTTATCAACTTTACTTATATGAATTCCAGCAAAGCCGACGATTCTCCGGTAACTGCCGATGGCGATAGCGGCGGCACGGGTACGGATAAGGAGTTGAACGCTACGCCGAGCGTGCCAAACAATAAATGTTTTGCAACCAAAGGCGATCGCAGTCTCTTGTCTAACCAGCTGGTCAGCCTGGAAGTACAAGGCCGTACATGCGGACTCAAACGCATCAGCTGGCGTGAATTGTTCTTTTAATCGGTAAGGCTTGAATATCGAGGCCGTCTGAATTTTTCAGACGGCCTTTTCTGTTGAGTAGTCATAATTGAGAGATGCTGGATTAAAAAATGGAAAATCTTGTTTGTGGACAAAACAAGGTTTGATCAAATTGAAAGCTTGGATAGAGCCAAACGGCAAGCTTGGATAGAGCCAAACGGCAAGCTCTGGCCATTTCTTTTTCTGCTTTCTGTTATTGGGCTGAGAAGTTAAAAGGCCGTCTGAAAATATCTTTTCAGACGGCCTTTGATTTAAAGAGAACGAGTTAAGGAGCGCATTGTTAGATGCTGTTTTTAATGATTTTCCGCAGGGTGGACAGTTGTCGGCGGCTGACGGGCAACGGGGTCGGAATATCGAGAATTTTAGCGCCCCATGTGGATGCATATTCGTCGTTTTCGTCATCGTCCAGTCGAATCAGGCTGTCGAGGGTGTGGCGGAAGACGAGGGCATTGCGATGGATGCGGATGACTTTGTCGCCAAGCAACTCTTCCCAGTAAACTAGGGTCTTCGGTAATTCGTAGCTATGGCCGTCGCCGGTAAACAGATAGACGGTTTTGTGTTCCGCCATCAGGTAACGCGCCTGTTGCCATGGGATTTCAACCATGCGTTCGCGGTTGTACACTTTGAAATGGGTGAAGCTGTCTGCTTTTTCGCGGTTTTTCTCGATGATGCGGTCAAGCGCGGTTTGCAGGCGGGTCATTTTGATCGGTTTGAGCAGATAGTCTGCGGCAGCCAGCTCAAACGCGCGCAGGGCGTGTTCTTCGTAGGCTGTGGTGAATACAATTTCCGGCTGGCGTTTGGCGGTACGCTTAATGCGTTCGACAAACTCGAGACCGTCAATTTCCGGCATGCCGATGTCGGCAAATACGATGTCGACTTCGTGGACACTCAGCCACTCCAATGCTGGCATGGCATGGTGAAAGACGTTGAGCAGTACGACATTGCACTCTTCCAATAATACACGTAAGCGTTCTGCTGCTAATACTTCGTCTTCTACAATAATGGCACTTGGCATAGCGGTATTCTTTTTGTTGTATCGTGGGAGATCTGCCGCGCTTTGTCATCCTCAATAACGCGTCAGCCGTATGTTGTTACAACCTTGAAATTATCAGTTTGTGACAATTTTAGGAAATTTTTGAAATATACATGATTTTTTGCTTCTTGGGCATGGTTTGGGATGAATCGGAAGATTACTTACATAATTTTATGAAATATTGTAATACCTGGAGTAATTTTGTTGTAATCGTGCTAATTCAGTCCGTGATAATGGACGATTTTGGGATTTTGTCTATTTGCCAGTGCGCTACCGCCCAATCGAGCAATTCTTGCGGACGGTTCACAGCAGGTGCATTGGGTAGGTCGAGGTAGGTTAGGACTTGGCGGAGAAGCTGTTCTTTTTGATTCAAATTCAAAGCCGGGGCAAGGGTTTGTTTCGACCATTTTTGCCCTTGATTGTTGGTCAATAGGGGAAGGTGGGCGTAGGCCGGTGTGGGAATGCCGAGGCATTGTTGCAGATAGATTTGGCGTGGCGTGGAAACGAGCAAGTCCTGACCGCGGACAATATGCGTTATTCCTTGGTCGGCATCGTCGGCAACCACGGCAAGCTGATATGCCCAATAGCCGTCGGCACGAAGCAGGACGAAATCGCCGATATCGTGTGCTAGGTTTTGTGCGTAATGTCCGACAATGCCGTCTGAAAAACCGATTACGCGATCGGGCACTTGAATGCGCCATGCCGGCGTTTTGTTTTGCGTGTCGGGTCTTTGCTGAGGATTGCGGCAACGGCCGTTATACACAAATCCGTCTGCGCCATGTGTTGCCTCCGCCTGCCAGTCTTTGCGGCTGCAATAGCAGGGATACACCAGCCCGGCTGCTTTGAGGCGGTCGAGGGTGTCTTGATATAGGTCGTAACGGCGGCTTTGATAGGCGACTTCGCCATCCCACTCAAAGCCGAAAGCTTCAAGCGTGCGCAAAATGTCGGCAGCGGCGCCGGGCATTTCGCGCGGGGGGTCAAGGTCTTCAATGCGGACCAGCCATTTGCCCTGATGAGCGCGCGCATCGGCATAGGAGGCGACGGCGGTCAGTAGGGAGCCGATATGAAGCAGGCCGGTAGGGCTGGGGGCGAAACGTCCTATATACATGGCAGGGTGGTTTTTGTAGGGCAGGGGCAGTATGGCCTGCACGGTATTTAAATCGTGATAGAAAAGGGCGTGCCGTACACGCCCGAATTTGGGTTTCAGACGGCCTGAGACTTTTCAAAATGATTTAAGTTTCAATCGGCCGTCCGTTCAATCCGCTTAAGCCAAGGGAGCAAGCAGTTTGGCGAAAGCGTCTTCAAATTGTTTCAAACCGTCTTCCTGCAAACGAGTTGCCAAAGTTTCGACATCAATGCCGAGTTTCGCGGTTTCGGCAAGCTGCGCTTGGGCTTCGTCCGTGCCTTCGGTCAAAGTGGCTTTGGCGGTGCCGTGGTCGATAAAGGCTTTGAGTGTGGCATCGGGAACGGTGTTGACGGTATGGGCGCCAATCAGGCTGTCAACGTACAACGTGTCAGGATAGGCAGGGTTTTTCACGCCGGTAGATGCCCACAAAAGTTGTACGCGGTTGGCACCTTTTTCGGCAAGTGAGGCAAATTCGCTGCTGCCGAAGTATTGCGCCCAATCTTGATAGGCGGCTTTGGCAAGCGCAATGGCGACTTTGCCTTTGAGGTGGTCGGGCAGGGTAGCGTCCAACGCGGCATCGACACGGGAAATAAAGAAGCTGGCGACAACTTGGATATGGAAAACGTCGTGTCCTGCTTCCAAACGTTTGGCAATGCCGCGCGCGTAGGCCGCATAGGCTTTGAGGGTTTGGGCACGGGAGAAAAGCAGGGTCAGGTTGACGCTGATGCCGTCTGAAACGAGGGTTTCGAGTGCTTCGATGCCTTCGTCGGTTGCCGGTACTTTAATCATGGTATTTTTACGGCCGATGGCGGCGTGCAGGCGGCGCGCTTCTTCAACCGTGCCTTGTGCGTCTTTGGACAATTCAGGCGAAACTTCGAGGCTGACGAAGCCGGTTTTACCGCCGGTAGATTCGTGTTCGGCAAGACACACGTCGCAGGCGGCTTGCACATCGGCAACCGCCATGGTTTCGTAGCGTTGTTTCGGGGTCAGGTCTTGCTGTTTAAGCGCAGCTACTTCATCGGCGTACAGGGCATCTCCGGCAAAGGCTTTTTGGAAAATGGCGGGATTGGAAGTTACGCCACACACACCTTGTTTCAGCATTTCTGCCAATTCGCCGCTTTGTACCAGCGAACGGGAGAGATTGTCCAACCAGATTTGTTGTCCTAATGCTTTAACGTCCGATAAAATAGTCATCTCTGATTCCTTTTACATAATAGGTTTGTTTGTGAAGTGGCGGTAATGCTACGCCGATTCGATGAATTTGAACAGTTTACAGCCGATTAATTTGGGCAAAACAAACCTAAATTCAAGCACGAAAGGTGGCTTTGATGGCGGAAAACACACTTTATCTCGACTGGGCGCGCGATGTATTAGATACGGAAGCCGAAGGTTTGCGTGAAATTGCGGCGGCTTTGGACCATGATTTTGTCCGTGCGGCAGAAGCGTTGTTGCACTGCAAGGGCAGGGTCGTCATTACCGGCATGGGCAAGTCCGGACACATCGGCCGCAAAATGGCGGCGACCATGGCTTCCACCGGCACGCCTGCGTTTTTTGTTCATCCTGCCGAAGCGGCGCACGGCGATTTGGGCATGATTGTGGACCACGATGTCGTGGTTGCTATTTCCAATTCCGGCGAAAGCGATGAAATTGCGGCGATTATTCCGGCGTTGAAACGTAAAAACATCACGCTTATTTGTATTACTGCCCATCCGACTTCGACCATGGCGCGTCATGCCGATATTCATATTACCGCGGCGGTTTCCAAAGAGGCGTGCCCGCTCGGCCTTGCGCCGACTTCCAGTACGACTGCCGTAATGGCCTTGGGCGATGCGTTGGCGGTTGTCCTGCTGCGCGCACGCGCGTTTACGCCCGACGATTTTGCTTTAAGCCATCCGGCCGGTAGCCTGGGCAAACGCCTGCTTCTGCGCGTGGCGGATATTATGCACAAAGACGAAGCTCTGCCTGCCGTTTTGTTGGGTACGCCGTTGAAAGAAGCCATTGTCCGCATGAGTGAAAAAGGCTTGGGCATGTTGGCGGTAACCGATGCCGAAGGCCGTCTGAAAGGCGTATTTACTGATGGCGACTTGCGCCGTCTGTTTCAAGAACGCGACAGCTTTGCCGGGTTGAAAGTGGACGACATCATGCACGCTTCGCCGAAAACCATTTCAGCCGACCGCCTTGCCACCGAAGCTTTGAAAGCCATGCAAAGCGGCCATGTGAACGGTTTGCTGGTGGTCGAAGAAAACGGCGTACTGATTGGCGCGCTGAACATGCACGATTTATTGATGGCACGAATTGTCTGAATCGACGGCAAAAACGTTTTCAGACGGCCTTATGCTAGAATAGGCCGTCTGAAATAAGGAAACCTTATGCAAAACCTCTCTTCCGACCTGCAACAACGCGCTTTAGGTATCAAACTGCTGATACTGGATGTGGACGGCGTTTTGACCGACGGCCGCATTTTTATCCGTGACAACGGCGAAGAAATCAAATCGTTCCACACTTTGGACGGACACGGTTTGAAAATGCTTCAGGCCGGCGGTGTGCAAACTGCAATTATTACCGGCCGCGATGCGCCTTCCGTCGGTATCCGCGTGAAGCAGCTCGGTATCAACTATTACTTCAAAGGCATTCACGATAAACGTGCCGCCTACGCCCAATTGCGCGAACAGGCCGGTGTGGAGGAACATGAGTGCGCCTTTGTCGGCGACGATGTTGTCGATTTGCCTGTGATGGTGCGTTGCGGATTGGCGGTTGCCGTCCCTGAAGCGCATTGGTTTACTTTGCAATACGCCCATTATGTAACCCGACGTTCCGGCGGCGCAGGCGCAGTGCGTGAAGTGTGCGATTTGATTATGCAGGCGCAAGGTACGCTTGAACCTGCTTTGAAAGAGTATGTACGATGAAAATCAGATGGCGTTACGGAATCGCCTTTCCGCTGGTGTTGGCCGTTTCACTCGGCGCATTGGCGGCGTGGCTCGGCCGCATCAGCGAAGTGCAGGTCGAAGAAGTCGTCCTCAATCCGAATGAGCCTCAATATTCGATGAAAGGCATCAACGGCAAACGTTTTGACCAAGAAGGCCGTCTGAAAGAAAACCTGAGCGCGGCCGATGCCGTCCAATATCCGAATAGCGCGGACGTGCATTTGGACAAACCGCATCTTTCGTTTTACCGCGACGGCAGCCTGCTGTACGAAGTCGGCAGCGATAAGGCCGCGTACAATATTCAAAACAAAAAAGTCGTTTTTGAACAAAATGTCGTCTTAAACAAAGCGGCAGATGCCAAGCGTTTGGCCGGCATCGTCAAAACCGAACGTTTGAATGTCGATACCGAAGCGCAATACGCCCATACCGACAGCCCCGTTACTTTCCAATACGGACAGTCTAGCGGTCAGGCAAACGGCATGACTTATGATCACAAAACCGGTTTGCTGAATTTCCCTTCCAAAGTGAAAGCCACAATTTATGATACAAAAAATTTGTAAAACCTTAGCCCTTGTTGCCGTTTTTGCCGCCAGCCCGGCCTTTGCCCTGCAAAGCGACAGCAAGCAGCCGATTCAAATCGAAGCCGACCAAGGCTCGCTTGACCAAAACAACCAAAGCACCACCTTTTCCGGCAATGTCATCATCAAACAAGGCACGCTCAATATCCGTGCTGGCAGCGTAACCGTTTCACGTAACGACAAAAGCGAGCAGTTGATGAAAGCCACCGGCTCGCCCGTCAAATTCAGCCAAGAGTTGGACGGCGGCAAAGGCGTAGTCAACGGCCAAGCCAATACCGTCATGTATTCTTCCGCAGCCAACCTCGTTACTCTGTCCGGCAATGCCAAAGTACAGCGCGGCGGCGATGTGGCCGAAGGTGCGGTCATCACTTACAACACCAAAACCGAGGTTTACACCATCAACGGCAGCGCCAAATCCGGTGTGAAATCCGCCGCCAAATCCGGCCGCGTCAGCGTTGTTATCCAGCCGTCCAGTACGCAGAAAAACAAATAAGAAAACACACAAAAAGGCCGTCTGAAAAAGGTTCAGACGGCCTGAGGTCAATATCGAAAGTCAACAGAATATGAGCGCAAACAACAGCCGTCTTGTGGTTCAAAACCTGCAAAAAAGTTTCAAAAAACGCCAAGTCGTCAAAAGCTTCTCCCTTGAAATCGAAAGCGGCGAAGTCATCGGCCTGCTCGGCCCCAACGGCGCGGGTAAGACCACCAGCTTTTACATGATAGTCGGCCTGATTGCCGCCGATGCAGGCAGCGTAATGTTGGACGGCCAAGAGTTGCGCCACCTGCCCATTCACGAACGCGCCCGCCTCGGCGTCGGCTATCTGCCGCAGGAGGCCTCGATTTTCCGCAAAATGACCGTGGAACAAAATATCCGCGCCATTTTGGAAATCAGCATGAAAGACAAAAGCCGCATTGATGCCGAACTTGAAAAACTGTTGGCCGATTTGAACATTGAACGCCTGCGCAACAACCCTGCGCCGTCTTTGTCCGGTGGCGAACGCCGCCGTGTCGAAATCGCGCGCGTGTTGGCCATGCAGCCGCGTTTCATTTTGTTGGACGAACCTTTTGCCGGCGTTGACCCGATTGCCGTCATCGATATTCAGAAAATCATCGAGTTCCTCAAATCACGCGGTATCGGCGTATTGATTACCGACCACAACGTGCGCGAAACCCTCAGCATCTGCGACCGTGCCTACATCATCAGTGATGGTACGGTATTGGCTTCAGGCAAGCCGGATGATTTGGTCAACAATGAACAAGTCCGTTCGGTTTATTTGGGTGAAAACTTCAAATATTGAGTTTAGGCCGTCTGAAAAGGTGTATCTGTGTTGAAACGAATTTTTTTGTCTTCCTTTGCCGTTTTGGCAGCTACTGCCGTGCATGCCATGCCCGAACAGTCATGGCAGGATATGGGTGTGCGCTAAGGCGTGATAGATAAAAATGGCAAGCCGATAACCGGTATCGTAACGGCGACAGCTATCGTGGATAAAGAAGGTAAGCTGGGAAAAAGCCTCCATTGGGAAGTGGATGCGCTGGAATTGTTGAAACTTGCTCAAGAAGTAGGTTTGCCAAAACAAGTCGAGCCTTATAAAGAGTGTACTTATAATCAGAAAACCCAACAAACGGATTGTAAGACACTGGAAAGCCTTAAAAAATTCAGATTCTTTTATACTGTGCCAAATGGATTCAAAGAAGAGATAAAGACGAAACCTGTCCAAGTTGCTCCCCCACCTTATCCACAGCTTTCTACAGAGAATGGCGAGGAAGGGACTGTAGTATTAAATGTCTTTATCAATATAGATGGCAAAGCATTTGTATGGATACAAAAGAGTAGTGGGTCCCCGCGTTTAGATGCGGCAGGACGAAAAGCAGTTTTGAAGACAAAATTTCAACCCGCTACCTATCGCGGGAAGCCTGTTGCCATGGTTTTTGTTCTGCCTATTACGTTTGCTTTACCGTTAGAAACCATCTCTACTGTTGAATAATTCATTTATCGGTTGATAAAAGAATAATATATTGAAATAATCATCCAATATATAAACAATATATTTGATACTTTCAGACGGCCTGTATCTGACGGGCCGTCTGAAATCCATAAAGCACATTTACTATCAAACATTATGTCTTCACTCGTCCTTAAACTCAAACAGACCCAGCAGCTCAACCAGCGGCTGCAGCAGTCTTTGCGCATCTTGCAGATGTCGGGTCTTGAGCTTGAGCGCGAAGTGGAAGACTGGTTGTTGGACAATCCTCTGCTTGAGCGTCCGGAAACCGATGAGTTTGCCGATAGCGGGCTCAACCGTGCCGTCACCATGCCGCGTGCAGGTCAGCAGTTGAGCGGCGACGATGCCGAAGATATTTGGAGCAACATCGCCGAAGAAGAGGATTTCAAACACTATCTGCATGCCCAAGTGTGCGAGCATCCGCTCTCGCAAGTGGAAGCGGCCTATGTTCACGTCTTGATTGATTTTCTGAACGAACAAGGCTACCTCACCGACAGTCTCGAAGAAATCATCGACCACACGCCGTTAGAATGGATGCTGGACGAAGAGGTCCTGCAAAACGCGCTGGATGTATTGCAAACCTTTGATCCGCCCGGCGTGGCTGCGGCCGACTTGACCGAGTCGCTCATGCTGCAATTAATGCGTTTGCCGGCTTCTCCGGCTAGACAAATGGCCGCGCATTTGGTGCAAAGTTCGCTTCAAGACTTAGGCAAAAACCGCAAACAAAACGTTTTGCGTTTCCGCAAACTCTATCCCGATACCGACAGCGAAACCATAGAAGCCGCGCTCGATATGATTGCCGGGCTCAATCCCTATCCGGCCTACGGCTTTGCCTCCGCTACGCCCACGCCTTATATTCAGCCTGACGTTTGGGTCAAAGAGGGCAAGGACGGCTGGGAAGTCATCAGCAATGAGGCGGCTTGGCCGAAGCTGCGGCTGAATCAGGAGTATTGCGATCTGATGAAATCAGCGGAAGAGGGCGCACCGGAGTGGAAGGAAAAAATCAACGAGGCTAAGCAGCGCATTGATTCTTTGGAGCTGCGCAAAAGCACAGTCCTCCGCCTTGCCGAGTATATTGTCAAAAATCAGGAAGATTTTTTCATCTTCGGCGAAATTGGCCTGTCGCCCATGCTGATGAAAGATGCCGCCGCCGAATTGGGTTTGGCGGAAAGCACCATTTCGCGCGCCGCCAACCAGAAATATTTGTCTTGCCCGCGCGGCCTGTTTGCGTTACGCTATTTCTTCACACAGGCAGTCAATGCCGACGATGATGGCGAAGGGTTCAGCCAAGGCGCAATCAAAGCCGTATTAAGCCAGCTGATTGAAAGTGAAGACAGCAGCAAACCCTATTCGGACGAGGCCCTCGTCAAATTATTAAAACAACGCGGCATTGAAATTGCCAGACGTACAGTTGCTAAATATAGAGAATCATTAGACATCCCGCCGGCACACAAACGAAAATTTACCGAGTAGATATATTCCGATCCGTTTTGACGGACTAATCAACCGAAGGAGCTGTATCATGAATCTGAAAATCACCGGTCTGAATTTTGATGTTACCGAAGCCATCAAAAACTACGTTTCCGACAAGTTGGCACGAATCAGTCGCCACGCCGACAACATCATTTCCGTGACCATCACGCTCTCGGTGGAAAAAGTCAGCCAGAAAGCTGAAGCCGATGTGCATTTGGCAGGCAAAGATTTGCACGTTGAAGCGATTGAACAGGATATGTATGCCGCGATTGATGTTTTGATGGACAAGCTCGACCGTGCTGTTTTGAAACATAAAGAAAAAAGCGGCGATGTCCGCAGTACTGTCAAACCTGCTGCCGAATAAAGCTTTTGTATGATAAAGGCCGTCTGAACATTCAGACGGCCTTTTGTTTTTAAGGATTTAAAGAAGAGTTTAATTGTTTGCTTTTTCGCCACTCCACGGTGCCACTTTAAACAGCAACAACATACCCGGTATGCCCAAAGCGAAACACAGCCAGTAGAAATTGAAGTAACCCATCGCTTCAATCAGATAGCCTGCCGAAGCATTGATAAATGTACGGGGAACAGCTGACAGGCTGGTAAAGAGGGCCAATTGTGTGGCCGTGAAAGCAGGATTGGTTTCACGGGCCATATAGGCGACAAATGCCGCCGTACCCAAGCCTACACCTGCTGCTTCCGCACCAATCACGGCGGCAAGCATCATTTGTTCCGTCAGGGTAATGGTTTCAAATTTACCGAAACCCGCCAGCCAGGCAAAGCCTAGAATCGTTACCCATTGGGCTACGCCGAAAACCCACAAAGCCCTGTTGATACCGAGCTTTATCATCCAAATACCGCCTACAATACCGGCAATGACAGCAGGCCACAGGCCGGCATTTTTGGCAATGAGGCCGATGTCGGTTTTGCTGAAGCCCATGTCCAGATAAAACGGCGTTGCCAGGGAAGTCGCCATGCTGTCGCCCAGTTTGTAGAGAAAGATAAACAGCAATACCAATATGGCCTGTTTGATTCCTTTGCGGGAGAAGAACTCACTAAAAGGGTCGGAAACCGTTTGGGCAAATGTACGCGACACAGATGGTGGAATGTCAGGCTCTTTAGCTAAAAACAGGGTCATCAGCAGACCGGGCAGCATAAATAGTGCAGTAATGATGAATACGTTGTGCCAAGGCATCAAGTCGGCCAAAATCAAGCTGAGCGAACCAGGTACCAAAGCGGCGATACGGTAGGCATTGACGTGGATAGAGTTGCCCAAGCCTAATTCTTCATCTGACAAAATTTCGCGGCGAAATGCATCCAATACAATATCTTGGCTGGCAGAAAAAAAGGCGACCACCAACGATAAGCCCATAATTACATATAAATGCTGAGCAGGATTTAGGAAGGCGTAAATGAGCAAGGTCAGCAGCAAACCAATTTGCGTAACCAGCATCCAACCGCGTCGCCGTCCTAAAAAAGGTAATCTGACCAAATCAATGACGGGAGACCAGATAAATTTCCAAGTGAAAGGCAGCCCGATAAGTGCCATCAGGCCGATGGTTTTCAAATCAACATGTTCGCTGCGTAACCATGCTGGAATCAGGTTGATCAGAAAATAAAGCGGCAACCCCGAAGTGAAGCCTGTGAAAATGCAGATCAGCATTTTGCGCGAGAAAATTCGCTGCATAGTGCTGGTTTGGGGTGCGGTGGTCATAGTGGAATCAATAAAAAAGAAAAGGGATATTGTAGCAAAGATGGGGGATATGGCGAATGAACTTCTGTTATTTTTATAGAATAACAAGAGGCCGTCTGAAACTGAATGGATAAAGTTTCAGACGGCCTTTTGTTGGAACAAGCTGATAGGTTTTTGAAATGTCCGTAAGACAGGCAGATATGTTTGTTTTACGGATATTTTATTTTCGGACTGCCTTCGATGCTGCGTTGCAGTTGCGGTAGAAGGCAATCAGACCGTTGGTGGAGCTGTCGTGTGCCGGCGTGCCGCGTTCGAGTTCGGGTTCGATGGTTTTGGCCAGCTCTTTACCGTATTCCACGCCCCATTGGTCGAAGGGATTGATACGCCAAATCACACCCTGAACGAAGGTGCGATGTTCGTAGGCCGCCATCAGCATGCCGAGGTTGAAAGGCGTCAGGCTGTCGATAAGCAGGCTGTTGCTCGGGCGGTTGCCTGGGAATTCTTTTTGCGGTGCAAGACGGTCGCGTTCGTCTTGGGGCAGGGTGGCCAATTCGATTTGTACTTCGTCTAAGGTCTTGCCTTTCATCAGCGCTTCGGCTTGGGCGAAGGCATTGGCAACGGTAAAGCGGTGTTGGCGGTGGTTGCCGTAGATTGTGGTCATGGGGACGATGAAATCAACGGGAATCAGACGCGTACCTTGGTGTAGAAGCTGGAAGTAGGCATGTTGGCAGTTGACACCTTCATCACCAAAGACAATGCCGCCGGTGGTGCAGGAAACGGGTTGGCCGTCTGAAGTACGCTGTTTGCCGAGGCTTTCCATATCGAGCTGGTTGAGCCACGGGGTAAAGAGGCGCATGTTGTGGCTGTATGGGACAACGGTTTGGCCGTCTGAATGTTGGAAGTTGTTGTACCAAACGTTGATGAGCGCCATCAGGACGGGAATGTTGCGGCGGAATGGTGTCTCGAAGAAATGGGTATCCATCGCGTGCGCGCCGGCCAGCATTTTGCGGAACGCTTTTTCGCCGACGGCAACCATCAGTGGCAGGCCGATGGGCGACCAGACGGAATAGCGGCCGCCGACCCAGTCGGACATGGCGAAAACTTTGTCGGGGGAGATACCGAAGTTTTGGGCTGCGGCCACATCGGCGGAAATGGCGCAGAAGTGGCGGTAGATGCCGGAATCAGGCAAACCTGCATCACGGTACCAAGTACGCGCCGCATAGGCATTGAGCAGGGTTTCCGGTGTGCGGAATGATTTACTGGCAATGCTGAATACGGTGGTTTCGGGGTTGAGGCCGAGAAGGGTTTGGGTCAGGTCGGCATCATCGGAGTTGCTGACAAAGTGGACGCGGATGTTTTGCCAATAAGGCTGCAGCGCCTGTGTGGCCATGCGCGGGCCTAAATCGGAGCCGCCGATGCCGATGTGAACCAAATCGGTAATGGGTTTGCCGGTAATGCCTGCGTGGGTGCCGTCTAAAAGTTGGCGTGCGAATTCGAGGGTGCGGTTGAGTTCGTGATGAACTTTGGACACGATGTTTTCGCCGTCGACGTAAACAGGTTTGGCATTGGCAGGCAGACGTAGGGCAGTGTGGAGGACAGCACGGTGTTCGCTGGTGTTGATTTTTTCACCGCTGCTCATGGCCTGCATATATTGTGGCAAATCGGCCGCTTCGGCCAGTTGGCACAATAAATCAAGGGTGTTTTCATCTAGGCGGTTTTTGCTGTAATCAAATAACAAACCGTGCAGAATTTCGTGCATATTGTTGAAACGTTCGGCATCTGCGGCGAAGCGTTCGCGCAGGGTAACGTGTTGAGTATCGGCATGATGGGCTTCCAAAGCCTGCCATGCGTCTGAGTATATGGACATCTCGTTTCCTTAGTATGTAACGGTAAAATAAGCAGGATAGATAGGTATTTCCTGCTTTTTTGTAGTGGCTTGTAGTTTAACAAATTTGAACAGGTTTTGGGAGATGGCGTGGGCGGTTTTGTTTAAGAAATGTATGCAAAATGCAATAGAAACGGTTGATTATCATCAAGTTTCTGTAAAAAAGGGGGTATGACACCGATGTCTGCTGTGTTATCCTATGTAACATTATTGAAATCTTGTCGGGACGGTTCCGTAAGATGGCTACAATTTATGATGTCGCTGCTTATGCCGGGGTATCTCCCAAGACGGTCAGCCGGGTGATTAACGGCGATGCGCCGGTCAGTGATAAAACCCGTTCCAAAGTAGAAACAGCGATTGCTGCTTTGGGCTATATCCCGTCTTCTGCGGCGCGGATTATGCGGTCACACCGTTCCGGATTGGTCGGTCTGATTACCGGCGCTATTTCGCGGACGGGCGAGAATACGGGCGGGCACGGCATACCGGATATGTTCTTGATTAAGGGCATTCAGCAGAAGATTCGCGCACAAGGCAAGATTTTGATGATTGCTGACATCGACAATAAGCCAGGTCAGCCCGGTCAGATGGAGCCGCTGATCCGTACCTTTATGGAGCATCGTGCCGAGGGGATTTTATATGTGGCAGGTTTCCATCAGGAAGTATTGCTGCCGGAAGTGCCCAACCGTTGCCCGATGGTGTTGGTCAACTGTTTTGATTTGGCAGGTACGCCGTCGGTTTTGCCGGATGACGAAGCAGGGCAGTATGGCTTGGTGCGCCGGATTATCCAAAGCGGACACAAACGGATTGCTTATGTGACTTTGCAGCCGGGCGTGGAAGCGACGAGATTGAGATTGGCCGGATACCGCCGTGCTTTGGCTGATGCGGATATTGTCTTCGATCCTGATTTGGTGCAAACTGGCTATCCTGACTTCAGCAACGACAGCGGGTCTTTGATTTCGGCTATTTTGAAGCTGCTGTCTTTGCCGCTTCCGCCGACGGTAATTTGTTGCGGTAATGATGAAATGGCAGTGCGCGTGTACGGGATTTTGAGGACGCGCGGCGTACGGGTTCCCGAGCAAGTCTCCGTTGCCGGCTACGATAATCACAGTGCGATTGCGGAAACGCTGTTTCCGCCGTTGACCAGCACCGAGCTGCCGTATCTGCGTATGGGTGCGATGGCGGCGGATTTGCTGTTTCGACATATTGAACACCCGGCCGGTGCGGTTCAGCCAGTCAAGGTCGTTGGGGAAACCATCTGGCGTCAGTCTGTGATTAATAAATAGTTTCAGACGGCCTGAAAATAATAAGCTTTAAACAACACAAACACACATCAAAATAAGATTCATGTAAACGGTCAAAATAAAGGCCGTCTGAAAACGGAGTTGCTTCAGTAAAAAGGGCAGCCCAAATACAATAAAAGCGTCATACCGCTGAAATTGGAGTTTGTTGTTTCCATAGTTTATTACCCAGGAGTAGCCTTCCTATGAAAATCTCCCCACAAGTGGCGATGACACTTCGCCAGATTATGCTGATGAACTTCGGTTTCTTCGGTATTCAATATAGCTTCGGGTTGCAGCAAACTGCGATTAATCCGATTTTCAGCTTTCTTCATGCCGACCCGAGCCAGTTGCCGATTTTGAATATGGCAGGTCCGATTACCGGTTTGCTGGTGCAGCCGATGATTGGTGCGATGAGTGACCGCACTTGGGTGCCGGGATTAGGTCGCCGCCGCCCGTATTTCTTGATTGGCGCCATCGGTTGCAGCCTCTGTCTCTTTATCTATCCGCACGTTACCGCATTATGGGTGGCTGTATTGCTGCTGTGGCTCTTGGACATCAGCAACAACACGGCAATGGAACCTTTCCGTGCCTTTATTGCCGATACCGTTCCTGAACACCAGCAATCCACCGGTTTCTTGATGCAGTCTGTGTTTACCGGTTTGGGTATTACCCTGGCCAACGTTTCCCTCTACATCTTCCAACAAATCGGCTGGTTGCAACAAACTTCCGAAGCGGGCATTCCGTATTGGGTATTCGGTTCGTTTTATATTGGTGCGGTCTGCTCCATCGGTTCGGTTTTGGTTACCGTTTTATCAACGGCCGAACGCGAGCCCAGCCCTGAAGAAATGGCGGCCATTAAAGCCCAGCCGAGCGGTCCGGCCCATGCCGTTAAAGATATTATCGTTGCTGTCCGCGAAATGCCGACTGCCCTATGGCAACTGGCCTTGGTGTATCTCTTCCAATGGTACGCACTCTTCATCTACTGGCAATATATTTCCCACAGTATCGTCCAATCCGTTTGGGATTCGACTGTTGAAAATACCGAAGCATATAGTCAAGCGGTTGCATGGACCGGTTTGGTAAACGGTTTTTACAACGTGGTAACCTTTATCTCCGCCTTCGGCCTGATGTGGATGGCGCGCAAATACGCCGCCAAATATGTTCACGCCTTTGCCGTAACCCTTGCCGCGCTGGCCTTGCTCACCATTCCTCATATCGGCAATAAATACCTGATGTTTGCGCCGATGATTGGTTTCGGTGTCGGTTGGGCAAGTATGATGGGCGTGCCGTTTATGATTGTGGTCGGTTCTATTCCGAAAGAACGTTACGGCGTGTACATGGGTATTGTGAACATGATGATTGTGATTCCAATGTTGATTGAAACCGTATCTTTCGGCTGGGTGTACAAAACCTTCTTGAGTTCAAACCCTGCCAACGCGATGACTTTTGCCGGTGTTTCCCTGGCCATTGCCGCCGCGTTGACCTTAACCATTAAAACTGCGGCCAAACCGGCTACTGCAGAATAACGAAGTTTTGATTTAAAACCAAAATGAAAAGGCCGTCTGAAACATGAAATGGTTTCAGATGGCCTTTTTTGTCGAAACGGATTTCATTTGCAGACCTGATTCGGTAAGCCTTATTGTCGTTGCACTACCGTTCATCACTCAAATTGGCTATGACTACCGATTTTGCTTTACAATATCCTTCTTTAATTTATTTCGTTTTACCATCCTGATGACAGAACACATTTCCGCTCCAAGCCCATCTCCTGTCGGCGAAGACTACCTGCTGTTAGGTCAATATGCCGAACGCGCCTATCTCGAATACGCCATGAGCGTGGTCAAAGGCCGCGCGCTGCCTGAAGTTTCAGACGGCCAAAAGCCTGTACAACGACGTATTTTGTTTGCCATGCGCGATATGGGTTTGACGGCGGGAGCGAAGCCGGTGAAATCGGCGCGCGTGGTTGGCGAGATTTTGGGTAAATACCACCCGCATGGCGACAGTTCTGCCTATGAAGCGATGGTCCGCATGGCGCAGGATTTTACCTTGCGCTATCCCTTAATCGACGGCATCGGCAACTTTGGTTCGCGTGACGGCGACGGGGCGGCGGCGATGCGTTACACCGAAGCGCGGCTGACGCCGATTGCGGAATTGCTGTTGTCCGAAATCAATCAGGGGACGGTGGATTTCGTTCCTAACTACGACGGCGCGTTTGACGAACCGCTGCACCTGCCCGCCCGCCTGCCTATGGTGTTGCTCAACGGCGCGTCGGGCATCGCGGTGGGTATGGCGACCGAGATTCCGTCGCACAATTTGAACGAAGTCACGCAGGCGGCGATTGCACTGTTGAAGAAACCGACGCTGGAAACCGCCGACCTGATGCAATATATTCCCGCCCCCGACTTTGCAGGTGGTGGTCAAATCATCACGCCGGCGGACGAATTGCGCCGGATTTACGAAACCGGCAAGGGCAGCGTGCGCGTGCGTGCGCGTTATGAAATCGAGAAATTGGCGCGCGGACAATGGCGCGTGATTGTGACCGAGCTGCCGCCGAACGCCAACTCCGCCAAAATCCTTGCCGAAATCGAAGAACAAACCAACCCGAAACCGAAAGCGGGCAAAAAGCAGCTCAACCAAGACCAGCTCAATACCAAAAAGCTGATGTTGGATTTAATCGACCGCGTGCGCGACGAGTCCGACGGCGAACATCCCGTGCGTCTGGTGTTCGAGCCGAAATCCAGCCGCATCGATACCGATACCTTCATCAACACGCTGATGGCGCAGACTTCTCTGGAAGGCAATGTGTCCATGAACTTGGTAATGATGGGTTTGGACAACCGCCCTGCGCAGAAAAACCTGAAAACGATTTTGCAGGAATGGTTGGATTTCCGCGTCGTGACCGTAACACGCCGTCTGAAATTCCGTTTGAACCAAGTGGAAAAACGTCTGCACATCCTTGAAGGCCGTCTGAAAGTCTTTCTGCACATTGACGAAGTGATTAAAGTCATTCGTGAATCAGACGACCCGAAGGCCGATTTGATGGCGGCGTTCGGGCTGACCGAAATCCAAGCCGAAGACATTTTGGAAATCCGCCTGCGTCAGTTGGCGCGTTTGGAAGGGTTTAAACTCGAAAAAGAATTGAACGAGTTGCGCGAAGAACAAGGTCGTCTGAATATCCTTTTGGGTGACGAAAACGAAAAACGCAAGCTGATTATCAAAGAGATGCAGGCGGACATGAAGCAGTTTGGCGATGCGCGTCGCACGCTGGTGGAAGAAGCCGGACGTGCCGTGCTGACGCAAACTACCGCCGATGAGCCGATCACGCTGATTCTGTCGGAAAAAGGCTGGATACGCAGCCGTGCTGGACACAACCTTGATTTGAGCCAAACCGCGTTCAAAGAAGGCGACCGTCTCAAACAAACCCTCGAAGGCCGCACGGTTTTGCCCGTCGTCATCCTGGATTCATTGGGCAGAACCTATACGCTTGATGCCGCCGAAATCCCTGGCGGACGCGGCGACGGCGTGCCGGTTTCATCCTTAATCGAGTTACAAAACGGCGCGAAACCCGTCGCCATGCTCACCGGCCAGCCAGAACAGCATTACTTGCTCTCAGGCAACGGCGGCTACGGTTTTATCACCAAGTTGGCCGATATGGTCGGACGCGTGAAAGCGGGTAAATTGGTCATGACCGTGGACAGTGGCGAAACCGTCCTGCCTCCGGTTGCCGTCTATGCTTCTTCACTGATCAATCCCGACTGCAAAGTCGTACTGGCCAGCAGCGACCACCGTCTCTTGGCGTTTTCCATCGGCGAACTCAAAGTCATGCCTAAAGGCCGCGGTTTGCAGCTGATGTCGTTGGCTGAGGGTGCATCTTTGGAACACATTATGGTGACGACCTCTCCTGAGTTTACCGTTGTATCGGTCGGCCGACGCGGTGCAGAACATCAGGAAAAACTGCGTATTGCCGATATTGACGGCAAACGCGGTAAAAAAGGCAAAGTATTGGAAATCTCAGGCCGTCTGAAAAGTTTGTCCTGAAACAAGAACAAATATATCTAAATAAATTAAATTTATACGACATTGCATGATAATAAAAAAAGGTTCACTTATGAACAGAGCCAATCTTCAAGAACTGGGTAATCTGAGGGAGCGGATTCCCGGTGTAATCAACATTGCCCGAATAGCCATCGTCTTACCGCTTTTGGTTTTGCACGCTTTCGGCAGCTACACGGGCGGCAACCTGATTGGCGTTTCGTTGCCGGACGTTGAGTTTTATATCTGGGTAACGCTGTATTTCTTCCTGATTATGCTCTCCGTGTTCCGCCCGGGCTGGCAGTGGCAGTCTTTGGATTTGCCCAATGCCAGCGCCGTGGTCGACATCACCATGATGATGGTTTTGGTGTATATCTCCGGCGGTACGGCTTCCGGTTTCGGGATTTTGGTTTTGCCGTTTGTCGCCACGTCGTGTCTGCTCAGTTATGGCCATTACCCCATGCTGTATGCAGGTTATACGGCAATGTTGTTTATTTTGAACCTGTTTTTAGACGGCAGCATGCGTTTCGATTCGTTTAATTGGGACGCGAAATCAATGGTGAATTCTTTGATGCTGATCGGTGCAGGCTATCTGGTGGCGATGCTGACATCGTTTGCCGCCCGTTATTTGGAGCAGGCCACAGAGTCCGCCAGCCGCCATCAACTTGCCTACCGCCGTATCAGCGGCTTGAACCATTTGGTTTTGAACCGCGTACAGGAAGCGGTTGTGGTGATTGATGCGACCCAACGCGTGTGGCTGTTTAACAAACAGGCAAAAATCTATTTCCCCAGCCTGATTATCGATCAGCAGGAAATCGTGTTTGGCGAACTGGTGGCACGCTGGCAGCGCCAACCCGACAAACCTTTTGAAACCGATATCCATATTTTCCAACACGCCATGCACGTCCGTGCCGTTCCGCTGATTCAGGAGCAGACCGAGCTGCTGATGTTGTACGTCCGCTCATTGCGTGAAGTGGCTGCGGAGGCCATGTCCACCAAGCTGACTTCGCTCGGACAGTTGACTGCCAACCTTGCCCACGAAATCCGCAACCCGATGTCTGCCATCCGCCATGCCAGCGATTTGTTGCAAGAGGGCGATGAGGCAGATCCGCTCAAGGCCAAGCTCTATAACATCATCGATAGCAATATCCAACGCATCGACAAGATGTTGGAAGACGTATCCCTGCTTAACAAACGAGACAACATCAGCCGCCAGCCGATTAATCTGATGAAATTCTGGTTGGAGTTCAAGCAGGAATTTACCTTGAACAATCCCGATGCCATCGGCTGTCTGCGCATGAATATGGACGGCAACAACCTGACCGTATTGGTCGACCCCATGCACTTGCAGCAAGTGATGTGGAACTTGTGCAACAATGCTTGGCGACACAGCCGTCAGGACGAAAACGCCATTACCGTCCTGATCCGCCCCAGCGGCAGGATGCATATTTCCATCGTCGTGGCGGACAACGGCAAAGGCGTGCCGCCGGATGTGCGAAACCATCTGTTCGAGCCGTTTTACACCACCGAAAAACAAGGCACCGGCTTGGGGCTTTACGTCGCACGCGAGTTGGCGCACGCCAATATGGGGCAGCTGCATTATCACCCTGAAATGAACGGGTTTGAACTGATTTTACCGAAGGAGCAAGCGCAGGATGAATAAATTGCAAGAGCCGGTTTTGGTTGTCGATGACGAGGCAGACATCCGCGACCTGATGGAAATGACCCTGATGAAAATGGGTCTGCGCGTCGATACTGCGGCTGGTGTTGAAGAAGCCAAAGACAAGCTGGACAACAACGATTATTCGCTGGTGTTGACTGATATGCGTATGCCCGACGGCTCCGGCCTCGAGGTGGTCCAATACATCGACGAGTTGATGCTCGACACGCCCGTCGCCGTGATTACGGCTTTCGGCAATGCCGACCAAGCCGTTGAAGCCTTGAAAGCAGGGGCGTTTGATTATCTGCAAAAACCGATTACGCTGTCGCAGTTGCGTTCATTGGTTAAATCGGCAGTATCGGTTTCAGACAATACTGCCGAACCCACGCCGTCTGAAAAAGTCAAATCGCAGCCTGCGCCTGTTTCTGCCGCCTTGTATAAACCTGAACCTCAACCGGCCAAGCCTGTCGTTACGCCTCCTAAGAGCGTACAGAGCGAATTTAACCGGCCTTTGACTGTTCCGGAAGGGCTCAATTCCTTAAAAGAGCGTTTTTCGGCTGGCAGCATCAATCCCGCTCTGCAACAAGACGCACCTATATTGGAAGGCGAGGACGATATGCCGCGCCTGTTGGGTACCTCGCCGCAAATGGTCGAAGTACGCCACCTGATTCGCAGATTGGCCCACAGCCTTGTTCCTGTTTATATTTCCGGCGAGTCCGGTACGGGTAAAGAGCAGGCGGCACGTACGATTCATGAGCTGTCCGACCGCGCAGACAAACCGTTTATTGCCGTCAACTGCGGTGCCATTCCTGAAAACCTGATGGAAAGCGAATTTTTCGGCTACAAAAAAGGCAGCTTTACCGGTGCGGATCAAGACCGTTTAGGTTTTTTCCAACACGCTGACGGCGGCACTTTGTTCCTTGACGAAGTTGCCGATTTGCCGCTTGCCATGCAGGTTAAACTCCTGCGCGCCATTCAAGAAAAAGCCGTGCGCCGTATCGGCGATGCGCGGGAAACCTCTGTGGATGTGCGCATTATTTGTGCAACCCATAAAAACCTCGAAGCTTTGGTTGAAAGCGGCGCATTCCGTCAGGACTTGTATTACCGCCTCAACGTAGTCTCCCTGCATATGCCGCCTTTGCGCGAAATGCGCGAAGACTTGGGCGCGTTGATTTTGTATCTGCTGTACAAACACCGTCACGGCAATCAAACTTATAAACTCAGCCCCAAAGCCCAAGAAGCCCTCTTACATTACAGCTATCCCGGCAACTTCCGCGAGTTGGAGAATATCCTCGAACGCGCCGTCGCACTGACGGTCGGCCAAGTGATACAAGTGGACGACTTGCAGATTCAAAACGCCCCACAGGTTAAGGCTGAACGCAGCGGCTTCTCCTTTGACGATATTGCCGAACCTGACGCACGCGAAACTACGCTCAATCACAGCCCCATTCCGCCGTTTGATCCGCGTACCATGCAGATACAGGATTACCTCGACCAAGTGGAACGCAGCATCATCGAGCAGGCCTTGCAGCAAACCCGTTACAACCGTACCCAAGCCGCCAAGCTTTTGGGCATCAGCTTCCGCTCTATGCGCTACCGCATGGAACGCTTGGACATCAATTAAAACGTTCAGACGGCCTGAGTTTTCAAGGCCGTCTGAAACATGGGCATCATGTACAAGATTTATTTTGACGAAACCGCATCTGCCGAACTTCGCAGCCTTGCCGAGCCGTTCGGGCTGACCGTTATCGACCGGCAGCCTGAAGAAGACAGTTTCCTTATCGCTGACGAAAGCGGCATCAGCTTGTGCCGCGCAGGTGAAAAAGGCCGTGTCCGCGTTGATTTTGATGGCGGTGCCTCCCATTACCGGCGTACTAAAGGCGGAGGTGAGTTGATTGCCAAAGCCGTCAACCATACTGCGCAACCGACTGTCTGGGACGCTACCGGTGGACTGGGACGCGACAGCTTCGTGCTTGCCTCGTTGGGCTTGAATGTACAAACTTTTGAACAAAATCCTGCTGTTGCCTGTCTACTTTCAGACGGCCTCAACAGGGCAGGACAAAGTGAAGAGACACGGGAGATTGCCCAGCGAATTACTTTGCACTTCGGCAATGCCGTTGATTTAATGCAGAAATTGGCCGCGCAAAAAGGCAGACCCGATGTGGTGTACCTCGACCCGATGTACCCGGAACGCCGCAAAACCGCCGCCGTGAAAAAAGAAATGGCCTATTTCCACGACTTGGTCGGCGCGGCACAAGACGAAGCCGAGTTGTTGGACGCAGCGTTGAATACCGCCAAAAAGCGCATTGTCGTCAAACGCCCACGCTTGGGCGAATTTCTTGACGGGCGCAAACCTGCTTATCAATACACAGGCAAAAGCACGCGTTTTGACGTTTACCTTCCGACAAGGCCGTCTGAAGACTAGAAGCAAATTTGCAACATATCAAAAGAAACCGCCGACGTTATCAGCGCGGCGGCAAAGTGTGCTATAAATACCTTTTCCCAAACTTCATTGGAGCAAACAATCATGGAATTAGTATTCATCCGTCACGGACAAAGCGAATGGAACGCGAAAAACCTTTTCACCGGCTGGCGCGACGTCAAGCTGAGCGAGCAAGGTTTGGCAGAAGCCGCAGCAGCAGGTAAAAAGCTGAAAGAAAAAGGCTATGAATTCGACATTGCCTTTACCTCCGTTCTGACCCGTGCCATCAAAACCTGTAACATCGTTTTGGAAGAATCCGACCAACTGTTTGTTCCACAAATCAAATCATGGCGTTTGAACGAGCGCCACTACGGCCAGCTGCAAGGTATGGATAAAAAACAAACTGCAGAAAAATACGGCGACGAGCAAGTCCACATCTGGCGCCGCAGCTACGACACCCTGCCTCCGCTGCTCGATCCTAAAGACCCTAACTCCGCCCACAACGACCGCCGCTATGCCAACTTGCCTAGCGATGTCGTACCTGATGGCGAAAACCTCAAAGTTACCCTCGAGCGCGTCCTGCCTTTCTGGGAAGACCAAATCGCTCCGGCCATCTTGAGCGGCAAACGTGTATTGGTTGCGGCACACGGCAACTCCCTGCGCGCGTTGGCCAAACACATCGAAGGCATTTCCGACGAAGACATCATGGGTTTGGAAATCCCAACCGGTCAGCCGCTGGTGTACAAATTGGATGAAAACCTGAAAGTGATTGAAAAATTCTACCTGTAAGGTAAAGGGAAAAAAGGACGTGTTGGACACGTCCTTTTTTGTACTTGTCAGTATCGAGGCCGTCTGAAAGCAGTTGATGGCGGGCGACATGAAAAAAGGACGCGTAAAGCGTCCTTTATGGAGATTAAACCCTGTATTACTGGTTTTTCTCGATGATTTCTTTGAGGTGAGGCATAGGGCTGTAACCGCTTTGGCTGCGGCCGTTAGGGAAGACCACGGTCGGTGTGCCGTTGAAGCCGAATTGTTCGCCCAATGAAGTGGTTTCCGCAACAGGGTTTTCGCAGTTTGCTTTTCCGCTTGGGAGCTTGCCTTTGCGCATCCAGTCGATCCATGCCTGAGTCGGATTAGGCTGACACCACAACAGCTCGGCTTTGCGTGCGGCATCAGGGTGCAGACTTGGAATCGGCATCATGAAGGTATAAATCGTGATGTCGGTCATTTTTTCAAACTCATGCTCCAAGCGTTTGCAGTACGGGCAGTCCGGATCGGAGAAAACGGCGACTTTCAGTTTGCCGTTGCCGCGAACTTCTTTGATGGCTTTGTCCAAAGGCAGGGAAGCGAAGTCGATTTTGTTTAAATCGGCGGCGCGTTCTTCAGTCAGGCTTTGGCGCGTGTTGACATTGATGAGGTCGCCAACGAGCATATAGTCGCCTTTGGCATCGGTATAGATGATTTGTTTGCCGCTGACGACAACTTCGTAAATGCCTTTAATCGGTGTTTCATTGACGCTCAAAACTTTCAAATCTTGGGTGGCATAGACTTTTTCCAGACGCGCTTTCAAAGAAACGGCAACGGATTTGTCGGCAGGCGCTTCCGCTTTGGCAGCCGGTGCAGGTGCCGCGTTGGCATTGGATACGGCAGGTTGACCGCATGCCAACAAAGGAAGGACGGCAAACGGTGTTAAGATTTTGATTAACTTGGTTTTCATGCGAGAGACTTGCGTGTGTTGAAATAAGGCATTGTATCAAACCTCCGTCATGTCTGCATTGTACTAAGGCTCAAATTATCGTCTGAAAATAGCTTTCGGCTGTTAAAATACGAAAAAATGATTTGATTGTTTGTATGTTCTACCACCGTATTGCCGTAAACGTGCCGCTTTCAGACGGCCTTTTGACTTATTCCCATTCCGAGCCGCTTCCTCCGGGAACGCGGGTGCTTGTGCCTTTCCGCAATAAAACCGTTGTCGGGATTGTGTGGGAAACGGATATCGCGCCCGATATGGATGCGGCGCGGATTTTGAGCGTTCAGACGGCCTTTATGGAAGAAAAGCCGTTGCCTCAAAGCTGGCGTGATTTGTTGGCATTTACGTCGCGTTATTACCACTATCCGACTGGGCAGGCAGTGTTTGCCGCACTGCCGCAGGGTTTGAAGGAAACGCGCGCGGTGGAAATGCCGCAGCCGCCGCTGTTTTACGCGCTGAACGAAGCGGGCAGGGCGCAAACGCCGCCGCCGACTCGGTTCAACAAAAAAGCGGCTTTGTGGGACGCGCTGCTGTCGGGCGGGATGACGATGGCGGCGTTGAAGCAGGTGAACGCGCAGGCGGCGAAATTAATCGAAGATTGGGCGGAACAGGGTTGGATTGAAACTGCGGAAGCGGCAAATTCCGTTTTAGAGTCGTGCAATGGACAGGCTTCGCACTCTGAATTTGTATTAAATGCCGACCAGCAGAAAGCTTCCGATGAAATTCAGACAGCCTTTGGTAAATTTCAGCCGTTTTTGCTGTACGGCATTACCGGCAGTGGCAAGACCGAAGTGTATTTTGATGCGATGGCGAAAGTGTTGGCGCAGGGGCGGCAGGTGTTGTTTCTGTTGCCTGAAATCAACCTCACGCCGCAGCTTTTGAAGCGGGTGGAAAACCGTTTTGCCGACGTGCCGACCGCCGTGTTGCACAGCCAGATGGCTGCAGGCAAGCGCACGCAGGATTATCTTCGCGCGATGTTGGGGCAGGCGAAGCTGGTGATTGGCACGCGGTTGGCGGTGTTCACGCCGACGGGTAATGTCGGGCTGATTGTGGTCGATGAGGAACACGACGGCTCGTTCAAACAGGACAACGAATTGCGCTACCACGCCCGCGATTTGGCGGTGTGGCGGGCAAAGCAGAGCGGCTGTCCCATCATATTGGGCAGTGCTACGCCCAGCTTGGAGAGTTGGCACAAGGCGCAAAGCGGCGCCTACCGCCTGTTGCAACTGACCGAACGCGCCCATGCTTCCGCGCAACTGCCGCAAGTGGAAATCCTCAATGTAGGCCGTCTGAAACTCGACAACGGCTTCTCGCCGCAAGCCTTGCAGCTTTTGAAACAGAATTTTGAGGCGGGCGGCATGTCGCTGGTGTACCTCAACCGGCGCGGCTTCGCACCCGCATTATTTTGCAGCGACTGCGGCCATACTTTCGGCTGTCCGAACTGCTCCGCTAAAATGGTGTTGCACCAACGCGCCCGTCAACTGCGCTGCCACCACTGCGACCACCGCGAACCCATCCCGTACAAATGCCCCGACTGCGGCAACCAAGATCTGACCGCCGTCGGCCACGGCACACAGCGCGTCGAAGAAACCCTGCGCGCCTTCCTGCCCAAGGCTGCCGTCGTCCGTGTTGACAGGGACAGCACTGCGCACAAAAACGACTGGGCGGATTTGTACCGCCGCATCGCCGACAACGAAATCGACATTCTGGTCGGTACGCAGATGCTCGCCAAAGGCCATGATTTCGCGCGGCTTAACCTCGTTATCGTATTGAACGCCGACGGCAGCCTGTACAGCGCGGACTTTCGCGCGCCGGAAAGGCTGTTTGCCGAGCTGATGCAGGTGTCCGGCAGGGCGGGGCGCGCCGACAAACCCGGCAAGGTGCTGATACAGACCCAACTGCCCGAACATCCCGTTTTCGCTGCTGTCAAAGCGCAGGACTACGCCGTGTTTGCCGAAAACGAATTGAACGAGCGGCAAATGTTCGCCATGCCGCCTTTCGGTTTTCAGACGGCCGTCCGTGCCGATGCGCCGCGTGTTGCTGATGCGATGGAATTTCTCAACGCCGCCAAAGAAACCCTTGCCCCGCTTTTGCCCGAAAGCGTCTCCCAGTTTGGTGCCGCCCCCATGCTGATGGTGCGCCTCGCCGAACGCGAACGTGCGCAAATTTTTCTTGAATCGACATCCCGACAAGATTTGCACCGCGCCGTGAGTTTGTGGGTGCAGGTGTTGCAGCAAAACCGCGATGGTAAAATCAGATGGTCGGTGGACGTTGATGTGCAAGAGGCTTGATTGAAATGATTCAATCAATAAGGAAATAAAAGACCGTCTGAAAATCTGTTTTTCAGACGGTCTTAAGTTTTGAAATCAGTTTAGAAGAATTTTGCAGCGATATAGCCGAGTGCAAGCAGGCTCAAAACGGCGAATACGATAGCCATTGTAAGCAGAAACTGTGTTTTCTTCCTCGCTGCAAGTGCGACCAGCTCAGGATTTTGGCCTAACTCTTCGCGTAATTGGGATTCCAATTCGGCACGGATTTTTTTGCGCAGCTTTTTCTCTTCCTGCTCACGTTCGTATTTGAGCTTGTGGGCAATTTCGGTTTGTTTTTTATGCTCGAAAGAGATTTTTTCCTGCCATTCAATGCGTTTGCGCTGGATGGCCAGCTCATTTTTTTCTGTTAAATCAAAGTGGCAGGTTTTACATTCCTGTGCGTCGAGTTCGTCGATAATCGTCATGCAGACAGGGCATTGGATAGGGTCGGGCGTGTTGACTGCCGACACAGTCTCTTCTTCAACCGCTTCCAATTCCATAGCCTGACGGACGATCACGTCCAAACCCAAATAGCTGAAGTAATGCTGCGCATTTTCGCGCTCGTCTTGGGTACATTTCTCGGCCACAATGGCTTGCGGACGCTCGACCAAGGCTTGAATCAGGCTCTCGGCTTCATTTTCGGGCAGGTTGTCATACAGGCAGGCATGGATGCGCTCCTTATCCGTGTTCGGCGGATAGGAAACGTATACGTCGAAAAATTTTTCTTGTTTGCTCATTGATATCCCATGAGTATTTCGACTGCGTCAACCAAATGGGTTTAGCCTAAGGTTTTGTTATTGTGTTTGAGCTGTCTTGGCTTATGATACGAGCCAGAACAGAGGCTGCAGTCTCAGACAGACCAAGTACGGTTTGCCTTTGTGTCGTTAATCGGCTGGACAATAATTTTTTATTTATATGGAAATATGCATGTCCAATGTTATGTCTATTGTAGAGTAAATATTCACGCCCGATATTATTATTATAAGGTAAATCTAATATTGTTTAAAATAAATTCACACAAAAGGCCGTCTGAAGATACAGACGGCCTGTTTTTTGTGGCAAAAACGGATTGTTTATACGGAGAAGGACGAACCGCAACCGCAAGTTGTCTCTGCATTTGGATTGCGGATGACGAATTGAGAACCTTGCAGGCTTTCGGTGTAGTCGATTTCTGCACCAACCAGATATTGGTAGCTCATCGGGTCAACCAAGAACGTCAGGCCGTTTTTCTGGATTTCAAAATCGTCGTCGTTTTTGATTTCATCAAAGGTAAAACCATATTGGAAGCCGGAGCAACCGCCGCCGTTGACGAATACGCGCAATTTCAAATCGGGATTGTTCTCTTCGGCGATCAGGTCGGCAACTTTGGTGCAGCAGCTGTCAGTAAAGATAATAGGGCTTTCGTCTGACATGATGTGATTCCTTTTATATGAATATTTTTACTATTGTCGCGCAAACCGTTAGTCAAGGCAAGTTTGTGCAGACAGGGTCTGCCAGCTTACATGGAGGGCATGGCAGAAATTTCAAGCACCAGTATGTCAGATTTAGATGCTTCTGCCAAACCATTCTACACGGCCGATGATGGCAACGTCGTCGGTCGGGTTTTTCAAGTCGATTTCAAAAGTAGGGTAGGCTTCGTTGGCAGAAATGACGTTGACGATGCCGCCGGGTATCAGTTGCAGGCGTTTGACCAAAAGGTTTTCGTTGAGGCGCAAAACATAGAGGCCGTCGCGCGGCGTGGTTTGGCCGTGGTTGATGAGGATGGTGTCGCCATCATTCAGCACGCCTTCCATCGAGTCGCCTTTGACTGAGATAACGGAAAGGTTTTTGATGTCACGCGTTACATAATTTTCAATCCAATAGCGTCGGAACGCCATAGCGAACATGGGCTGTTCATCGCCGACGAGCTGACCGTGTCCGGCCGCAGCTTGGATGTCGTAACGCGGTACGAAGACAAATTCGTCTATATCGACTGGATTGCCCAGTGTGTCGGTTGCTGTGGCTTTTGGGGCTTCGGAATCAGGGAAGGGGGAACCTTCTCCTGTCAAAAGCCAGTCTATGCTGCAGCCTTTAAGCTGTTTGATTTTTTTTAGCGTTTCCGATTTCGGCAGGCCGCCTTCGTTCCAAATACGGCTGAATCCGGCGATGGTCATATCGATGTCGGCGGCGATTTTAGCTTGGCGGGCTTCATCTTTCCATAAGAAAGCCAGGCGGTCTTTAAAGGTATCCATGTTTATGCCTTTATGGAGGTATGTTTTTTATATGGTTTGGATGATTTGAGTGTATTTTACCTTAGTTTTTATAAAATTGTAAGAAAAAAATTACTTCATCTAAGAAAAAGTATTGCATATTCTATTTTTTCTTAGTATTATTCGTTTTGTCTTAGATAAATCGATATTTCTAATTTTCTATTCGATTTTTCTTAGTTTAATTTTATTTGGTTTAGTTTTTCTGATTTAAACCTGTTATATGATTATGATGAGAGGTGTGAAATGACTCGTTCGCGTAAAAATACTTTTTGGGTGCTGCTGGCGTTGGTACTGGGTTTTTTTGCTCTGCCTTTCGGATCTTCGGAAGCGCATGAGGCAGACGGTAATCTGACGGCTTCGGAATGCGAACGCTTGGGCAGCTTGAGTCTGGATCAGATGGACGGCAGGCTGCTGGCGTTTGCCAAAGAATGCGATATGGTGGAAGCTACCCACGATTGGGAGCAACAGTACGGCAACTTGAATGAAGAAGAAATGCTTGCCGGCGTGGTGTATGAGTGATGTTTGTGAATGAATTGATAAAGGCCGTCTGAACAATCAAAGTTTCAGACGGCCTTGTGTTTTTAATAAGGATGGCTTAAGGCATCAATGGTGCATTAGTCAGGCCGGTGGTTTCGGGTAGGCCGAACATGATGTTCATATTCTGCACGGCTTGACCGGCTGCGCCTTTAACCAAGTTGTCGATGATGGAAAGAACAATCCACACATCATTTTGATCGGGCGCTCTTTGAACGCTGATACGGCAGAGGTTGGCGCCGCGCACGCTGTGGGTTTCAGGTGTCGAACCTGAAGGCAGGATATCGACAAAAGGACTCTCGCTGTAGTATTTGCGCAGCAAGGCTTCAGGATCGGTATGTTCTTGCAGGTGCAGATACAGGGTGGCGTGCATACCGCGTATCATTGGAACAAGGTGTGGCACGAAAATCAGGCCGTCTGAAACATGGTCTTGCAGTCCGGACAGGGTTTGTCGGATTTCAGGCAAATGGCGGTGGCCGCCGACGCCGTAGGCTTTGAAGTTGTCGCCTGCTTCGCACAATAGGGCGTGGGTGCTGGCTTTGCGGCCTGCACCGGAAACACCGGATTTACAGTCGGCAATCAGCGGCGCATTGGCTTTCAGACGGCCTGCTTGAAGCAGCGGCAATAAGGGCAGGGAAACGCAGGTAGGGTAGCAGCCCGGATTAGCCACCAGCATGGCTTTGGCGATGTCGTCTTTGTAAAGTTCGCACAAACCGTACACTGCTTGGGAAACGAGTTGCGGCGCTGTATGGGTCATTTTGTACCATTGTTCCCATGTGGGGATGTCGAGGATGCGGAAGTCGGCAGACAGGTCAATCACGCGTACGCCTTTTTCGATAAGTGATGGTGCTTCTTTCATGGCTACGCCGTTGGGCGTGGCAAAGAACACGAGGTCGCAATGGTCAAATCCGGCATCTTCGGGCGTTTGGAATGCAAGGTCGTAAATGCCGCGCAGGCTGGGGAAGTAGTCGGCAACCGCAATACCGGCTTCGCTTCGGCTGGTAACAGCGGTAACTTCTGCGTTGGGGTGGCCGCTGAGCAGGCGCAACAATTCGACGCCTGTGTATCCGGTTGCACCGACGATACCAATTTTAATTTTTGTGGTCATGGTGTGGCTCCTTTGTAGGGGTAACAATGCGTTTGATTATATAGTAATTAATTGCCGTCGGTCAGCGGTGCTTGTGCCAAGCTTTGCAATAGAGGGTTAAACAGGCCGTCTGAAATATGGGATTAACGATATTGGAGAGAGGATTTCAGACGGCCTGAGCGTTTGGAAAACGCAGTTTGTGGTTCGATTTGTCTGTTGATTTGTGGTGGGTGTTTCGTCTTTATCCTATCCATACGAACACAAAATAAAAATGTAAAAAAATGCCCCCGGGTTGGAGAACCGGAGGCAAGTATCCAAGGAGTAGCTCTCATCAATAAGAACTAGTTACTTGGTACTATATCCCTTGTTAGGATTGAAAGCAAGCGTTTTGCACATTTTAACATTTAAATAATTTTTTCATTCAAATTCAGGGAACTATCAAACAGGGCTTGAATTTTGGGTTGATGGCTGATGCCGATGACCAAAGTATCGGGCAAATGTCGCTTGAGGGTCTGCATCAACATCAGGGCGGATTCGTCATCGAGCTGGTTGGTGGCTTCATCTAGGAACAGGATTTGCGGTTTGTGCAGCAGTGCGCGTGCAAGGCTGAGGCGTTGTTGTTCGCCGCCGGAGAGGATGCCGTGCCATTCGTATGAAGTGTCCAAATCGTTCATCAACGTGTGCAGCCTACCCGTGGGGCTGCTTAAGCCGACTTGTTCCAAAACGGTTTGAATCAAATGGTCGTCTTGGCAGGCTGAATAAGGGTAGCTGACGGTTTGACGCAGGGTATCGGTAGGCAGGTAAGGGCGTTGCGGGAAGAACAGGCGGCTGCCTTCAAGGGAAAAACTGCCGTGATAATACGGCCATAAACCGGCAAGCACGCGAAGCAGCGTGGATTTTCCGATGCCGCTTTTGCCTTCGAGCAATAGCCATTCAGGGGCATGGGCTTCAAGGCTGATGCCGGAGAGCAGGGGGGTGCCGGTTTGGGTGTGGATGGTAAGGTTTTGCAGGACTGCCTTGCCGCGATGATGCGGTAAATCTGTTTGGTGTGACTGAAGGGAGGGGCTTTTTTGCTCTGCTTGTTCCAAGGCCGTCTGAAAACCGGAAAGCCGTTCGATGACTGCCGCCCATTCAATCAGGCGGCGGTATGCGTCAGTAAACCAGCCGAAACTGTCTTGAACGCGGGCAAACGATGTGCGCGTCTGCATCATGTCGCCGAAGGTCATGGTTTTGGTGAGGTACATGGGCAGGGTGGCGAGGATGGGGATGAAGATGCTGATGCGCACATAGGTCGCCCAGAAGGTTTCTTGGCGGAATTCGCAGTTGGTCAGCCGTCGCCAGTTGTCGCGGATGCGTAGATAACGCTGTTTCAGACGGCCTGTTTCGGCTTCGCCGCCGTTGTAGAAGGCGATTTGTTCGGCATGGTCGCGTACACGTAAAAGGGCTGCGCGGTAGTCGGCTTCGCGGTGCTGGCGGTCGATATTGAGGTTTTTCAGTTTGCGGCCGACAAGGTGGGCGATGACGGTGCTGAAGATGGAATAAATCAGTGCAACCCAAACAAGATAGCCGTAAACGGTAATGCTGTATCCGCCGATGTTGAAAGTCTGTACGCCGGAGAGCGTCCACAGTACGGCGACAAACGCGCTGAATTTGGCAATATTATTGATGAAGGAGCGAAAGAGGCTGATGCTTTTGTCGGCGAGGAGGTAGATGTCTTCGGCGATACGTTGGTCGGGGTTGTCCGGTTCGCCTGTCAGGCGCAGACGGTAGTGTTTGTGGCCTTCGAGCCAGTTTTTTTGAAATTGCTCGGTCAGATGGGTGCGCCAACGGAAGATGAGGCGTTTTTGCAGCCAGTCGGCACAAACGATACAGCCGATAACCATCGCCATATAGCCGAGGTATTCGACAATGAGCGAAGGCATGGATGCGCCGTCAAATGCAGCCAGTGCGTCGTAGAAGCGTTTGTCCCATGCGGCAATCCAAACACTGATGGTAATAGAGAATAGGGTGAACCCTATCAAAACGGTGAGCATCAGCCATTGGAGGCGACTGTGTGCCCCTGACCAAAAAGGGCGGGCAAGGTAAAAGAATTTTTTGAGTGTTTTCATAATGCTTGTGAATGCATGCGAATGGCCGTCTGAAAGTGAAATTGTACTTTCAGACGGCCTTTTTATCAGCAATAGTTGGTTTTTATATGCTTTTGAAGAGTGGGGGTAATCCACTCTCGGTTTGCCGCTACTTACATCTTCCACTTCAGGCTGAACACGGCATTGCGCGGTTCGCCGTAGAAGTTGCCACTGTTTAAGCCGCGGCTGTATTGGTTTTCGTAGTAGCGTTTGTCGGTCAGGTTGTTGACCGCCAGCCCCAGTTGCAGGTTTTTGCTCGGGCGGTATTGGACGTTGGTGTTCCAAATGGTGTAGCCGCCTTGCTTGAGTGAGCCGGAAGAATTAGCGGTTTTGCTGCTGCTCTTCAAGCCAAGACCGACTGTCCATTTGCCGTCATCCACCGGCAGGATATAGCTGGTGTAGAGGCGGAACATATGCTTCGGCGTATGGCTGCTGAAGTTGTAGCCTTTTTGGCGCGATTCAACATTGCCGGTAACGCTGCTGCGGTTGGTGCTGCGGTTGAAGGTGTAGCCTGCGTAAACTTGCCAACGGTCGGTCAGGCTGCCGGAGATTTCGGCGTCCAAGCCGCGGCTGCTTTGGTCGAGCGGTTCCCAGTAGGCGTGCGGTTTGGCATTGACGCGTTGATTGTTGTTGTCTTTGTCGGTGCGGTAGAGGGCGACCGAGGTGTTTAAACGGCCTTCGTTCCATTCGCCTTTCCAGCCGAGTTCGTAGTTGCGTCCCATAATCGGCGGCAGCAGGTTATCGTTGTAGTCGCGGTTCATTGTTTGTTTAAAGATGGACGTATAGGTGGCGTAAATACTTTGTTTAGGCGTGATATCGTAAGTGATGCCGGCATAAGGAACGAAGCGGTTGCGTTTGAGCGAGTCTGATGAACCTGCTACCCCGTCTTTGAGGTCGCGATCCCAATAGTAGTCGCGTTTCCAGCTGGTATAGCGTCCGCCTGCGATGATGTGCAGTTTGTCGGTAGGATTGATGCGCGCGCCCAGACCGAAGGCATGGGTAGTATAACGGCCGTCGCCGCCACGGGCTTTGGCTGTGGCAGAATCCCAATCGGGTTTGGCTTTCTCGCTGCCGTTAAAGGCATCTGCGTCATAGGTGCTGCTGTCGTTGAGCCAGCGGTTGCTTGAGTTCACGTTCTCTTTGGAATAGCTGTGCATGAAGAAGAGGTCGTGATTTTGGCCGAAAGCGAAGATGCGGCCGGTCAGGTTGTTTTGGAAAGTGAACTGGCGGTTGCCTGCATCGTAACGGTCGAAGCTGTATGTGGTCCCCAGGCCGTCTGTACCGATGCCGTTACCTGTGCCGCCCAGCGTGTAATATTCTTTTGAACTGGTGTTCTTGCGCCAGTCCAGTTTGCTGTTCAGTTTCCAGTTGTCGTTGAAATAATGTTCAAATTCGGTAAAAAGATTGTATTTTTTCAGGCGGGCTTCGTTCCAATCCGCACCAAGGTAGCGGCTGCGTTTCCACTCTTTGCCGTCTGCACGCATAGGCAGGCCGTCCGGATCGGGCGTTTCGGTTTGGTTGAGATAGCTTGCACCCCAAGTAAGTTTGCTGTTGTCGCCGATGTCTTTGTCCATTACGCCATACAGAAGGATGTCGCGGCCGCCGGATTGGTCTTTGAAGGTTTTGTTGCTGCCTACCGAGCCGACAAAGCGTCCGCGCAGGCCGTGCTCTTGGCTTAAGGTATCGGATGCATCAAAGACGCTGTTTATTTTGCCCCATGAGTTTGCCATCAAATCGGCGGAAAGCTGGCGTTTTGCAGTCGGCTTTTTGCGGACGGCGTTTACCGTGCCGCCGGGTTCGTTGTTTGCCTGTGTCAAACCTGCCGCACCGCGTACCACTTCAATGTGGTCGTACATTGCCATATCGGTTGCACTGGTCGGGTCGCCGGCCGGGCCGCCTAAGCCGAATCCGCCGGGAGAGCCGAGTTGCGTGGCAATGCCGTCTTCTTCAAACTGTTCGATAAAATAGCCGCGCGACATGAAATGCGTGCGTCCGCCGCTTTTGAAAACATTGATGCCCGTAGCGTTTTGCAAGGCACCTTCTAAGTCGGTAATGCCTTGGTCTTCAATTTGTTTTTTAGTAATGACGCTGACAGATTGGGGGATTTCCCGCGGAGAGAGGACCAGCCCCGTGGTTGAGCGCAGGGCGGATACTGTGTAGCTGTTTTGACTTTCAGTGCGCAAGCTTTTGTTTTTGCCGACAACGGTAACTTGTTCCACTTCAGCCTGCCGTACCTCTTTGGCAGCTTGTGCGGCTTGGGGCAATGCGGCAAGGCAGAGAGCAAGTGTGCTCAGTTTGAATAGTTTTTTAGAATGATGCATTTGATGAGGTCCTTGATAAAGAAAGATCTGTTTGTTTTTAAATATTGGCGGCAATATCTGTTTAAATTGAGCGGTTATTTTTTATAATCCGTTTTGTTTTAAAAATTAAATTTAAATCTCCGAATCATTTTATTTGATTCAATTTCGATTTTGCCAAACCATCGGGTCAAAAAAAGGTTGCCGCCGGAAAGGGAGCCGTTGGCAACGAATGGAGATGGTAATGCAATGAAAGCTAGATACAAAGGGTAGTATCAAACTAGCTATAAATAACTATATCGAAACGGTGAAAAAAATCAACAGGAATTTTTTTCGGTTGAGAAAATTTTTTAGACTGTTTGCTTTATATCAAGATTTAAAAAAAGGTTTGATTGGAAAAGGCCGTCTGAAAACGGAAAGAATCGGTTTCAGACGGCCTTTGAATCAAGTGGGATTAGAACTTGTAATCGACTTTGAACATGACGTTGCGCGGTTGGCCGTAAATATTGTTAATGCCCATTGTGCGAATACGGTGGTTTTCATAGTAGCGGCGGTTGCCCAAATTGCTGCCGATCAAACTGAGGTTGAGATTTTTGGTCGGTGTGTAATGAACATCGGCATTCCAAAGCAGGTAGCCGCCTTGGCCTACATTCCACAAACTGTTGGTTTTGCTTTGTACGGTCATGCCGCCGCCGATGGTCCATTTACGGTCGGTAAAGGGGAGGCGGTAGCTGGTGTACAGGCGGAACATATGTTTGGGCGTATGTTTGCTGAAGTTTGTGCCGATGGGGTAACGCGCCCCTTCACTTTCTTTATATTTGCTCATATTGAAAGCGTAGTTTGCCGATATTTTCCAATCTTCGGTGAGGTCGCCGGAGAGTTCGGCTTCAAAGCCGCGGCTTTGAACTTTGCCAATGGCCTGATATGCCCATTCGCCCATAGCGTTGCGTTTATCTAAATCATACGGACGGTTTTTTTGAATGATTTGGTAGAGGGCAAACGAGCTGTTGAGCCTGCCGTTGCCGAACCAGTCGGATTTGAAGCCGATTTCGGTATTGGTACCGGTAATCGGGTTCAGGAGGTTGTTGTCCATATCGCGGTTGGTCTGCGGTTTTTTGATTTGGGTGTAGTTGGCATAGATGCTGTGGTTTTTGTCGACATCGAATGTAATGCCCAAGTAAGGGACAAGGCTGGATTTTCGGTATTCGGACAGTTTGCCTGTTTTGCGGTTGTCGAAGTCGTATGCCCAGTGTGTATAACGCAATGCGCCCAAAATGTGGAGTTTGTTCCAAGGGGTAAAGAGAACGCCTGTCGATACGGCATGGTTGGTGATAGTACGTTCGGTATCGGTATAGTTGGCGTTGCCGCTTGTCCAATCGGTGCGCGCCACGCTCTTCCAGTCGTAATCGAAAATATTGTATTCGTTAGAGGTACGGGCTTTCCATAGGTTGTAGGAGCTGTTGTTTTCCCGTGAATAAGTGTAGTTGGCAAATGCCTGCTGTTCGTTGCCTAAGGCTTGGAATTTGCCGGATACGCCGGTTTGGAAAGCAAATTGTTTGCCGGTATTGTCGTATTTTTGGATGTTGTCGGTTGCACCGGTAAAGATGCCGTTCTGTCCGATGCCGGCGAACCTGCCGCCTGTATTGGCTGCGGTGGCGAAGTTTTGGGCGGATGAAGAACGGTTGTAGTTGAGCTTGCTGCTCCATTTCCAATTGTCGTTGATTTGATGGTCGAATTCGGCAAAGACATTGCGTTTGTACCAGCGAATTTGATTCCATTCCGCGCCCAGATAGGTATCTCTCGGAAGGTTAAGGTCAAAGCCATTGCCCATCGGTACGCCGTAAAAATCGGGTGTTTCTTCGGTGCGTTGGTACAGGCCGCCAAGTGTGGCTTTGCTGTTCTCGCCTATATCGGCCTCTAAAATCCCGTACAGCATTTGACCTTTGGTTGGGTTTTTGTCTTGGAAAGTTTTATTGCGTGTCAGGCTGGAAACCAAACGGCCGCGGACGCTGTGACTGCTGTTTAAACTGCCCGATACGTCGCCGATCAGGCCTGCTGCGCCGAAACGGTCGGCCATAAAACTTAAGGTTGCCTGCGTATTGGCGGTCGGACGTTTGCGTACGGCATTGATTGTGCCGCCGGGTTCGCTGTTGGATTGGGTCAGGCCGGTCGGGCCGCGGACAACTTCGATATGGTCGTAGATGGCCAAATTGCTCATGCTTTGAGGGTCGTTGTACGGGTTGCCGGACGAACCTGCAACGGTAGTGGATAAGCCGTCTTCTTCAATTTGATCGATGTAAAAGCCGCGCGACTGATAACGCCAACGGCCGGAATCGGGAATCACGTTGATGCCGGTTGTGGTTTTTAAGGCTTGTTCCATATTGGTCATGCCTTGGTTATCCAGCTGCGTTTTGGTAATTACGCTTACCGACTGCGGCGTTTCTTTCGGAGACAAGGCAAGCCCGGTGGTGGTACGCATGGCTGAAGTTGTGTAGGAGTCGCGGTTTTCGGTGCGGGTGGAACGGTTTTTGCCGGTTACGTTGACGGTTTGCAGCTCGGCAGTTTGTTCGGGCCGGGGTGTTGCCGTGTTTTCTGCTAAGGCTGCATAAGGCAGAGTGGCAATAATGAGTGCTAATGTTTTAAGGGTTGGGGCGTTCATGAACGTCTTTCTATAATTGAAATTTAATTGAACTAAAATAAGAATAATTATATTTTACGATAATTTTGTTGTTTTGTAATTTAAGAACAAGATTTTGAGGGTTTTTAGCGGATTTATGTTGTTTTTATGGTTTTTGAAGGTGTTTTTGAAATTAAACTAGCTAAGGGAATCAAGCGACAGGCCGTCTGAAAATTTTCGGGGTTGTTCGGCTATAATGCTGTTTTGGTTTTTTAAGGCTTTTGCAAAAATACGGTTTCGGGGTTTTAGGCTGAATGTGTACCCGATATGTTTGCAAAGGTTTTGGGGCATGAGGAGAATGAGATGAAGAAAGTTTTGGTGTTGCAACATGGGGATTTGGGCGCTTGCGACTGGTCGGCATTTGGCGGTTTGGTGTCTGCACCATTAGGAAAGTCGGTATTGCGTCTGCCGGTTGATGATGATTTTGAATTGACGGACGAGATGCGGGCTGCGTTGATTGCGCAGCAGATAGATGGCGCGGTGTTACCGGATGTGGCTTTTGCTGATTTGGGACTGATTGTCAGCGATATGGATTCGACGCTGATTACGATTGAGTGCGTGGATGAGATTGCGGCCGGTGTTGGGCTGAAGGATGAGGTGGCTGCAATTACGGAGCAGTCGATGCGTGGCGAGCTGGACTTTGAGCAGTCTTTGCGTAAGCGTGTGGCTTTGCTGTCCGGTTTGGACGAACGCGTGTTGGAAGAGGTGTACGAGAATGTGTTGCAGCTCTCGCCGGGCGCGGAATTTTTGTTGGAAGAGTGCAAACGGAATGATGTGAAGTTTATGCTGGTGTCAGGCGGATTTACGTTCTTTACGGAACGTCTGCAACGGCGTTTGGGCTTGGATTTCCATTTTGCGAATGTGTTGGAAGTGGAAAACGGCAAGCTGACAGGCCGTCTGAAAGGGCGGATTATCGATGCGCAGGCTAAGGCGGATTTGTTGCGCGAATACCGTAAGCGTCTGGCTTTGGTTCCGTGGCAGGTGGTGGCGATGGGTGATGGTGCGAATGATATTCCAATGATACGGGAAGCTGGATTCGGCATTGCCTATCGGGCAAAACCGAAAACTGAAGCGAATGCGGATGCGTGTGTGCGCTTTGGTGGTTTGGAGCGGATACGCGGTTGGTTTGCGTAAACTGTTTGAGGATGTTTGTCAGTCAGGCCGTCTGAACAATCGGGAAACCGGTTTTCAGACGGCCTGATGTTTTATAAGGCGATAAAACGGTAGCCTTCGGCATCGACTTCGAGAATGGAGGCGTAATTGTCGCGCCAGTCTCCGAGTACGATGCGGGTGTAATCGGCATTGCGGTGGATATTTTCGCGGTGGGTATGGCCGTGGATGAGCAGGGGCGTGTGGAAGCGTTGGACGGTTTCGTGGGTAAAGGTTGGATTGACGTCCATGATGTCGGCGGTTTTGTGTTGTTTGTCCTGTTTGCTCTGCTTACGGATTTTGGTGGCGATGTTCAGTCGGAGTGTGAGTGGCAGGAGCAGGAACAGGCGTTGCAGCCATTTTTGATGGACGGTACGGCGGAATTTTTGATAAGAATGGTCGTCGGTGCAGAGAGTGTCGCCGTGACAGAGCAGGGTGGGTGTGCCGAACAGGTCGATAACGGCGTACTCGGGTAGTAAGGTCATGCCGGTGTCGCGGGCAAAGGTTTTGCCGATGAGGAAGTCGCGGTTGCCGTGGATAAAATAGCAGGCAATGCCGCGCTCGGTCAGGCTGCGGATGGTTTGTTTGATGGTTTGAACCAAAGGGCTGTTTTCGTCATCGCCGATCCAAAAATCGAAAAGGTCGCCAAGAATGTATACGGCTTGGGCATGAATGGCTTTTTCTTGCATAAATTTCTGGAAGAGTGCGGTCAGTTGAGGATGGGATTCGCTCAGGTGTAAATCGGCGATGAAGTAAATCGGCATGATGATGTGGGACGTGTGGGAAGGGTTTTATTATAACTTGGGTTGTCGCGTTTGGATTTGGGCTTGGTGTTTTTCGTTTGTAATGCGGTGATTTTATTGTTTTGATTTGGTGTGATAAAGGCCGTCTGAAATATTTTTTCAGACGGCCTTTGTGGTTTATTGGGTTTTGCCCTGATAGGTAATTTGTTTCAGCGTATCTTCTTGGTACAAGTCACTGATGGGGACGGTATAGAAGAATTCGTTGCTGCGGACAAAACGGTTGACCAAGTCTTTGTCGAGATGAAGGATGTGGTGCCGCAGTTTGTTTAGGCCTTTGAATATCATGGTACTCCAACGCATATAGCCGTCTGAATTAGGACGGATGTCGTTCATGGCATCAAGGGCGAGGAGTTTGCGGTTTTGTTCCTCTTTATCCAAAGGATGGGAATAGATGCTTTGGAAGTAAAATGGTTGCTCGAAGGATGGTGGCAGGCTGAGGGAAGAGCCTACTTTGCCGATAGGGAAGTCGTCGCTCAGATAATGTATGGTGTGCAAAAACAGATTGCCGCGACGGTAATCGATTTTACGCAGGGCTTCAATGGCGGCCAGCGCAGTATGTTGGTGGTCGGGATGCGCATCAATATTGGGAGACGGCGTCACGATAATATCCGGCTGGAACGTTTCTATCAGATAGCTGAGATTGTCCACTAAGCTGGTCCAAGTCGAGCCGGGCTTGAGGTGTTTCGCCAATGAGGAGGTATTGGCACGACGGAAAATATCGACGTCGGTCGTATCGATTTTGGTCGATTTAATCTCTTTTTCCGGATTTTGGCGCATGGCGGTCAATGTGCTGTCGAAGTAGCCCAGTTGTAGGATGTTTTCAGACGGCACGCCGGCCAAAAGGGGAACGGTCAAGCTGTTCCAAACGCGCATCCGGCCTTTTTGCAGATATTGGGCCTGAGTGTCGCAGTCGCACGTGCTATAAAGGTTGCCATAGTGGAAGCTGCCGCCTTCGCTGGCGGTTAAGGTGCAGATCATTGAATTGGCCGCGTGTTTTTCGTACAAACCGTATGCGCTGAGTTCGGCATCGTCGGCATGAGGCGCGAGGACAAGGATTCTTTTCCCATCTAGGTTTTCACGCGGATAAACAGAGAGTTCGATTTCTTGATCGGACAAGGTTAGGTATTTGCCTTCCAAGCGGATGGTTTTGTCGCTGTCGGAGAAGGTGTCGCTCAGATTGATATAGCGCACGCCTTTTGCGCCGTATTCGAAATATTGCTTCCATTTGCCCTTAGATGAAATGGTTTCAACAAAAGGCAATACCAGCAATCCTGCCCAAGTGGATTTGATACGGATTTTGGCAATAACGGTATCTTGCCCGCTGATAGTGGCAGGTAAAGTCAGGCTGCCACCCTTGAGGGTAGCATGCGCGGTAGAGGGGAGGGAGGGATAGTTATAGTCTTGGTGTGTGTTATAGGCAAACTGTTTTTTGTGAATAATTGAAGTAATAATAAACAACAAAATAAAAAAAGTCAGTATCAGCCCCGTCAGTATCAGAAACATTGTTGGGTTCCTTTATTGTTGTAACAGTCATGATAGTGCTTGTGGAGCTTATTTGTTTGTTTTTCTTACAAACGGTTGTTTTTTATACTCTAACGTCATTAAAGTGAACGTTTAAAATAAAACAGTTTGCGGGTTGATTATATATAAACGATCAAAATGTAGAAAGGCCGTCTGAAAAGTTTGAAAGAAATTTCAAAAATTTCAGACGGCCTTGATATTTTAAAGGTTAAGCCGATAAATTATGCTTCTTTTGTTTCAACTGCTTTCTGACGCAGACGCAGGCTCAATTCGCGAAGTTGTTTGTCGTCGACCACATTAGGTGCATTGGTCAGCAGACATTGTGCACGTTGTGTTTTCGGGAAGGCAATCACGTCGCGGATAGATTCTGCACCGGTCATCAGGGTAACCAGACGGTCGAGGCCGAATGCAAGGCCGCCGTGAGGAGGCGCACCGAATTTCAGGTTGTCCAAGAGGAAGCCGAATTTCTCTTGTTGCTCTTCAGGGCTGATTTTCAGCGCGGCAAACACTTTCTCTTGTACGTCTGCACGGTGGATACGGATAGAGCCGCCGCCGATTTCCCAGCCGTTCAATACCATGTCGTAGGCACGGGCCAGGCAGTTTGCAGGGTCGGAAACCATCAGGTCTTCATGACCTTCTTTAGGCGCGGTGAACGGATGGTGTACGGCAACGTAGCGGTCGGCTTCTTCGTCGTATTCGAACATTGGGAAATCGACAACCCACAAAGGTTTCCATTCGTCTACGAAGTAGCCGTTGTCTTTGCCGTGTTCCAAGCCGACTTTGATACGCAATGCGCCGATGGCTTCGTTCACAACTTTGGTTTTGTCTGCACCGAAGAAGATGATGTCGCCGTTTTGTGCGCCGGTACGCTCGATGATTTCTTTCAGGGCGTTTTCGGACAGGAATTTCACGATTGGAGATTGCAGGCCGCTGTCTTCGCCGTTGGAGAGGTTGCTGATATCGTTTACTTTGATGTATGCCAGACCTTTCGCGCCGTAGATGCCGACAAATTTAGTGTATTCGTCGATTTCTTTGCGGCTGAATTTCGCACCGTTAGGCACGCGCAGAGCGACTACGCGGCCGCCTTTCATGTCGGCTGCGCCACGGAAAACTTTAAATTCTTCCGTTTTCATCAGGTCGGTCAACTCGGTAAATTTCAAGTTGATGCGCATATCCGGTTTGTCAGAGCCGTAGTAGAACATGGCTTCAGAGTAAGGCATGCGTGGGAAATCGCCCAAATCTACGTTCAAAGCATCTTTGAAGACTTGTTTGGCCATGCCTTCAGTGATGTCCATGATTTCATCCTCGTCCAAGAACGAGGTTTCCAAGTCGATTTGAGTGAATTCAGGTTGGCGGTCGGCACGCAAGTCTTCGTCACGGAAACATTTGGTGATTTGGTAGTAACGGTCGAAACCGGCAACCATCAGCAATTGTTTGAACAATTGTGGAGATTGCGGCAGAGCGAAGAATTCGCCCGGATGAACGCGGCTCGGCACGAGGTAGTCGCGTGCGCCTTCCGGAGTGGAGCGGGTCAGCATCGGTGTTTCGATGTCGATGAAGCCTTGTGCGTCCAAGTAGCGGCGAACCCCCATGGCCACTTGGTAACGCAGACGCAGGTTGCGTTGCATGGCAGGACGGCGCAAGTCGATAACGCGGTTGGTCAGGCGAACGTTTTCGCTGATGTTTTCATCGTCAATTTGGAACGGAGGCGTAGCGGCAGCGTTCAAAACTTCGATTTCTTTGGCAAGGATTTCGATTTTTCCGGAAATCATTTTGTCGTTGGTCGTGCCTTCGGGACGGTTGCGTACGCGGCCGGTAATGCTCAAAACGTATTCGTTGCGGGAAGAGTCGGCAGCGGCAAATGCTTCCGGAGTATCAGGGTCGATAACGACTTGAACGATGCCTTCGCGGTCGCGCAGGTCGATAAAAATCACACCGCCGTGGTCGCGTCGGCGGTGTACCCAGCCTTTGACGGTAACGGTTTGGTCTAAGTATTGCTCGCTGATAAGGCCGCAATAGTTGGTACGCATAAAATCACCTTTTTATATTGTTCAATTTGAAAAGAAGGAAAGGCCGTCTGAAAAAAGAAGACCTTAATTGTTATGTTCGGTATCACCGTCTTCAGACGGCTTTTGGGTGGGTAGGGCTTTAACCGGTAAGTCGTCCGGCATGACCATGCCCAGCGAAATCACATATTTCAATGCCTGATCCACACTCATGTCCAGCTCGCAAACGTCGCTTTTTTTAACCATGATGTAATAGCCGCCGGTCGGGTTGGGCGTGGTTGGGACGTAAACGGAAATATAGTCGTCATCTTGCGGTAGGCTGCCTTTGAGTTTGGCGGGGATATGGCCGGAAACAAAGGCTATCGTCCAAATGCCCGGTTGTGGAAAGGGAACCAGTACGGGGGTTTTGAACGAGCGGCTGCTGTCGGAGAGCAGGGATTCGGAAACTTTTTTAACGCTGGAGTAGATGGATTTGACGACGGGAATGCGTCCCAAAAGGCTGTCCCACGCGCCGAGAATCCGTCTGCCCAATACGTTGGCGGCGAATACGCCGGTAACGAATAAGACGACTGTGGCGGCAACAATGCCCAAGCCGGGTATGTTGAACCCCCAGAAATGCTGGGGCTGCCAGCTTTCCGGTAATAGGTTGATCAGTTTGTCGGCGGCGGAGATGATATAGCTCATCGCCCAGATGGTTACAGCAATCGGCAACCAAACCAGCACGCCTGTAATTAGGTATTTCTTTAAAGCCTTGGCGATTTTTCCGCTTTCGGCTGCGGCTTCTGTCATCTTTGTTTCATTCCGGCAAGTTTTGCCCAAACTTTGCATTATACGCGTTTGGACGCTAGGAAACGAGTATTTTAAACGAATGGCTTGTTTTGTTTTATTGTTTCAGACGGCCGCTTTGATTGCAAAGGCCGTCTGAAATAATATGGGGTCATTTAGATGCCGTCCCAGTCGTTGAACATCAGGCCGAAGCCGATGCCGTTTTGTTTGTGGTTGTAGTCAATCAGACTTTCGCCGTAGCCGTGGAAGCCGCGGACAACGCCTTTGAGTTTGCCTTTGATGGGGAAAGTATAGGCCGCTTCAACGGCACCGCGTCCGCTTTTCGGGTTGTAACGCAGGACGGAATAAACATTTTGCTTATCGTTGAAACGGTATTGGACTTTTAAGTCGCCGTAGCCCATGTATTTGTTGATGTCCGGATTGTCATCGTCATCCCCTTTTTGGTCGAAGGCACGCATCCAAACTCTAGGAATAACGGTCAGCTTGCCCCATTCCATACCGGCCATGGCGTAAACGCGGTTCCATGAGCGTGATTCGGGGCGGCTTTGACCGTTGGATTGGTGAACAAAACCTGCGCCAACCATGCGCAGTTTGCCGCCGAAAGGCAGGTCTGCTTTAACGGGTTGGGTAATGAAGATTTCAGGCTCGTAGTCGGTATTGCGGAACGGAGCGGATTTGCGGCCTTGGTTAAAGATTTGCCAGTCGGATTTTTGGGTGTAGCCAAACCATACGTCGGCACGGGTCTTGAATAAATCTTCGGCAATCTTGCTTTTGAAGGAAACCTGCATTTTGGTTTCGAGGCGTTTTTGCTCGCTGAATTTTTCCTGTGTGGTTACGCCGCGACTGGGGGATTCCGGGTGGTAGTTGGGGCTGCTGTTGTACCAAACGGGCATGAGGTACATAGGGTTGTGCTCGCGTACGCTCAACAGGCCGCGAGTGTCGTTTTTATCCAAATCGTACATCAGGCTTAAAGGCGTGTAGCTGTCGGCAGTTTCGCTTAATACGTCGTCTGAAATATTCGGATGGGTAGGGTTGTCGAATACGATGGCCGCTTCTTTTTTCTCAATGCTCTTGCGCACGCTTTGTTCGAGGTCAACCGGTGTTTTGGTGCTTTCGGTTTGCGCTTGCGGCAGTGGGGATTGAGGGGGGAGTTGCGCCGAGTAGATGTTGTCGTAACACGCCAAACGGGTGGCGTTGTCTTGAATGGTGGTGCAGTGTAGGGCGGTATCGGCGGCGGCCAGCGGGGCTGCGGCAATGAATCCGATACTTAGGGAATGTTTCAACATCTTGTTCATGAGAGTTTCCGTTGTTTTTCAGACGGCCTGATGAAAGGGTAAATGGTTTTATTTAGTTGGTTTGGACTGTGAATACGGCAATGCCCCTGAAAGGCAAGACCTCAGGGGCATCGTATCAGCTCGATTATCCTGTTTTGATTGTCAGGATTCCCGGCATCTGCGTCAGTATTAAGCCAAAGCTTTTACTTTAGCAGACAGACGGCTTTTATGACGGGCTGCTTTGTTTTTGTGGAATACGCCTTTGTCAGCGATACGGTCGATAACTTTAACGGATTCTTGGTAAACTGCTTGAGCAGCAGCTTTGTCGCCGGCTTCAACTGCTTTCAACACTTTTTTCACAGCGGTACGGAATGCAGTACGCAGGCTGGCGTTGTGGGCGCGTTGTTTAACCGACTGGCGGGCACGTTTGCGGGCTTGTGCGCTGTTTGCCATATTGAATATCTCCTGAAAAATAAATTCTGTAAACGCGCAATTTTAAAGACAGATTTCCTTATATGCAAGCTTTTTCTCTATAAACGCGCGCAAATCAGCCGTATTTTGCCCAAAAACGACAGCTGGTGCAACGCTTTTGGGAAAAAGATGGTGTTGCTTTGCCTTATTTCAATAAAAATCAGATGGATATTGCTTTGCGTTTGCTTACGTTTCCATTACAATAGCCTAACTCTGCGCCGGGGTATTTATGGGGTGCAGGGTTTCTTATTTATTGACATTAACCACTCTTTCATCAGGAATCTGCCCGTATGAAAAAATCTGTATTAGCCGTATTGGCCGCATTGTCTTTGGCCGCGTGCGGCGGTGGCGAGAAAAAAGCCGAGCAACCTCAAGCAGGCAGCGCGCCTGCTGCCAATGCCGAGGCAGCCGCTACCGATACTTTGAATATCTACAACTGGTCAAACTACGTTGACGAAAGTACAGTCGAAGACTTCAAAAAAGCCAACAATTTGAAGCTGACTTACGATTTGTATGAAAACAACGAAACGCTGGAAGCCAAAATGCTGACCGGCAAATCCGGCTATGACTTGGTTGTGCCCGGTATTGCCTTCCTGCCGCGCCAAATTGAGGCGGGTGCATACCAAAAAATCAATAAGGATCTGATTCCGAACTATAAAAACATCGACCCTGAATTGCTGAAGATGTTGGAAACCGCCGACCCGGGCAATCAATACGCCGTCCCATACTTCTCAGGTGTGAATACGATTGCGATTACGGCGAAGGGCAAGGAGCTTTTGGGCGGAAAATTGCCTGAAAACGGCTGGGATTTGCTGTTCAAACCCGAATACACCAACAAGCTGAAATCTTGCGGCATCGCTTTGTGGGATACCCCGAGCGAAATGTTCCCAATCTTGTTGAACTACTTGGGTAAAGATCCTAAAGGCTCGAATCCTGAAGATTTGAAAGCGGCGGCGGAAGTTTTGAAAACCATCCGTCCTGATGTAAAACGTTTCAGCCCTTCCATCATTGACGAACTGGCGCGCGGCGACATCTGCTTGGCGGCAGGTAACGGCGGCGACTTGAACTTGGCCAAAGCACGTTCCGAAGAAGTGAAAAACAACGTCGGCATCGAAGTGTTGACGCCAAAAGGCATGGGCTTCTGGATTGAATCTTGGCTGATTCCGGCCGATGCGAAAAACATCGTCAATGCCCACAAATACATCAACTACACACTTGATCCCGAAGTGGCTGCGAAAAACGGTATTGCCGTAACCTTCGCACCGGCCAGCAAACCTGCACGCGAAAAAATGCCTGCCGAGCTGGTGAATACACGTTCTATTTTCCCGAACGAGCAAGACATGAAAGACGGTTTCGTCATGCCTCAAATGAGCGCAGATGCGAAAAAACTGTCTGTCAACTTGTGGCAAAAAATCAAAGTCGGTTCAAATTAATTGTGAGCTGATTGTTTGAAACAAAGCAAAGGCCGTCTGAAATTTTTCAGACGGCCTTTTTTGATGTCCCAATCTTTATCGTTTCAAAGCCAAAGTCAATACGCCTGCCGTTACCAAGCCTAAGCCTATCCACTCCTGCGTGCTTGGGCGTTCATCTAAGAAAACGACGGCCATCAGGGCGACCAAGACCAGGCTGAATTTGTCGACGGGTGCGACTTGCGAGGCGTTGCCCAGTTGCAGGGCTTTGAAGTAGGCAAGCCAAGATGCGCCGGTAGCAAGGCCGGATAGGATGAGGAATGTCCAGTTGCGGCCGGTAAAGCCGTTCACGCCCTGCCATTTGCCGGTATAGGTTAAAAACAATACCAAAGCGGCGAGGATGACCAAGGTGCGGATAAATGTGGCGAAATCTGAATCTATGCCCTGTAAACCCATTTTGGCGAAAATGGCGGTCAATGAGGCGAAGCCTGCCGATGCTAATGCCCAAAACAGCCATGCGTTGCTGCTCATGTTTTTTCCTTTTGTTTTGAATTGTTGACAATATGAATCCGCTTGTTGATGAAATATCGAAATTTTCACTGCGGTTTATTCTTGGAAAACGTTATAATAGAACGAATATTCTTTTTCTTCCAGCCGTCTCTTGAGATTGTTTCAGACGGCCTTCCCTCACTCAATAAAGGAAAATCATGAGCTTCAAAACCGATGCTGAAATTGCCCAGTCTTCCACCATGCGCCCGATTGGTGAAATTGCCGCCAAGCTGGGTTTGAACGTTGACAACATCGAGCCCTATGGCCATTACAAAGCCAAAATCAATCCTGCCGAAGCATTCAAGCTGCCGCAAAAACAAGGCCGTCTGATTTTGGTTACCGCCATTAATCCGACTCCTGCGGGTGAGGGTAAAACCACCGTAACCATCGGTTTGGCGGACGCATTGCGCCACATCGGCAAAGATTCTGTTATCGCCCTGCGCGAACCTTCTTTGGGTCCGGTGTTTGGTGTTAAAGGCGGTGCGGCAGGCGGCGGCTATGCCCAAGTTTTGCCGATGGAAGACATCAACCTGCACTTCACCGGCGACTTCCACGCCATCGGCGCGGCGAATAACTTACTTGCCGCCATGCTCGACAACCATATCTATCAAGGCAATGAGTTGAACATCGATCCGAAACGCGTGCTGTGGCGTCGCGTGGTCGATATGAACGACCGTCAGTTGCGCAACATCATCGACGGCATGGGAAAACCTGTTGACGGCGTGATGCGTCCCGACGGTTTCGACATTACCGTTGCGTCCGAAGTGATGGCGGTATTCTGTCTTGCTAAAGACATCAGCGATTTGAAAGAGCGTTTGGGCAACATCCTTGTCGCCTATGCCAAAGACGGCAGCCCTGTTTACGCCAAAGATTTGAAAGCAAATGGCGCGATGGCGGCATTGCTCAAAGATGCGATTAAGCCTAACTTGGTACAAACCATCGAAGGCACGCCTGCCTTTGTACACGGCGGCCCGTTTGCCAACATCGCCCACGGTTGCAACTCCGTTACCGCCACACGTCTGGCGAAACACCTTGCCGATTACGCCGTAACCGAAGCAGGCTTCGGCGCGGATTTGGGTGCGGAAAAATTCTGCGACATCAAATGCCGTCTGGCGGATTTGAAACCTGATGCGGCTGTTGTCGTGGCCACCGTCCGCGCCTTGAAATACAACGGCGGCGTAGAACGCGCCAACCTCGGCGAAGAAAACCTCGACGCTTTGGCAAAAGGTCTGCCTAATCTCTTGAAACACATTTCCAACCTGAAAAACGTATTCGGCCTGCCTGTGGTGGTTGCCATCAACCGCTTCGTGTCCGACTCCGATGCCGAGTTGGCCATGATTGAAAAAGCCTGCGCGGAACACGGCGTCGAAGTTTCCCTGACCGAAGTATGGGGCAAAGGCGGCGCGGGCGGCGCGGATTTGGCGCATAAAGTCGTCAACGCCATCGAGAATCAACCGAATAACTTCGGCTTCGCCTACGATGTCGAATTGAGCATCAAAGACAAAATCCGTGCGATTGCCCAAAAAGTGTACGGCGCGGAAGATGTTGATTTCAGCGCAGAGGCTTCTGCCGAAATCGCTTCACTGGAAAAACTGGGCTTGGACAAAATGCCGATCTGCATGGCGAAAACCCAATACTCTTTGAGCGACAACGCTAAACTGTTAGGCTGCCCCGAAGGCTTCCGCATTACCGTGCGCGGTATCACTGTTTCCGCAGGCGCAGGCTTCATCGTTGCGTTGTGCGGCAATATGATGAAAATGCCGGGTCTGCCGAAAGTTCCGGCCGCTGAGAAAATCGATGTGGACGCAGGCGGCGTGATTCACGGCTTGTTCTGATTTGGATTGATCTTGAAATAGACAAAGGCCGTCTGAAACTTAGGTTTCAGACGGCCTTTTATGATTTAAGTGAATTTTAACTGACTTTTTAAGAAATTGAAGAACTTGTCTATCATGTCGAACATGGTATTGCGGTCTTCGCCAAACAATGAAATGCTGCGGTCTTTGCTGATTCTGTCATAGGCGGCAAAAATGGTTTTCAGCTCTTCGGTGGTCAAACGCAGTTGCTTTTCGTATAAGATGCGGCTTAAGAGCGTTACTTCCGTCGCGTTCAAATCAGGGAAGAGATGACTGATCCACAACTCCATGGTGTACTGGACGGATCTGTTGATTTTGTCTCTTTTTTTGCTTTCTTGAGTTTGGTGTATCCTGTAAAACAACAAAGGTTCGGGCAGGTTGGCAAAGGTTTTGCCATGTAGGGCGCATTGCACCCACATATGGAAATCGGGCGCGGTTTCCGTCGCGGTGTAGTTTATCCCGAGGTTTTTAATGCTGTCGTGCCGCCACATGGTGGTGGGGTTGAACATGTTTTGGGCGGCAAAGGAGAGAAAAGCTTTAATGTCTTTGTCGAGCAGGGGGAGATCGCTTAAAACGGGTTCTCTTCCGGATTGGTCGTCGAAAAAGATGGTGGCTTGGCTGCCGACAATATCGATTTCGGGATGACTGTCTAAGAATTGAATTTGTTTTTCAAAACGATCCAAGGCGCAAATATCGTCCGCATCCATTCGTGCCACATATTCGACCTCTACGTCTTTGAGCATATCCATGGCAAATTGGCAGGCAAACGGCTCGCCCCTGTTTTCCGGAAGGTGGAAAACCTGCAAACGTGAATCTTTGGCTGCGTAAGCCTCGAGGATTTCGCCGGTTTTGTCTGTTGAAGCATCGTTGACGGCGATGACGAAAAAGTCACGGAATGTTTGATTCAATACCGAATCCAAGCATTCGGGCAAATAAGCTTCGGCGCAATAGGCCGGCAAAATAACGGCGAGTTTCATGTTTGCTTTCGATGTGTTTTGATGGGTAGTCGGCGGGGGGATTTTACTATAAATTTCCCCAAAGCTAAGGCCGTCTGAAACCTTATTTTCAAGTTTTCAGACGGCCTTAGTGTTAATCTGATCTACGGATTATTTAACGATTTGGTTCAATTCGCCTTTGGCGTATTTGGTTGCCATTTTTTCCAAAGAAATCGGTTTGATTTTGTCGGCTTGGCCTTCGCAACCGAATGCGAGGTAGCGGTCAAGACAGATTTGTTTCATGGCTTCGACGGTTTTGCTCAGGTATTTGCGCGGGTCAAATTCGGACGGGTTTTCTGCCATGAAGCGGCGGATGGCGCCGGTAGAGGCAAGGCGCAGGTCGGTGTCGATGTTGACTTTGCGCACGCCGTGTTTGATGCCCTCGACGATTTCTTTTACAGGTACGCCGTAGGTTTCACCGATTTTACCGCCGTGTTCGTTGATGACTTTCAGCCATTCTTGCGGAACGGAGCTGGAGCCGTGCATCACGATGTGGGTATTAGGCAGGGCTTGGTGGATTTCTTTGATGCGGTCGATACGCAATACATCGCCTGTGGGTGGACGGGTGAATTTGTATGCGCCATGGCTGGTGCCAACGGCAATCGCCAGTGCGTCAACGCCGGTATCTTTAACGAAACGTACGGCATCTTCAACACTGGTCAGCATTTGGTCGTGGGAAAGTTTGCCCACTGCACCGACGCCGTCTTCTTCGCCGGCTTCGCCGGTTTCGAGGTTGCCCAATACGCCGATTTCGCCTTCAACGGACACGCCGCAAGCGTGGGAGAAGTTGACCACGGTACGGGTGGCGTTGACGTTGTATTCGTAAGAAGAAGGGGTTTTGCCGTCTTCCATCAGCGAGCCGTCCATCATCACGGAGGAGAAGCCCAGTTGGATGGAGCGTTGGCACACATCAGGAGATGCGCCGTGGTCTTGGTGCATCACGACAGGGATGTGCGGGAATTCTTCGACTGCGGCCAAAATCAGATGGCGCAGGAATGGGGCACCTGCGTATTTGCGTGCGCCTGCGGATGCTTGAACGATAACGGGGGCGTTGACTTGGTCGGCCGCCTCCATGATGGCGCGCATCTGTTCGAGGTTGTTAACGTTGAATGCGGGCAGACCGTAGCTGTTTTCGGCAGCATGGTCCAATAATTGGCGCATGGATACGAGTGCCATGAGGAGCTCCTGAAGTAGTGAAGGGTAAATTTATCCGATAAATTATAATGTTTTTTGCTATGAAAAACTACAAGCTGCTACATTGTTTTTATATATTAACGAACAGGGTCTCGGTTTATAATGGCGTAGTATTGAAAACGGGTGTGCAAAATGGATAGGATTTCGGTGGCCGAGTGTGATAAGCCTTTGTTTCAGACGGCCTTGACGGTGCAGGTGGGCGATGTGAACTATGGTGGCCATTTGGCGAACGATGCGGTGTTGCGTTTGTGCCATGAAGTGAGGATGCGTTGGCTGGCGAAGCTGGGTTGGAGTGAAATGGATGCCGGAGGGGCTGGCCTGATTATGGCGGATGCAGCGGTACAGTATTTGGCACAAGGTCATCATGGCGATGAGTTGTTGATAGAAATGGGGGCTGCAAGCGTGGCCGGTGTGGGCTTTTCTTTGCTGTACCGTATCCGTAGGATTTCAGACGGCCTTGTGCTGGCGAAAGTGCAGACGGGCATGGTGTGTTTCGATTATGGCAAGCAGCGTGTCTGTCGTCTGCCTTCGGCCTTGAAAGCAGCATTGGAGGCCGTCTGAAATGGCGGAATCAAACAATTTTGCGCTTCATCTTGAGCGCTATCTGAAAACCTTGCTGCAACAAGGCAAGTCGGAGCATACCGTTTCCGCTTATCGGCGCGATTTGAGCGAGTTGATGCGCCTGTTGCCCGATAATCTGGGAAACGGCCTGCCGACGCGCCGTGATTTTGTGGCGGTATTGAAAAAGCTGTCGCAAAAGGGCTTGAGCGAAAGCAGCTTGGCGCGGAAATTGTCGGTGTGGCGGCAATATTGCAGTTGGCTGGTGCAGATAGAAGTCATGGAAAGTGACCCGACATTTAATATGAAAGCGCCGCGCCTGCCCGAACGCCTGCCCAAAGCGCTGCCGCAAGAACCTTTAAACCATATCCTTGACCATGCGCCAGTTGATGACGAGTTGGACGTGCGCGATAAGGCCATGTTTGAATTGATGTATGGCAGCGGTTTGCGCCTGAGCGAGATACAAGGTTTGAATCTGGACGGTATCGTTTTGGACGAAGGCTGGGTCAGTGTGAAGGGTAAAGGCGGCAAGCAGCGGCAAGTGCCTTTGGTGGGCAAGAGCATTGCGGCATTGCGCGATTATTTGGCAGTGCGTATTGCCAAAGAGGGCGAGCAGGCCTTGTTTACTAATAAGAACGGCGGCAGGCTGGGGCAACGTCAAATTCAAAAACGCCTGCAGGCGTGGGCAGTGCGCGTGGGCAGTGCCAGCCATATCTCGCCGCACATGATGCGCCACAGCTATGCAACCCATCTTTTGCAGGCATCGGGCGATATCCGCGCCGTACAGGAATTGTTGGGTCACAGCAACCTTTCCGCTACGCAAGTTTATACAAAGCTGGACTTTGACCATTTGGCGCGCGTTTATGATGAGGCGCACCCAAGGGCGAAACGGAAAAAATGATTTTGTTTGAATCAGGCCGTCTGAAAGAATGTTTTCAGACGGCCTGATGTTTTATGGATAAAAAATACAGATGGTTTGAAACCATTTGAATTTTTATCGGTCTGATGAGGTTTCAATATTGGCCTGATGTGCGGATGGCATAAATATTGTAAGAGTCGATGGCTTTTTTAATACCGTTTATCTTTTCAGATGGCCGCTTGTTTGATAATATTAGTAATGAGAGCTAATATCATATTATGATATGCAGCCTTTAAAACAGCAGGTCTATAAACTTTCTCTATAAGCATTAATGCTTATTTTGACTGTAAAACGACTTGCAAACGGGAATTGTTGCTATTAACATAACGGAATTATGGATAAAAAACGAATTTTAACTCCAGCCGTCGTGACTTCCGTTGCGTTGATTCACGTCGGCTTGGTTGCACTTTTATGGCACGCGCACAAACCACCTCCTGTCGAAATGGCGAATATTGAATTTGTCGATTTGGGCGATTTCGGCGGTGGCGACGGTAGCCCTGAGGGCGAAGGCGCACCTGCCGCCCCCGAGCCTACCCCCGAACAACCAAAACCCAAGCCGAAACCCAAACCTAAGCCTGTCGAGCCGCCCAAACCTGTTATCAAACCTGTGGTAACGAAAAAAGAAAAAGCGGATATCGTACAGCAAAAGGAAAAACCGAAACCTATCGAGAAACCTAAGCCCGAGCCTAAGCCGGAACCCAAACCTGAGCCGAAGCCCGAGCCAAAACCTGAACCAAAACCAGAGCCGAAGGCAGAACCTAAACCATCTCCCAAAGCATCTGAATACTCAGGCAGCAAAACCGGGCCGAATACTGCGGAAAACGGTAAAGGCAACGGCGAAGGCAAGGCCTTGAGCGGAGAAGGAAAAGGCAACGGCGGCGGTACGAAAGGTACAGGCAGCGGCCGTGGCGAAGGCAGCGGATCCGGCAGCGGTGGTGCGAAAGGCGAACATGGCTCCGGTACCGGTGGCGGAGGTGGTGGCAGCGGTACAGGTGCCGGCAGCAGTAAAGGCAATCCGGCAAAAGGAACCTGCCATATTCCAAGACCTCCGTATCCTTCACTGTCCACTGAAAATGGTGAAGAGGGCTTGGTTGTTTTGAAAGTCTTGGTTGGTCCCGGCGGTAAAGTGGATTCAATTAGTGTGAATAAATCAAGTGGTTATAGTCGTCTGGATAACGCAGCGCGTAAAGCCGTTAAGGATGGTAGCTGTCATGCAAGCGTTTGGACTGAATTTAAAGTACCTGTCAAATTCACGCTCGAATAAGTATCTAGGCCTAAGCTGATTGATTAGAAAATATATGCTGTTGGGAAATAATTTTAAATGACCCGATAGAAATTTTAATTTTATTTTTAACTTGGAAAAATTATGGATTTAAGTTTAGTTTTCAAATCAGGTGATGTGGTACTGATTGGTGTATTTGTCCTGATGTTGTTGATGAGCGTGGTAACATGGAGCGTTATCGTGATCCGCTGCATCAAATACTGCAAAGCGAAAAAAGGCAATGCTCAGGTAAAAGAGTTGATGCTGAATGCGTTTACTCTGGCCGATGCTGTACAGAAAGCCAAAGCGGTAGAAGCACCAATGAGCAATGTTGCCGATGAGTCTCTGCGCGCATACCAAAACTACCGTCAAACGACAAGCAAATCGCTGATTGACGAATTGCCTTTGAACGAATACTTGGTTGTTCACATCCGCAACAGTATGTCCCAAACCATGCGTCAGTTCGACTATGGCATGACCGCGTTGGCCTCCATCGGCGCAACAGCTCCGTTTATCGGTCTGTTGGGTACTGTTTGGGGTATTTACCATGCCCTGATCGGCATCAGCGAAAGCGGTCAAATGAGCATTGCTGCGGTAGCCGGTCCGATTGGTGAGGCTTTGGTATCGACTGCTGTCGGCCTGTTTGTGGCGATTCCGGCCGTATTGGCGTACAACTTCCTCAATCGCGGTACGAAAACCATCGCGCAAGATATGGACGCATTTGCACATGACCTGCATGTCCGCCTTCTGAACCAAAAGGATTAAACCATGGCTTTCGGATCAATGAATTCCGGCGATGATGCGCCGATGTCGGATATCAACGTTACGCCTTTAGTGGACGTGATGCTGGTGTTGCTGATTGTATTTATGATTACCATGCCGGTGCTGACCCACTCGATTCCTTTGGAGTTGCCGACTGCCTCGGAAAAAGCGGCGAAAGAGGATAAGCAGCAGCCTAAAGATCCTTTGCGTTTGAGCATTGATGCCAGTGGTGCTTATGTCGTTGGCGGCGATTCCGATACCAAAGTGGATTTGGCAACGGTAACTGCCAAGCTGAAAGAAGCCAAAGCGAAAAACGAAGATGTGATTGTGGCGATTGCGGCGGATAAAGCGGTTGAATACGATTATGTCAACCAAGCCCTGCAAGCGGCGCGCGAAGCCGGTATCAGCAAAATCGGTTTTGTAACGGAAACCAAAGCGCAGTAATCTTTTGAACACAGTAAAGGCTGTCTGAAATTTGAGTAAAGTTTCAGACGGCCTTTTGTTGTATTTGGTAACTATATGTCCAGGCTGTATAATTAGCGGATTAAATTGAATAATGACAATACAGGAACCACTATGACAGAAACCATCGAACGCGACAGTATGCAATACGATGTCGTGATTGTCGGCGCAGGCCCGTCGGGTTTGTCCGCCGCCATCAAACTCAAGCAGCTTGCCGAAAAGAATGGACGTGAAATCAGCGTTTGCGTGGTGGAGAAGGGTTCGGAGGCCGGTGCGCACTCGCTTGCAGGTGCCATCATCGATCCGATTTCTTTGAATGAGCTGATTCCTGATTGGAAAGAAAAAGGCGCGCCGCTGACGCGTACAGTGACAAAGGACAGGGTTTTGTTCCTGACCGAGAAAAAAGCCTTCAACTTGCCGGTTACCCCGAATTTCGACAACCATGCGAACTATATTGCCAGCTTGGGCGAAGTCGTGCGCTGGCTGGCGGAGCAGGCGGAAAATTTGGGTGTGGAAATCTATCCGGGCTTTGCCGCTGCCGAAGTGCTGTATCACGAAGACGGTTCGGTCAAAGGCATTGCGACCGGCAATATGGGTGTGGGAAAAGACGGCGAACCGACCGATTCATTCCAGCCCGGCATGGAGCTTTGGGCGCAGCAAACCATATTTGCCGAAGGCTGTCGCGGCTCGCTTTCCAAGCAAGTCATTGAACAATTTAAGCTCGACCAAAACAGCGAGCCGCAAACTTACGGCTTGGGCATTAAAGAAATTTGGGAAGTGCCGTCTGAAAAACATCAGCCCGGTTTGGTGATGCACAGTGCAGGCTGGCCGTTGGACAGCAAAACCTACGGCGGCTCGTTTATTTATCATTTTGACGAAAACAAAGTCGCTGTCGGCTTTGTGGTCGGCTTGGATTATCAAAACCCTTATCTGTCGCCGTTTGAAGAGTTCCAACGTTTCAAAACCCATCCTGAAATCCGCAAAACCTTTGAAGGTGGCCGCCGTATCGCGTATGGCGCGCGTTCGCTGATTGAAGGCGGTTTGCAAAGCCTGCCGAAACTCTCGTTTAAAGGTGGCGTTTTGGTCGGCGATGCCGCAGGTTTCCTGAATATGCCACGCATCAAAGGCATCCATACGGCCATGAAATCCGCCATGCTTGCCGCAGAAGCCGTGTTCCCTTTGTTGGAAAACCTCGAAGAAGTGGAAAGCTTCGACAGCGGCAAAGAAGCGGCCGATTATCAGCAACGCTTTGAACAAAGCTGGCTGTATCAAGAGCTTTACGCCGCGCGCAATGTCCGTCCGTCATTTAAATGGGGTGTTTACCTCGGCTCCGTCTATACCGGTATCGACCAAATGATTTTCAGAGGCAAAGCCCCGTGGACCTTGAAACATCACGGCAAAGACAACGAGCAGCTCAAAAAAGCCGCCGAATGCAAGCCGATTGATTATCCGAAACCCGACGGCGTGTTGACCTTCGACCGCTTGAGTAGCGTTTTCCTCGCCAACCTTGCGCACGAAGAAAACCAGCCTGACCATTTGGTACTGAAAAACCCGCAGGTCATGATAGACGTAAACTACAAAGAATACGCCTCGCCTGAGACGCGCTATTGTCCGGCCGGCGTATATGAAATCGTCGAAGAAAACGGCAGTCCGCGTCTGCAAATCAACGCCGCCAACTGCGTCCACTGCAAAACGTGCGACATCAAAGACCCGACGCAAAACATCACTTGGATTTGCCCCGAAGGCGCAAGCGGGCCGAATTACGGCGGAATGTAATTGACTGTTTGAAGTCAAAACCTAAAGGCCGTCTGAAAAGTTTCAGACGGCCTCTATCCTATTATTTCATCAATGGAAGCATTATGAACACGCACATTTGGCAGGCAGGCCGATTTGAAATCGCCTTAGACAAACCGAAAATCATGGGCATCGTCAATCTGACCCCCGATTCATTTTCCGATGGCGGCACCTATTCGCAAAATGTCCAAATAGCATTGGCACATGCCGAGCAGCTGCTGAAAGACGGCGCGGATATTCTCGATATCGGCGGCGAATCTACCCGTCCGGGTTCGGATGATGTTTCTCTCGAAGAAGAATGGGCCAGGGTGCAGCCGGTTTTGGCGGAAGTCGCCAAGTGGAATGTTCCCGTCAGCTTGGACACGCGCCGCACGGCGATTATGGAAAAAGCCTTGGCGCAAGGCGGCGTCGATATTATCAACGATGTTGCCGCATTGAGTGATGAAGGCGCAGTCGCATTGTTGGCGCAACAGCCGAATACAGGCGTGTGTCTCATGCACATGCAGGGTTTGCCCAAAACCATGCAGCTTAATCCGCAATATCAAGATGTCGTCGAAGAAGTCGCGCGTTATTTAAAAGTACGCGCGGCAGAATGCGTTCAAGCAGGCATTGCCCCTGAACGCATCACGCTAGACCCCGGCTTCGGTTTCGGCAAAAACCTGCAACACAACATCACCCTGATAAAACATTTGCCTGAATTGATGGACGCAACCGGATTCCCCCTTCTGATCGGTGTATCGCGCAAACGTATGATTGGCGAGCTGACAGGCGAACAAGATGCCGCCAAACGCGTACACGGCAGCGTCGCAGCCGCTTTGGCCACAGTGGCTAGAGGCGCGCAAATCATCCGTGTTCACGATGTCAAAGCAACATCGGACGCTTTGAAAGTTTGGGAAGCATTGGGCGTATCGGCATAATGCCCGAATAGAAAACCAACAGGCCGTCTGAAACATTTGCTCGGCATCTTGAACAAGCAACAAGTTATGCTATAATCCGCATCTACTCTTGACGGGTCTGTAGCTCAGGGGTTAGAGCAGGGGACTCATAATCCCTTGGTCGTGGGTTCGAAACCCACCGGACCCACCAAATATTAAAAATGCCCGAGGCTTTTGGCTTCGGGCATTTTTGTATTTATTGGTTTGTGGTGGGGTTAAGATTCAAAGAGTTATAATAATTAATTTAATTTTACATATCTATTTTATCATGATAGCATGGCGTTTTGTCAATTATTATTAATAAAATGAAAATTCATGTTTTATCCCTATTTCCTGCTCTAATATTTTTGCCAAATTATGCTTTGGCTGGTGATAGCAATGATGCAGAATTAATCCGGTCTATGCAGCATCAGCAGTCAATTGATGCAAAATTACAAATGGAATCAGATGTAATGCTTGAACGAGCATCTGAAACTATTTCTTATCTTCTCGAAAATGGTGAAATACCTTGTACACAAGTTAAGCATATTGATTTAACTAGTGGGACTAACAGAGCATTTTCTTTTTTGCCTAGTGAAGCAATTGAAAAAACTGGTTTTCAGTCAGGGATGTGCTTGGGTGCCAATAATCTGCAAAAGTTGCAAAAGGCCACTCAACAAATCTTACTCTCGCATGGCTATATTACTTCTCAGGCAATTATACAACCACAGGATATGACTGATGGAATATTGAAAATAGATATAATAGCAGGTGAAGTAGGGGATATTCGTTATCAAGAAAAGAGAAATAAAAAAACAGCTGAGGGAAGTATTAGTGCATTTAACAATAAATTCCCTTTGCGTAAAAATAAAATACTAAATTTACAAGATGTAGAACAAGGTTTAGAAAATTTACGTCGCTTGCCAAGTATAGAGGCGGATATCCAAATTATGCCATCCGAGGAAGAAGGTAAAAGTGATTTACTCGTAAATTGGCGACAAGACAAGCCGGTTCGAGTCAGTATTGGTATAGATGATTCTGGCAGTAAAACTACAGGTAAATATCGAGGTAATTCTTCCTTATCAGTGGATAATCCATTTGGCTTAAGTGATCTATTTTATGTTTCCTATGGACGCGGTTTAGCACATCAAACAGAGTTAACTGATGAAAATGGTATCGAAACTAAAAGCGGTTCTAGGAGTTATAGTGTGCATTATTCGGTACCGGCCCAAAAATGGCTATTCTCTTTTAATCATAGTGGTTACCGCTATCATGAGGCGACTGAAGGTTATACCGTAAATTATGATTATAATGGTAAACAATATGGTAACGATTTGACTGCGGAGCGTATGATTTGGCGTAATGGTCATCATAAGGCTACAGTTGCTGCTAAATTATGGTCTAGACAGGTTTCCAAATATATTGATGATACGGAAATTGAGGTGCAGCGTCATCGCATGGCTGGTTGGGAGGCTGAGCTTCGCCATCGTGCCTATTTGGGATACTGGCAGCTTGAGGGCAAGTTATCTTATAAGCGTGGTACCGGTATGCGGCAAAGTATCCCGGTATCGGAAGAAGACGATAGTACTGATGCTTCACGTATGAAAGTCATTACGGCTGAAATAGATGCCTCAGTCCCTTTTAAATTGGGTAAGCAACAATTTTCATATG
>NZ_JBQCWS010000003.1:0-109474 GCF_051957155.1 Neisseria sp. P0019.S002
CCCGGAAGGGCGATTTCGTCGCCATAAGTTTTATCCGTCTTACTGGCATTAAAGACAAAAGCAGGTTTGCGGTTGAGGCGTACGTCTTTGGCAACGGTCTTGGCACCGCCGAGGTCGGCAAAGAGTGAGAAGGGGATGGGTGGAACGGAAGGGGGAGCGGGTGGAGGCGGCCAACAGAAATCGGGGACGGTAAAGACAACGCGGAACTTGCTGCTTTTACGGGCGATTTTATTGACGGCCATGGGGTGCTTTACTCCAGAGATTGGATGGTAATATGAAGATTGATATCCGTTGACTGAATCTTACTTTATTTAGATATGAAAAGAAAAGCGTAGTGAAAAATTTCAGATAGGATTTTTGTGTAAGTTATTGTATAGCTAGGAGAAACAGGAGTTAACAGGCTAAAATACTAGTATTATTAATTTAACATAATATAAATTATGCGAACATAAACTGGCATGATGCAATAGTCTTTTCTACAAATTATGGCCACAACCAAGCCCATGTGCTTCGTTCTTCTCCTTGCAGTAAAACTAAAGTTCTACAAGCTGAAGCTGTGTTCATGCATTCGAAGCCGATTCCGTAGGCTGATAAGGCTGCAGCAATTTTGGGATGCAGGAATTTTTGTTTTTCTCCTGTACCTATAATAATGACTTCAGGACGGTTTTCTGCTGTTTCAATTGCTGATATAAAAATTTGTTCATTTAATTCTTCGATGGTTGTTCGAGGAATGATGCTTACTTTGCCATCTTGCCAGCAAATGGGTTCTGAATATGTTTGTTCTCCGATTTGCAATATACCTTGTGAGGATGAAAAAAATGATGTGGCTTCATCGATATGGTTTTCTGTGATTTTCATGGCAATTCCTGTTTTTATGGTAGAACGATTTTCAGACGGCCTTGGGAAACTTGCAAAAAAAGGTGCAAAATCAAGCAATATCAGGTAGGATTCAACGTTTGACCTTGTGCATTGATGCTTTGCTCTGAATTTACGATTGCAAGCGATTATAACAAGCCTTGGTTTTTCGTGATTATTTCAAAGTATCGGCTCAAAAGGAGACACAATGAAGCCAGTAAATATCGGTCTTTTAGGTTTGGGTACAGTCGGTGGCGGTACAGCCACTGTATTGCAGGACAACGCTGCGGAAATCAGCCGCCGCTTGGGACGTGAAGTCCGTATTTCTGCTGTTTGTGATTTGAGCGAAGAAAAAGCCAAACAAATTTGCCCAAATGCTGCTTTTATCAAAGATCCGTTTGAGCTGGTTCAACATCAAGATGTTGATGTTGTTGTGGAATTGTTTGGCGGTACCGGTATTGCCAAAGATGCGGTATTGAAAGCGATTGAAAACGGCAAACACATTGTTACTGCCAATAAAAAACTGCTGGCTGAATACGGCAATGAAATTTTCCCTTTGGCGGAAGAAAAAAATGTCATGGTACAGTTTGAAGCTGCTGTTGCCGGCGGTATCCCTATTATCAAGGCTTTGCGTGAAGGTTTGGCTGCAAACCAAATCCGCAGTATTGCCGGTATTATTAATGGTACCAGCAACTTCATTCTTACTGAAATGCGTGAAAAAGGCAGCGCGTTTGCAGACGTCTTGAAAGAAGCTCAGGCTTTGGGCTATGCAGAAGCTGACCCTACTTTTGATATCGAAGGTCATGATGCCGGCCATAAAATTACGATTATGAGCGCATTGGCATTTGGTACGCCGATGAACTTTTCTGCCTGTTATTTGGAAGGCATCAGCAAACTCGACAGCCGCGATATCAAATACGCTGAAGAACTTGGCTATCGTATCAAGTTGTTGGGTATTACCCGTAAAACCGACAAAGGTATCGAGTTGCGCGTACACCCTACTCTGATTCCTGAAAGCCGTTTGCTGGCTAACGTTAACGGCGTGATGAATGCTGTCCGTGTCAATGCCGATATGGTTGGTGAAACCTTGTATTACGGTGCGGGCGCCGGTGCATTGCCGACTGCTTCTGCCGTAGTTGCCGACATCATTGATATTGCCCGCCTGATTGAAGCGGAAACTGACCATCGTGTTCCTCACTTGGCATTCCAACCTTCTCAAGTTCAAGCGCAAAATATTCTGTCTATGGATGAAATCACCAGCAGCTACTATCTGCGCGTTCAAGCAACTGACGAACCGGGCACTTTGGGTCAAATTGCCGCACTCTTGGCCAAAGAAAATGTTTCTATCGAGGCTCTGATTCAAAAAGGCGTGATTAATCAAAGTACTGCCGAAATTGTGATTCTGACCCACACCACAGTGGAACACAACGTCAAACGCGCTATCGCTGCGATTGAAGCGTTGAGTTGCGTGGATGCTCCGATCACCATGATCCGCATGGAAAGCCTGCATGACTGAGCAACAAACGGAAAGGCCGTCTGAAGAACAACTGGCGGCCAGAAAGAAAGCCAAGGCAAAAATCCGCACCATCCGCATTTGGGCATGGATTATTTTGTCTTTGCTGGCTCTGACCGCCCTGCTCTCACAATGCGCCATGAACAAGCCGCAGATGAAACAAAATGTAGTGGAATCTTGCGTGAAAAACATTCCTTTTGCTGAAAAATGGCAAGCTGATTTGAAGGCAAAAGGTTTGGATGCGCAAAACGAGAAATTAGCTCAAGACTATTGCGTCTGCATGTGGGATCAGCCTTTAAGCAAACTCTCTGACGAGCAAATTCGAAACTTCGGCAAAATCAGCCCTGAGGAGCAACTCAAACTCTTGGGTGGTGCGGAAGCTTTTGAGGCACGCGATAAGCAATGCGTGGCTGATTTAAAGGCTGAGTAAACCAATACCGATTTAAATCAAAGCCTACAAGGCCGTCTGAAATTCCAGACGGCCTTTCTTATATAAATAAGTAGTAATAAGAATTGATTTCATTATATTTTAAGTTTAAGATAGCTTGGTTAATTGCTTTTCTATGGTTGTTGCCATGCGTTACCACTTTCCTATTGCCGTTGATATTTATGATTTTTTGTATACCGGCCGATTTGACTATCTGGAAATCGGACAATCGGCAGAGTCTATTTTGCAGATGTTTCCTGCGCCTGATTGCGTCCCTAAAGGCTTGTTGGTACAAAAAGGCTGGAATATTTGGCTTTATGGCGATATCGAACTGCATTTCTCCGACAATCGTTTGACACAGATTCGTGCTGATTTTCAGCCTGATGCTGCATTAAGCGGCGGCCGTTGGGTAAAGTTAAATCCGTGGTTTTTTGCAAATGGCTGCCTTGATGTATATGCCGTCATTCAACGCTTGGTACAACGCAATATCGATTTTATTAAAACGGAAACGCATACCAATTTGATTTTACAGCTGCAAAGCGGGGTCGAATTGATTTTTGAAAAATGTCGGGGCATGCAACTTGCCTCGTTCCGCAAACAAAAAGCTTCCCTACCCCATTGGGCACGTGAAACAGCTTCTTAAATAAAACAATGCCGTCTGAAAACATCATTTCAGACGGCATTATCAGTTACAAACCATTCAATAATTGTCGGATTTTCGTCATCGCCATAGAAGTCTGTTCATCACAGCCCTCAGTCCCTACTCCGCTATCAAAGCAATCAATGCTGCTGACGCTGCAAAAGTGGGCATAGGCCATTTTCAACTCCCTGGCCAAAACGGCTTCAGGCATACCGGTCATACCGAGTACATCTACCCCGTCACGGCGATAACGGGCGATTTCAGCGCGGGTTGGACGCCGCGGGCCTTGCAGGCAGCCATAAACGGCGGAGTCGTAAATCGGCACATTGTGCGCTTTCGTGATATTTAATAACTTTTGTCGCAATTCATCGCAATAAGGGTTGAAAAAATCGGTATGGACAACCGGGCATTCTTGGCCTTCAAAAAAAGTATCTTTACGGCCATAGGTATAGTCGATCAAATCGTCCGGCAACACCAAGCTGCCGTTTTCAAAATCAGGATTGATACCGACGACTGAAGAAATGGCAATAATGTTTTCAACGCCTAAAGAATGTAACGCCCAAATATTGGCGCGGTAGTTGATTTCATGCGGCGCGATGGTATGACTGAAGCCGTGTCGGGCAAGAAAAACAATATCCAAGCGCCCCAACCTGCCGAACAAAATAGGGCTGCTGGTTAAGCCGTATGGAGTGCGTACGATTTTTCGTTCGGTAATTTCGAGTTCCGGCAGTTTGGTCAAACCGCTGCCGCCGATAATGGCTAACATATAGACTTTCTTTGTTATCAATGGCCGTCTGAAACTTAGATTTCAGACGGCCTTAATATTATCGATTTATTTATGTTTGTAGAAATGGCTGCCGAAATAGGCAGATGCGCCTTCACGCAATAAAACCAATGTTACGGCGGCAAGCGGCAGACCGGAAAGCATACCGACAAAACCCATCAGTTGTCCGAAAGCCATCAACGAGAAAATCACCCAGAACGGAGACAAACCGATGCGGTCGCCGACGATTTTAGGCGTAATGAAAAAGCTTTCCAAGAATTGTCCGACACCGAATACAGCCCAGACCATCAATAAGCCCTGCCATGAGCCATATTGTAAAAGCGCGGCAACTGTTGCCAGCAAAAGGCCGGTAAATGCACCCAAATACGGAATAAATACCAAAATACCGGCAATCATACCGATGGCAAAGCCAGAATCCAAACCGACCAGCATCAAGCCCAAGCCATAGACCAAGCCCATAATCATCATAACCATCAGTTGGCCGCGCAGAAACTCGCCCAAAACTTCATCCATATTGCCGCTGATACGCGTGTAGGTCTCGATAAAACGGCGCGGAACCAATTTGCTGATTCCGGAAGACCAACGTTTCCAATCCAGCAAGAAGTAATACAGCAACAAAGGCAACAACACCAAATTGCTGACGCCGCTGATCACGTTGCCGCTTTGACGCATCAAGGTAGGAATCCATTCTTTAAGCGTATTGCTCAACTCATCCGTATGCGACTGCAACCATGCAATAATTGATTCTTGATCGATTTGAATATAATCCCCGCTGACGCTATTGAGCCACGGCAACAGTTTGTTTTGAACAAAGCCGACGATTTGCGGCAGGCGTTCGGCCAGATTGTTAAACTGGTTCAACAACATAGGCACGATAATCAGCACCAACGACAGCAATGTCAGCAAAGCCAGTGCCATAATAATCATAGAGGCCGGTGCGCGACGGATACGCTTCAATTGAAGCCACTCGACCAAGGGATTCAAAACATAGGCCAAAACGGCGGCCACAATAAACGGCGTCAAAACATCGCCCAAGGCATATAAAAGCCAAATAAAGGCTGCGATGACGCAAGCCATAATAATCCACGGTTTTGCGCCGCGCGCTTTCTTTTGATACATAAAAAGGTATTTCCCAATTGATGTTTAAGGTTTTCGAAATCAATAAGCAGTATAACAGATTCACAAAGGCCGTCTGAAAGCGCGACGGCTATTAAGATAAAATAAAAATTGTTGACAATAATGCCAAAAAATTCAGCCTGAATCCTCTAATTTAAGATAAAATACGCTCCGACAATCTACCCATACCCGAATAAGGAAATCCAATGAGCACTTCTTTGAGCTATCGTGACGCAGGCGTGGATATCGACGCAGGCGATCAACTGGTCGAAAACATCAAACCTTTTGCCAAGCGTACTATGCGCCCTGAAGTGTTGGGTGATTTGGGCGGTTTCGGCGCTTTGGTCGAAATCGGCAAAAAATATAAAAATCCGGTATTGGTTTCCGGTACGGACGGCGTCGGCACCAAGCTGAAACTGGCTTTCGACTGGGACAAACACGATACCGTCGGCATCGATTTGGTTGCCATGAGTGTCAACGATATTTTGGTTCAAGGTGCAGAACCTTTGTTCTTCTTGGACTATTTCGCTTGCGGCAAGCTGGACGTTGCCCGTGCGACTGATGTGATTAAAGGTATTGCCCAAGGTTGCGAAGAATCCGGTTGCGCTTTGATTGGCGGTGAAACTGCCGAAATGCCGGGCATGTATCCCGAAGGCGAATACGACTTGGCAGGTTTTGCCGTCGGCGTGGTTGAAAAAGAACGCGTGATTAACGGCCGCAGCATTCAGGCCGGAGACGTTGTTTTGGGCTTGGCTTCCAACGGCGCACACTCCAACGGCTACTCTTTGGTACGCAAAATCATCGAGCGCGACAATCCCGATTTGGATGCGGAATTTGACAACGGCAAAACCTTGCGCGAAGCCATCATCGCCCCTACCCGCCTGTATGTGAAACCTATCCTTGCCGCTTTGGAAAAATTCACCATTAAAGGTATGGCTCACATTACCGGCGGCGGCATTACCGAAAACGTACCTCGCGTTTTGCCTGAAAATACCGTTGCACAAATCGATGCCAAAGCGTGGGAATTGCCTAAACTGTTCCAATGGCTGCAAAAAGCAGGTAATGTGGAAACCCAAGAAATGTACCGTACCTTCAACTGCGGTATTGGTATGGTCGTTATCATTGCTAAAGAAGATGCCGATGCAGTACAAGCATTCTTGAGCGAACAAGGCGAAACCGTTTACCGCTTGGGCGCAGTTCGTGAGCGCAACGGCGACGAACATCAAACCCAAGTGGCTTGATTTGAGATGTAATTAAAAAAGTGCGGATGATGAATCCGCACTTTTTATTGTTTATGTTCTAGGAAAATCTTCGCCCTAGCCTGCTTCTTCCATAAAGCCGGCCAACTGAGCCGTATCGTGGGCAATCATCAGCTCTTCATTGGTTGGAACGACCAAAACAGCCGGAGAGGAATCAGTCGGACTGATAATGCCTGAATTGCCGTAGCGTTTTTCCATATTGGCTTTGGTGTCGATGTGCAGACCCAAGAAATCAAGATAGGAAACGGTTTTGGCACGGATGTTACGTGAATTTTCGCCGATGCCGCCGGTGAACACGAGTGCGTCAACGCCACCACAAGCCACAGCCATCGAAGCAATGTATTTGGCAAGGCGGTAAGTCATTACTTCCAAAGCCAAACGTGCGCCTTCATGGCCTTCATCCGCAGCGATTTCCAAAGAACGGCAGTCATTGGAGAGTTCGGAAATACCGAGCAAGCCTGATTTTTTGTTCAGCATTTCATCAACTTGGGCAACATCCAAACCGGCGTGTGAAGTCAGGTAGCTGTATACGCCCGGGTCGATGTCGCCGCAGCGCGTACCCATTACCAAGCCTTCGATCGGCGTGAAGCCCATACTGGTGTCAACGGATTTGCCGTTTTTGATCGCGGTAATGGATGCGCCATTGCCTAAGTGGGCAATAATCATGCGGATGTCTTCCAGAGGTTTGCCCAAGATGCGTGCGGCTTCAGGGGCAACGTAACGCATACTGGTACCGTGGAAACCGTAGCGGCGGAAAGCGTATTTTTTACGCAATTCGCGCGGAACGGCATAAGTGTAGGCACGCTCCGGCATGGTTTGGTGGAACGAAGTATCCATCACGCCGACATTGGGCAGACCCGGGAAATGCTCTTGCGCAGCCAAAATGCCGTTGATATTGGCAGGGTTGTGCAGCGGAGCGAGCGGAATGCAGGCATCGAGTTCATCCATGACTGCTTGGTCGATCAAAACAGATTCGCTGTATTTTTCGCCGCCGTGTGCGATGCGGTGGCCTATGGCTTTAATGCGGTCGTGCAGGCCGTGTTTTTCCAGTTCTTTCAGCAACATGCCTACTGCACCGGCGTGGTCGTTACGGCCGGTCAAAGCTGTTTGGCATTTTTTGCCGTCTTTGCTGAACGTAATGACTGCTTCAGGCGTACCCAAACGTTCGCCGAGACAGCTTAAGAGAACTTTGCCGTTTTTACGGTCGATAACGGCACCTTTGAGTGAAGAGCTGCCGCAGTTCAGAACAAGAATGAGTTGGTTGGACATGGTGTTTCTCCTTTGAATTTTTGATTGTTTTTTGGCTTCAGGCTGTCTGAAAAGAGCAAAAACATTTGAGAGCTTTTCAGATTGCCTTTGGTTTGGTGTTTAGTCAGGCTTCATGCCCAACCCTAATCTCCATTGCAGGTATCGCTACCTGACTAAAATCTGCTTATTTGGTTTTCAGACGGCCTTGTTTAATGCTGCGGCCGTCTGAAAACTTAAAAGCAATCTTCCGGTACTCGGACTTGTCCTTCCATAATCACGCGTGCGCTACGGCTCATGACCGCTTTGGTGGCCGTCCATTGTCCGTCCTGACATTCGGCGGCGGCACCGACACGTAGTGTGCCTGACGGATGACCGAAACGGACTTCTTTACGCGCTCCGCCTCCGGCTGCAAGGTTGACCAGCGTTCCCGGCACGGCGGCGGCGGTAGCGATGGCGACTGAAGCGGTACCCATCATGGCGTGGTGCAATTTGCCCATGCTCAGCGCTCGTACCAATAAATCGATGTCGGCAGCTTGGACGGTTTTGCCGCTTGACGCGGTGTAATCGGCCGCAGGGGCGACAAAAGCGACTTTCGGAGTATGGGCGCGGGTGGCAGCTTCGGATACATCGCTGATCAAACCCATTTTCAGCGCGCCATACGCGCGAATGGTTTCAAATTTTTCCAGAGCCGCGGCATCGTTGTTGATATCGTCTTGCAACTCTTTGCCTGTATAGCCCAAATCTGCGGCATTCAGGAAAATGGTTGGAATACCGGCATTGATAAGCGTGGCTTTCAGACGGCCTATATTCGGCACATCAATTTCATCGATCAAATTGCCGGTTGGGAACATACTGCCTTCGCCGTCGGCCGGATCTAAAAATTCGATTTGTACTTCGGCTGCCGGAAACGTTACGCCGTCAAGCTCAAAATCGCCTGTTTCCAAAACTGCGCCGTTTTGCATCGGTACATGGGCAATAATGGTTTTGCCGATGTTTTTCTGCCAGATTTTGACGGTACACAGGCCGTCTGAAGGGATTTTGGATTTATCGACCAAGCCTTGCTCGATGGCAAATGCGCCCACGGCGGCGGTCAGATTACCGCAGTTGCCGCTCCAATCGACAAAAGGTTTGTCGATGGAAACTTGTCCGAACAAATAATCGACATCGTGATCGGCGCGTTCGGATTTATCCAAAATCACGGCTTTGCTGGTGGACGAACTGGCATTGCCCAAACCGTCAATCTGTTTGCCGTAAGGGTCTGGACTGCCGAGTACGCGCAAGAGGATTTTGTCGCGTGCCTCGCCTGCTTCCTGCGCAGCGGCCGGCAGATCGGTACGTTTGAAGAAAATGCCTTTGGATGTACCGCCGCGGTAGTAAACGGCTGGAATTTTAATTTGCGGCATTTCGAGTTCTCCTTTGTATTTTTAGTATGGTTTTTTCAGACGGCCTCTCAAACATTCGAGGCCGTCTGAAAACCTTTTTGAGCATAGCCCGAACATTTTGACTATGCCCGATTTACCTTACGCTGCATTTCCTTCTAAGAAGTCTTGTGCGAAACGTTGCAATACGCCACCGGCTTCATATACCAATACTTCTTCTGCAGTATCGAGGCGGCAGGTAACCGGAACTTCGACGGTTTCGCCGTTTTTACGATGAATCACGAGGGTCAGGTCGCAGCGCGGCGTGCGTTCGCCGACAACGTCGTAGGTTTCCGTACCGTCCAGTTGCAGGGTGTGGCGGTTGGTACCCGGTTTGAACTGCAACGGCAACACGCCCATACCGATCAAGTTAGTGCGGTGGATACGCTCGAAGCCTTCGGCAACAATCGCTTCAACACCGGCGAGGCGTACGCCTTTTGCAGCCCAGTCGCGGCTTGAGCCTTGACCGTAGTCCGCACCGGCAATGATGATGAGCGGCTGTTTGCGGTTCATATAGGTTTCGATGGCTTCCCACATACGCATGGTTTTGCCTTCGGGTTCAACGCGTGCCAGAGAACCTTGGCGTACGCTGCCGTCTTCGTTTCTCACCATTTCGTTAAACAGTTTCGGATTGGCGAAGGTTGCGCGTTGGGCGGTCAAGTGGTCGCCGCGGTGGGTTGCGTAAGAGTTGAAGTCTTCTTCAGGCAAACCCATTTTCGCCAAATATTCGCCTGCGGCACTGCTGGCCAAAATCGCATTGGACGGCGAGAGGTGGTCGGTGGTGATGTTGTCGGGCAAAATCGCCAGTGGACGCATACCTCTTAATGTGCGTTCCCCTGCCAATGCGCCTTCCCAGTAAGGTGGTCGGCGGATGTAGGTGGACATTGGACGCCAGTCGTACAGCGGGCTTGGTGCTTTTTGCGCTGTGCCGGTATCGAACATCGGGATATAAACGTCGCGGAATTGTTGCGGTTTCACATATTCGGCAACGATGGCATCGATTTCTTCATCGGTAGGCCAGATGTCTTTCAGGCGGATTTCGCGGCCGTCTGCAACGCCGAGTACGTCGTTTTCAATATCGAAACGGATGCTGCCTGCCAGCGCGTAGGCAACGACCAACGGAGGCGAAGCGAGGAAAGCCTGTTTCGCATATGGATGGATACGGCCGTCGAAGTTGCGGTTGCCTGACAATACGGCGGTGGCGTATAAATCGCGGTCGATAATTTCTTTTTGGATTTTCGGATCCAGTGCGCCGCTCATACCGTTACAGGTGGTACATGCGAAGGCAACGATACCGAAACCGAGTTTTTCCATTTCAGGCAGCAGGCCTGCTTCTTTCAAATAGATTTCGGCTACTTTTGAACCTGGGGCAAACGAAGATTTCACCCAAGGTTTGCGTTTCAAGCCGAGACGGTTGGCATTGCGTGCCAACAGCGCGGCAGCGACAACGTTGCGCGGATTGGAAGTATTGGTACACGAAGTAATCGCGGCAATAATCACTGCACCGTCAGGCATTTGGCCGTCTGAAGGCTCTTCGTAAGGTTTTGCCAAGCCTTTGCTGGCCAAATCGGCGGTCGCAAAACGGGCATGCGGGTTACTTGGGCCTGCCATGTTGCGCGTTACGCTGCTCAAATCAAATTTCAATACGCGCGGATAAACGGCGGTTTTCAAAGCATCTGCCCACAAGCCTGCGGTTTTGGCGTAGGTTTCCACCAATTTCACTTGCGTGTCGTCGCGACCGGTCAGTTTCAAATAATCAATGGTTTGCTCATCAATAGCGAACATCGCGGCAGTTGCGCCGAACTCAGGAGTCATATTGGAAATAGTGGCACGGTCGCCAATGGACAGGCTTCTTGCACCCTCACCGAAAAATTCAACAAATGCGCCAACCACGCGCTCTTTACGCAAGAATTCGGTCAGTGCCAACACGATGTCGGTGGCAGTAATGCCCGGCTGGCGTTTGCCGGTCAGCTCAACGCCGACAATATCAGGCAGACGCATCATGGATGCACGGCCCAACATTACGGTTTCGGCTTCCAAACCGCCCACGCCTACGGAAATCACGCCCAGTGAATCGACGTGCGGTGTATGTGAGTCAGTACCGACACAGGTATCAGGGAATGCCACACCGTTTTTGACTTGGACAACCGGCGACATTTTTTCCAAGTTGATTTGGTGCATAATGCCGTTGCCCGCCGGAATCACATCCACATTTTCAAATGCGGTTTTTGTCCAGTTGATGAAGTGGAAACGGTCTTCGTTACGTCTGTCTTCGATTTCGCGGTTTTTGCGGAAGGCATCGGGATCGTAACCGCCGCATTCAACGGCCAAAGAGTGGTCGACGATGAGCTGGGTTTGCACCACAGGATTCACTTTGGAAGGATCGCCGCCTTTTTCGGCAATCGCATCGCGCAGGCCTGCCAAATCCACCAACGCTGTCTGACCCAGAATATCGTGACACACCACGCGCGCCGGATACCAAGGAAAGTCGATTTCCTGTTTTCCCTCAATCAGCTGGCCCAACCAGCTTTGCAGCGTAGGCAGGTCGACTTTGTCTGCGCGGTTGACCAAGTTCTCAGCCAAGATACGGCTTGTATAAGGCAGCTTGTCGTAAGAGCCTGGTTTGATGTCTTCACACGCCTGACGCGCGTCGTAATATTCCAAATCCGTACCGGGCAAAGCTTTGCGGTAGCGTTGGTTGGCAGTCATGTCGGTTCTCCTAAATCTATTCTTTTTTTGGTTTTGGGGTTTCAGACGGCCTGTTGATTCGGACCTTAAGGCCGTCTGAAACCATAAATTCTGTTTTATTGCTTGTTGTCTGAAATCTATTCGCGGTATGAAAAAAAATTGCTGCTCCGCTACCATCATTCCCGTATAGACGGAAATCCAAACTTAAATCTTTCAGCACTCTTTACAGCAGAACATTTCAACTTTTGAATTTCTGCCTGTATGGGAATGACGACAGCAGAGCAGCATGTTTTCCAAACGGCCGGCTCTCTCTCTCGCATACTGCACTAGGCCGTCGAAAAACGAAAACATCATTTATTCATTGTTTTCAAACGGCATTTCGAGATGGGGCGGGCTGGCGGCCCACCCTGCTGTTACGCGTATTAGCGGTTTTCAATCTCCACGAATGCCAAATCTTCAGGGCCTGTGTAGTTTGCGCTCGGACGGATGATTTTGCCGTCTTTGCGTTGCTCGAGAACGTGTGCGCTCCAACCGGTTGTACGGGAAATTACGAACAGCGGTGTGAACATAGCGGTCGGTACGCCCAATTTTTGGTAGGAAACGGCGGAGAACCAGTCCAGATTCGGGAACATTTTTTTCTCTTCCCACATCACGCTCTCCAAGCGTTCGGCAATGTCAAAGAGGCGCATATCGCCGGTTTCTTTGCTCAAACCGCGTGCCACTTCTTTAATGACAACGTTGCGAGGGTCGGAAATGGTGTACACCGGATGACCGAAACCGATCACGATTTCTTTGCGGCCGATGCGTTCGCGGATGTCGGCTTCAGCTTCGTCGGCATTGCGGTAGCGTTTTTGAATATCGTAAGCCACTTCGTTCGCGCCGCCGTGTTTCGGACCTTTCAACGCGCCGATGGCGCCGGTGATGCAGGAATACATATCAGAGCCTGTACCGGCAATCACGCGGGCGGTGAAAGTGGAGGCGTTGAATTCATGTTCCGCATACAGAATCAGTGAAACGTGCATGGCTTTGATGTGTGATTCGCTTGGACGTTTGCCGTGCAACAGGTGCAGGAAATGACCGCCGATGGTCTCTTCGTCGCTTTCAACGTCAATGCGTTTGCCGTTGTGCGAATATTGATACCAATACAACAAGATGCTGCCGAGGCTGGCGATCAGTTTGTCGGCAATGTCGCGCGCTTCACTTTCCGGATGGCTTTCACGTTCAGGATGAACGCAGCCCAGCATGGATACACCGGTACGCATCACGTCCATCGGATGGGTATGTGCAGGCAGGCTTTCCAAAACTTTAATCACACGGATAGGCAGGCCGCGCATGGATTTGAGCTTGGTTTTATAAGCGGCTAGCTCGAATTTGTTGGGCAGATGACCGTGAATCAGCAGGTGGGCGACTTCTTCAAACTCGCATTTTTGTGCCAAATCCAAGATGTCGTAACCGCGATAGCTCAAATCGTTACCGGTACGGCCAACGGTACACAATTCGGTATTACCGGCCGCAACGCCAGAAAGCGCAACGGATTTTTTAGGTTTGAAAGTCGGGGTTTGAGTAGTTTCAGTCATGGTATTTCTCCTTTGTATTTTTATGGGTTTTATTTTTCAGACGGCCGATGCGGATTTGTTGAAAGGCCGTCTGAAAGCGGTTACTTATTTTTGAAACAATTTATCCAGTTTTTGCTCGAAGGCATGATAGTTCAGATGCTCGTACAGCTCGGCACGGGTTTGCATGGTATCTACCACTGCGGCCTGAGTGCCATCGCGCATAATCGCTTCGTAAACATTCAGAGCGGCTTTGCTTGCTGCGCGGAACGATGACAGCGGATACAGCACCAGCGACACGCCGTTTTCAGCCAGCTCGCTTTGGGTATAAAACGGAGTGGAACCAAACTCGGTAATGTTGGCCAATACCGGTACTTTCACTGCATCTGCAAATTGGCGGTACATTTTCAAATCGGTCATGGCTTCAGGGAAAATCATGTCTGCACCGGCTTCGACACAAGCCTGAGCGCGTTCGATAGCTGCATCCAAACCTTCTACCGCCAGCGCATCGGTACGCGCCATAATCACAAAGTTTTCATCAACGCGTGCATCTACGGCAGCTTTGATACGGTCAACCATTTCATCTTTAGAAACGATGGCTTTGTTCGGACGGTGGCCGCAGCGTTTTTGCGCTACCTGATCTTCGATGTGAACCGCTGCAACACCAGCGCGTTCAAAGTTGCGAATGGTACGGGCAATATTGAATGCACCGCCCCAACCCACATCGATGTCCACCAGCAGAGGCGTATCCACGTTGTCCGTGATGCGTCGCGCGTCAATCAGCACGTCTTCCATTGTGGTAATGCCCAAATCAGGGATACCGCAAGAGCAGGCTGCCACGCCGCCGCCAGACAGATAGATTGCTTTGAAACCGCTTTGGGTGGCCAATCGTGCAAAGTAAGCATTGACGCAACCGACGACGGCAAGAGGATTCGATTCTTTCACTGCTTGGCGGAAACGTGCTCCGGCAGAGTGTTGACTCATCATATTTCTCCTTTATAGACTTTTTATCAGTATGAATCGGACGGCTCGGTTTTTTCACAACTTGAAACGAACCGTTTAAAAAGAAACAATCGTTCTAAAAACTGTTTTCAGACGGCCTGTAAAATGTCGATCATCAACCATCCAAAAATTTAAAATCAATAAATACAAATAGTTATCAAAACCAATAAATACAATAAGGCTGAAGCGAAGGTATACGTTTTTTAATTTTTATTAATCAGTATATGAATGCTGTTGGGGATACAGATATATTAAAACCCGAAAAGTTTGTAGGAATGCGGAAACTGGATTCGGGTTGAGAGCCTTCAGACCGTCGGGACTGCCAATAAGCTGGCGGCGACGGGAGCGGCAGAGACGGGAGAAAATCTATAACAAGAGAGAGTGGTTTGATACAGATTCATGATGATGTTCCTTTGTAGTGCGATGTAGTTTTTATTTATGGAAACAAATTTAAAAAATAAAACCGGTCTTGTCAAACACTTTTTTCAAAAAAATTATAAAAAATTCAGTTATTAATAAACGATTTTTTTGCAACAAATATAAAAAACGGACAGGCTGTACCACATCAAATCCTTATGTAGCCTAGCTTCTGTCCGTTTTGTACTTTTGACTGATAGTCAGAATGATTGTAAACAATCTATCTAAAAATAATTTATAATTGATTCATTTATAAAGAACTTTTAAATATGCCGTCTAAAAAAATTAAAATTTTTGCCTTTAAATTTTCAGACGGCCTTTGCATGATGACTACTCTGCACTAAATGCCGTCTGAAAAGTCTGCTTGCCAATAGTAATGTCGGCAGTGTAATCATGGCGGCCTTCGACGCAAAACGGCAAGCGGATTTGCGCAGCCTGCCAACTTTGCGACGATTGTTGCGCCAGGTTGTAGCGGTTGAAGCCCATGTTCATGTTTTTCATACTGAAACTGATACTGACCGCGCCCGTATTCTTCGGCACATTCTCCACCACAATATCAAAAGGCTCGTGTGTATTGATGGAGGTCGCACGCACTGTTGAACCGTCAGGCAGGACACAGCCTTGTGTCAGACTACATTCGACTACATTCGCTTTTGACTGTTGCCGCTGCCACCAATCCAAGAGCAGCAGTTTGGCCGCCGCAAACACAATCAGTAAAACAGCGGCAATTAAAAGCTTTTGATTTTTACTCATTTCAGACGGCCTCAATGTCATTATCGGTCACAACGGCATGCGCACCCATGCTCTGCCACTGTTCACAATAAATGGAAACCATACTTTCCGGAGCAGCTGCAATCACCGGCATAGCCACGCCTTGCGCCAAAATATCGACAACTTGCTTGGCTGCCGCTTCATTCGCTACTTTCCATACGACAGCATCCGCATTTTGCACCTGCTGCCATTGTTCGGCATTTTCAATGATTGGCCACACGCTGGGCGCTTCTATCGGCTTGCCTTGCTGCCAATTGGCAAATTCCAACAATACGGCAGAGGCGGTTTGATGCTGAGCCGATAGATATGGCACAACATGATATTCGCCCATGCTGTTTTGACCGCTCAAGCCGCTTTTCAGACGGCCTTGAAGTTGGCGCGGAATGGATAGGGAGCGTAACAATGCGCTATTGGCAGGCAACATCGGCTCAACGGTAAAATCCCCTGCCTTTTGCCATGCCCATTTCTGCCCTTCCCTCGATTGGATTTCACCTGTCCATTGGTCGGCTTCCACCCATAAAAAATGCAGGCGTACATGTGCGTGTTCGTAGGAATGGACTTTCGTCAGCCACGGCGTAGCGGCAAGGATACGGATGCCGAGTTCTTCTTCAAACTCGCGTTGCAAGGCTTGAAAATCGCTTTCGCCTGCCTCAACCTTGCCTCCGGCAAATTCCCAATAGCCGGCATACGGTTTGCCCTCCGGGCGGGAACTGAGCAGGTAGCGGCCGTTTTGGTCGAGCAAAATTCCGGCAACCACTTTCACCAATGGACGTGTGTCTTCAGTCATCATGAGCTTATTCTTATATGCAACAGGCAGCGATACCTGTCGATTTATGCGTAAAAAAACGATGTCGGGCTTATACGCCCGACCTTCAATAAATACCAAACCCTTCAGGCCGTCTGAAAAAGATGCTTTATTTCAGAATACTTAAATCCGGCCTTATTTTTCCGTAATGACAAAAGCCATAACGGTATCCTCTTCATCGCTCATACTGAGATGGCAGCTTCGGATACCCTGTTCTTCCAGCCATTTGGTCAAAGCCGGAGCAAAAAACAATTCAGGTTTGCCCAATGCGTCATGTCCGACACCGATATTGCGGAAAGACACCACGCCGCGTATGCCTGTACCGACGGCTTTGGCAAAAGCCTCTTTAGCGGCAAAGCGTTTGGCAAGATAGTTGACCGGTTTGCCTGCCTGTGGAAACTCCAACAGCTCTTCCGGGCTGAGAATGCGTTGCGCAAATGCCAGTCCGAATTTTTTGTTCAGGCGAATAATGCGTTTGAGGGAAACAATGTCTGTACCGATTCCGTAAATCATGGGTCTGCTCCTTGTTTAAATAGTCAGGCCGTCTGAAAGTGTGAATACCGGCCAAAGCAAACCGCTTTAGCCTGTATGGCTGATGCCGTTAAGGCAGCATTCTGGCTCTGAACATTACTTCCTTCATTTGGCGGACAGCTTCAGGCAGGCCGAGGAAGAGTGCTTGGGAAATCAGCGAATGCCCGATGTTCAACTCGCGGATGGCGAGAATTTGAGCAATCGGCGTAACGTTGTGAATGGTCAGGCCGTGTCCGGCGTTGACGATCAAGCCCAAATCGCTGGCGTAATGCGCACCGTTTTGAATGCGCTCGAATTGTTTCATCTGCTCGGCGTGGCCGTGTGCATCGGCATACGCACCGGTATGCAACTCGATAACGGGCGCGCCGACATCATAAGCGGCTTGGATTTGCGCGTTGTCGGCATCGATAAACAAGGACACGCGGATGCCTGCATCGGTCAGGATTTTAGTGAACTCTGCCACTTTATCCTGTTGCGCCAATACGTCCAAACCGCCTTCTGTAGTCACTTCTTGACGTTTTTCAGGCACGAGGCACACGTCTTCCGGCATGACGTTGAGCGCGTTTTCCAGCATTTCTTCCGTCAGCGCCATTTCCAAATTCAAACGCGTGCGGATAGCGTTTTTAACGGCAAATACATCCGCATCTTTAATATGGCGGCGGTCTTCACGCAAGTGCATGGTAATTAAATCTGCGCCGTGGGTTTCCGCAATCAGCGCCGCTTCGACAGGGCTGGGATAAATCGTACCGCGCGCATTGCGGACGGTGGCAATATGGTCGATGTTTACGCCTAACAACATAATAATGTCCTTTCTTTAAAGTTTCAGACGGCCTGAGCCTGCTCATATCAAAGGCCGTCTGAAAAATTCAACTGCCTAAACCAAATTGCTGCAATTGCTGCAAAACCTGCCGAGACTTGATGCCCTCGGGCAGAAGGTTGTCAATCAAAAGCCGCGTTACTTTCAAAGCCTGCCCCAGACTTTCCTGATGAACGAAGCTGCCTTCCCTCAAATCGATTAACGTCGCACCCGATACGGCAACGCCTTTATTGAGCGCGTGAAAGCGGTCGGCCTCGGCCAAGGGTACCACAGCCTCTTCCGGCGTGAGCCAATACGTTTCTTCGCCGTTGATTTCATTGCCGTTGCCGTCATGGAACAAATCGGGGGCAAAGCCCAAGCGTGTCAGCAGCGTCCATTCAAAACGGCGCAAAGCGGCAATGTGGTTGGCCTCGCAGCAAATGGTTTTCATGGTTTCCGCCAAAACATCGTAAAGCTCGGGCAACGGGTCTTCGCGGACGGTCAACTTCAGCATCAACTCGTTCACATACAATCCGCTGAACAAAGCCCTGCCCTGCGGCTGCGGCCAACCGCCTATCCATTCGGCGCGATGCAGGGTCTTCAACTCTTGCGAACCATACCAAGACGCGCTCACCGGCACAAACGGCACCAACACGCCGCGCAACTCGCTCTGCCGTTTGCGTGCGCTTCTGGCCAACAAAGCTACACGTCCATAACGGCGGCTGAAGGCCTCCACCCACAAGCTGCTCTCGCGCCAAGGGGCGGAAGCAAGCAGAAAGACAGGTTCGTAGTTGATGCGGTTCGGTTGCGCCATAAGGGTTTGGAAAGATAAAGATTGTGTCGATTATAACGGAAAATCGACACAAAAGGCCGTCTGAAAGGCCTGCTTCTGTAAACAACGCCTGAAAACCTTTATAATCCGTTTTCAATAATTTTCCGATTTTGTTGACTTTATGCCGAAATTCCAGCTCAAATCCACGCTTTCCATACTTTCTCTCGCCCTGTTATCCGCCTGCTCCTTGGTGAAATACCAACCCATTGCCGGTATTGATGCAGTCGATTTGAAGCAAGGCTACCGCTTTGAAACCAGCAAACTCCAGCGCGAAGACGATGACGATACCTTGATTGTCGTCATGTTTTCAGGCGGAGGAACGCGTGCGGCGGCCTTGGGTTACGGCGTTTTAGAACAGCTCAACCAACAGCAGGTAACCATCGGTGGCAAAAGAAAATCCTTGCTGGCCAACGTCGATGTCGTTGTCGGCGTATCCGGCGGATCAGTTTTAGCCGCCTATTTCGCATTAAAAGGCGAAGAAACCATCCCATTGTTTTACAAGCGTTTCCTGCATCAAAACTTCCAACGCCAAGTCATCAAACAAGCCTTTTCTATGTCCAACCTGCCCCGCCTCGCCTCCCCCGAGTACGGGCGCGGAGATTTGTTGCAGGAGCAGTTTGAAAACTATCTTTTCGGCAAAGCCACTTTCCGCGATTTGGAAAAACACGGCAAAGGCCCGTTTGCCATCATTTCTGCCACCGATATGGGCATAGGCGAACGCTTCAACTTCACGCAGGAATACTTCGATCCGATGTGTATCGACTTGGGCAACCTCCGCATCGCCCGCGCCGTTGCCGCATCCAGCTCCGTCCCCATGGTCTTTGCACCGATCACCCTAAACAACAACGGCGGACGCTGCAACTACACGCCGCCGATTAAAATCGAAGACGTAGACGACAGTGAAACAGGCAGACAACAAAGCCGCACTATAAAAGAGTTTTACGAGCGATTCCAAAAATACGCAGACGGGAAAAACCGCCCCTACATCCACCTGATAGACGGCGGCCTGACCGACAATCTGGGCATGCGCAGCCTTTTGGATATGACGGAAATGTACCCGGAAAAAATCCTGACAAACAAAATCCTGCAAAACAACATCCGCCATATCGTCGTCATCAACGTCAATGCGCAAAACCAAGTCAGCAGCAATTTGGACAAAACCGCGGCCGTTCCCGGTTTCCGCGACGTCGTCTCCTCCATCGTCAATATCCCCATCGACCAAAACTCGCAAGAATCCCTGCGCCGTTTCCGCGCCTTCGTCGATCAGTGGAATAAAGACAAACAGACCGACGGCATCAGCTTCTCCTTCGTCAGCCTTAACCTCAAAGACCTCTCTCCTTCCGAGTTGAGGGAAAAAGTATTGAACATTCCGACCAGTTTTTATCTGCCGCCGGAAGACGTGGACAATCTGCGTACCGCCGCAGCCGAACTGATGAAGCAATCGCTGGACTACCGCAACCTGCTGACAGAATTTGCAGCACACCACAATCCCGATGCCATCTTTGCCGAACCGCCGCCGGACGCTAAAGATTTCAAACCGTTAAACGAAAAAGAAACACAGAAACAATCTGTTCCATAAAGTATTGCTCTGTTAAAATAGACAAATAGATTTCAACCCCTTCAGACGGCCTCAGAGATAAAGGCCGTCTGAAACAAAATATCAAAAACAGAATACAACCATGACCGAAAAAACCAAGCCTATCGTTACCGATATCGACCGCCCCATCCTCGTTCCGCCTGGCGGCCATAAAAAAGTCCTGCTGCATTCCTGCTGCGCCCCGTGCAGCGGCGAAGTAATGGAAGCCCTGCTTGCCAGCGGCATCGACTACACCATTTATTTTTACAACCCCAATATCCATCCGCACAAAGAATATATGCTGCGCAAAGAAGAAAACATGCGCTTTGCGGATAAATTCGGCATTCCCTTCATCGACAAAGACGACGACTACGAAAACGACCGCAAAGAATGGTTCGCCAAAGCCAAAGGCATGGAATTCGAACCCGAACGCGGTATCCGCTGCACCATGTGTTTCGATATGCGTTTTGAAAAAGCAGCCCAATACGCCCATGAAAATGGCTTCCACGTGTTCACCAGCTCATTAGGCATTTCACGCTGGAAAGACATGAAACAGATCAACGGCTGCGGCCATCGCGCTGCCGAGCCCTACGATGACTTGGTTTATTGGGATTTCAACTGGCGCAAAGGCGGCGGCAGCGCACGCATGATTGAAATCAGCAAACGCGAACATTTCTACCAACAAGAATACTGCGGATGCGCCTATTCCCTGCGCGACTCCAATGCCCACCGCAAATCGCAAGGCCGCATCCCCATCAAGCTGGGCGTGTTGTATTACGGTGATGAATCCACTCAATACGAGCCTCAAGCCGAAAACAAAATCATCGTTGAGAAATAAAAATCAAAGGCCGTCTGAAACCTTCAGACGGCCTTTATTCAAATCAGCCGATTAACGGCGACGGAATTTGCCGTGATCAAAATCATCAAATGCCTGATAAGCGGCTTGGCATTGAATTTTTTGCTCGGCATAAGGCAAACCGCGGAACGCTTTTGCCGCTTTGCGGTTTTCCCTCAACTCAGCCTTATTGTCCTTGTAGCGATACCAAGCAGCACGGCGCTCAAGGTATTGCTTGCAGGCAGGATGCAATTTATTTTTCTTCGCATACTGGTGTTTGCTCGCTTGATGGACGTGCGGTTTGGCCGCCGCTTCGGCAGAATAAGCACCCAAGCTCAATACGGCAACCGCCACCAGTGCGGAACCTAAATTTTTCAACATTAACATGATTCGCCTCCTAAATAGTTTTTCCATTATATGTTTCGCCAGGGCACCGGCAAAACGCCCATTTTTTACATGACAAAAAATGTGGTTAATTACTACATCATACTACTTGCTTTGCAAAATTTAACACACCTTCCATTTAGACGAAATCTGAATATAAATCTCTTTATTTCATAAGCCTCTAGAAAAATTTTGAACAAATGTGATGCAAACACAAAATAATGCCTGACCGCCACAAACCCACATAAAACCTAGCCTGAACTATTCCCCTCTTTAATCAACCCCCGAAAAAAGCGCATTGTCAAGTCTAGTTAAACAAAGAAAAATACATTATATTGTGCCGTTCAAAGCAATCAAATACCGTATCTTGTGTTTTTTAATGGGAAGACTGAATAATGAATGCAGCAACGAATATTAAAGTAACCAAACGCGACGGACGCTTGGAAGATATCGATTTAGACAAAATCCACCGTGTTGTTACTTGGGCGGCGGAAGGCTTACAAAACGTCTCCGTATCGCAAGTCGAGCTCAAATCACATATTCAGTTTTACAACGGTATCCGTACCGACGATATTCATGAGACCATCATCAAGGCCGCAGCCGACCTGATCTCACAAGACACGCCCGATTATCAATATCTGGCCGCCCGCCTCGCCATTTTCCACCTGCGCAAAATCGCTTACGGTGAGTTCGAACCGCCTCACCTCTACGATCATGTTAAAAAACTGACCGAAGCAGGCAAATACGACCGCCACATCATCGAAGATTACAGCCGCGAAGAATTCGACGAGCTGAATGCCTATATCGACCACAGCCGCGACATGACCTTCTCTTATGCTGCCGTGAAGCAGCTCGAAGGCAAATATCTGGTTCAAAACCGCGTGACCCGCCAAATTTATGAAACGCCTCAGTTCTTATACATTTTGGTGGCCATGTGTCTCTTCAGCAAATATCCGAAAGAGACCCGTTTGGATTACGTCAAACGCTTTTATGACGCCGTTTCCACATTCAAAGTATCGCTGCCTACGCCTATCATGAGCGGCGTGCGTACGCCTACCCGTCAATTCTCAAGCTGCGTGTTGATTGAATGCGACGACAGCCTCGACTCCATCAACGCGACCACCAGCGCGATTGTGAAATACGTTTCCCAACGAGCAGGCATCGGCATCAACGCCGGCCGTATCCGCGGCTTGGGCAGCGAAATCCGCGGCGGCGAAGCACAACACACCGGCTGTATCCCATTCTTCAAAATGTTCCAAGCAGCCGTTAAGTCCTGCTCGCAAGGCGGCGTACGCGGCGGCGCGGCAACCTTGTTCTACCCATTGTGGCACATCGAAGCCGAAAGCTTGTTGGTATTGAAAAACAACCGTGGCGTAGAAGACAACCGTATCCGCCAACTGGACTACGGCGTGCAAATCAACCGCCTGCTGTACACCCGTTTGATTAAAGGCGGCAACATTACCCTGTTCTCGCCGAATGAAGTTCCGGGTTTATATGATGCCTTCTTCGCCGACCAAGACGAATTCGAGCGCCTCTACACTCAATACGAGCAAGACCCAAACATCCGCAAACGCACTTTGCCGGCAACAGAATTGTTCTCCACCCTGATGCAGGAACGCGCCGGTACCGGTCGTATCTACATCCAAAACGTTGACCACTGCAACACGCATAGCCCGTTTGATCCACGCGTTGCGCCTGTTCATCAGTCCAACTTGTGCATGGAAATCGCCCTGCCGACCAAACCTTTGGACAACATCAACGATCCGAACGGCGAAATTGCCTTGTGTACCTTGTCCGCCTTCAATTTGGGTGCATTGAACAACTTGGACGAACTGGAAGAGCTTGCCGATTTGACCGTACGCGCACTTGATGCCCTACTGGATTATCAAGACTATCCGGTTGCAGCCGCACGCACCGCAACCATGAACCGCCGCACACTCGGCATCGGCGTCATCAACTACGCCTACTATCTGGCGAAAAACGGCGTACGTTACAGCGACGACTCAGCCCTCGGCCTTACCCACCGTACCTTTGAAGCCATGCAGTATTACCTGCTCAAAGCATCGGTGAACCTTGCCAAAGAATACGGCGCATGCCCGCTCTTCAACCAAACCGTTTATTCGCAAGGCAAACTGCCTATCGATACCTACAAAAAAGACTTGGATGCCGTGTGCAGCGAGCCTTTGCACTACGACTGGGAAAGCCTGCGAGCCGACATCGTCAAATACGGCCTGCGCAACTCTACCCTGACCGCACTCATGCCGTCTGAAACCAGCTCGCAAATTGCCAATGCCACCAACGGCATCGAGCCGCCACGCGGATTGGTAACGGTCAAAGCATCGAAAGACGGTATTTTGAAACAAGTCGTACCAGAATTTGAAACCCTGAAAGATGCCTACGAAACCCTGTGGCAGCTTCCCGGCAACGAAGGCTACCTGAAACTTGTCGGCGTAATGCAAAAATTCGTCGATCAATCGATTTCTGCCAATACCGCCTACGACCCGAACAAATTTGAAGGCAGCAAAGTTTCCATGAAACAAATGCTGAAAGACCTACTTACCGCCTATAAATACGGCGTCAAAACCCTGTACTACCACAACACCCGCGACGGTGCGGACGATACTCAAGCCGATATTCAAGATGACGGCTGTGCTGGTGGGGCTTGTAAGATTTGATAAAGAAGGAGTTCAGACGGCCTTTTGCATTTAAACTGCCGTCTGAACATAAGAAGTTTTCTAAAAAATGAAAATAGCTTGATACACGCCAATGTATCAAGCTATTGAAAGATTTTTAACGTACGCCAATACGTTAAAAATTTCTTTAGGTCATTCATGAGAAACCTAAAGACCTAACTCAATCGTATGATTTCATTAGATTTATTGCTAGAATTCGAATGATACTGCGATTTTAAGGTTAGTACAAGCTAATTCTCGTGAGCTCAATATAAGTGTTTATTTTTTGTAGAGTTTAGTTTTCTACATAAAAAATACACTTTGTGTTTTACGAAGGGAGCTTGAATGCGCGGGAAAACTGTTCCTGTAAGAGCTTATCGTCGTTTCCGTAATGGCAACTTCGAACATGTTCGCAAGCATTTTCGCCGACCACCATTACGGTAATCGGTTATAATAACCAGCTCGCAGTTTTTACTGCGGGCTTTTTTTATTTAAAGGATTTCTACAATGTCATGCGAACATTTAACTATGTCCTACAGCACCTTTTCCAAGACCAAAAACGACGCGCTGAAAGAGCCGATGTTTTTTGGTCAGCCGGTAAATGTCGCCCGTTATGACCAGCAGAAATACGAAGTATTTGAAAAACTGATTGAAAAACAATTATCTTTCTTCTGGCGGCCGGAAGAAATCGACGTGTCGCGCGACCGTATTGACTACGCCAATCTGCCCGAACACGAAAAACATATTTTCATCAGCAATCTGAAATACCAAACCTTACTCGATTCGATCCAAGGCCGCAGTCCGAATGTTGCGTTCTTGCCTTTAGTGTCTATTCCCGAGCTTGAAACTTGGATTGAAACATGGAGCTTCAGCGAAACCATCCACTCGCGCAGCTACACTCATATCATCCGCAATATCGTGAATGATCCGTCAGTCGTGTTCGATGATATTGTGCAAAACAAATACATCATCGCCCGTGCAGAAGACATTGCCTGCTATTACGATGATTTGATTGAATATACCCAATATTACAATCTGTTGGGCGAAGGTTCGCACAATGTCCGCGGCAAGCTCGTTACCGTGTCTTTGCGTGAGTTGAAGAAAAAGCTCTATCTCTGCCTGATGTGCGTCAATGTATTGGAAGCCATCCGTTTCTACGTTTCATTCGCCTGCTCTTTCGCCTTTGCCGAGCGTGAATTGATGGAAGGCAACGCTAAAATCATCAAGCTGATTGCCCGCGACGAAGCCCTGCACCTGACCAGCACCCAGCATATGCTCAACCTGATGCGTGCCGGTGCCGATGATCCTGAAATGGCTGAAATTGCAAATGAATTGCAGGACGAGTGTTTCAACCTCTTCAAAAAAGCAGCCGAGCAGGAAAAAGAATGGGCGGCCTATCTGTTTAAAGACGGTTCCATGATTGGTCTGAACAAGGAAATTCTGGCTCAATACGTTGAATACATTACCAATCTGCGTATGCAGGCAGTTGGCCTTCCTGCCGGATTTGAAGGTGCGACCCAAAACCCGATTCCTTGGATTAACGCGTGGCTGTCTTCTGACAATGTACAGGTTGCGCCGCAAGAAGTGGAAATTTCCTCTTACCTGATTGGTCAGATTGATTCGGAAGTCAATGCCGACGATTTGGGCGATTTCGAGCTGTAATCGAACATTCGGTTTTATGATCAAGGCCGTCTGAACGGTGTGGCAGAAATCTTTGATTTCGTCTTTACACCGTTTCAGACGGCCTTTCCAATCCAAACAAATCATATGGCACTCATCAGCACACACGACAAAACCTTCCAACTCCAACAAGGCGAAACCTTATTGGAGGGCTTGGAGCGCACTGGACACGAGGTTGAATACCAATGTCGCAGCGGCTATTGCGGTTCATGCCGGGTCAAAATCTTGGATGGGAAAGTCTCTTATGATAATTTTCCGCTCGCTTTTGTCGCGCCCGGAGAAATTTTGCCGTGCTGCTGCCGGGTTACTGAAGACATCAAACTTGATTGTCGGGAGCGCATCAAAGAGCCGGATTTATTTGATGTCGATTTATTTGAAGACAAATAAAAAATGCCGTCTGAACATTATGGCCGAAATCTTTGATTTCATTTCCACCGTTCAGACGGCATTTTGTTTAAGCAACCTTATTTACGTTCGCCAACCGGCAAAACAGTACGGCCGAAAGATTCGTTGATGACCTCTGCCGCTGCCAAGTAGAACGCACCAAGTGCAGTTACCAAGCCTAAGCAACCGCCGATATGGACGATGCTATGATTTTCCATGCCATCGCCAATACCCAAAGCAAAAAAAGTCAGTGTCAAGAAAAAGAAAATACCGCTCAATACTTTAGGCTTGGTCAAGGTAGCCACAAACATCATCAGTGAAAACATACCCCATGCACAAAGATACCAGCCGATAAATGCCGGGGCTGTTTCACCTTTAAAAAAGATGGTAAACAAAGCCCATGTCCACCAGAAGGCGCCATAGCTGATAAAAGCGGTAAAGCCAAACGTATTGCCTTTCTTGAACTCAAACATACCGGCAATAACTTGGGCGATACCACCAAAGGCGAGAGCCATGCCCAAAACTAAGCCGACACCCTCTTGAGCAGTAAAAAAGCCGCCGTTAATCAGACTGAGCAACCAAGTTGTCAATGCAAAGCCACACAGGCCTACTGGACCTGGGTTCGCCAGGTTTTCTTTAGTAGTAGTCATTTTATTTCTCCTCTGGTTATTAAAATAGGAAACCCATTGTTACCTATTTTATTTAAAATTAAAAGAAATAAATTTAAAAAAATCAGGCCGTCTGAAAAATATTTTTCAGACGGCCTTGAATATTAATAATTAAACTATCCCAAAATTGCCAAGATTTTCCTCAATTCGTTGGCATCAATTTGTCCGGGGGCCGACGTTTTTCCTGCTGCACCAAAGGTTACGGCTGAGCCGAAAGCCGAGCCGGCCAGACGACTGATCGCACCGATTTTATTCATAGACATAGTAATAATCGGGCAGTTTATACTTTGTGAAACATCATATGTTGCCTGTAATAAGGTCAATACATCTTGCGGCGATTGTGGCATCACGGCAATTTTGCAGATATCCGCGCCCCACTCGGCCATTTTTTTCAGACGGCCTGTAATGTCTGCCAAAGACGGCGTGGCTTGGAAATCGTGATTACAAAGTAAGGCGGCAGTTTGATGCGAATGCGCCAGTGCAATGGTTTGTTTTACGCCGCTTTCCTCGGCAAAAAGCTCGATGTCGATCATATCAGCTTGTTTGGAACGGATGATTTTTTCCAATAATTCAAAATAGTAGTCATCTGAACAAGGCGTATTACCGCCCTCTTGCGCCCTTCTAAACGTAAACAGTAAGGGCTTATCAGGAAAAGCCTGTCGGACAATGCCTAATTGCTCGGCAATAAAATCGGCATCAAGCGCAGCTTGAAAAAAATCCGCACGAAATTCAATAATGTCAAAAGCCGTCTCTTTCAATACGCGTAAAGCCTGCTCCAATTCCTGCGTATTGGCGGCCACCAGAGGCACGGCAATTTTAGGCAGGCCCTTGCCGATCTCGATATTTTTGATGATGACAGGTTTCATATTGTTCCTTTTTGCTGTTCAAACCAATCAGTGCAGATGCTCGTAAATGGTTTCCGCCAATGCTTTACTGATGCCTTCCACTTTTTCTAAATCCTCGCGACTGGCGGCAATCACGCCGCGTAAACCGCCGAACCGGGTAAGCAATGCTTGGCGGCGTTTACTGCCGATACCGGGGATTTCGCTGAGTGAGGAAGTAACGCGTGCTTTGTCGCGTTTTTTACGGTGGCCTGTAATCGCAAAGCGGTGCGATTCATCGCGTACGGTTTGTAATAAATGCAAGGCCGGGCTGTTGGGTGGCAGGCGGAAGACTTCGCCGGTAAAAGGCAGTATGAGTTCTTCCATACCGGCTTTGCGCTCGGGGCCTTTGGCGATACCGACCAAAGGTATGTGCAGCCCAAGTTCTTCCCATACCGATACGGCTACGCCGATTTGCCCTTTGCCGCCGTCAATCAACACGACATCCGGCCATTTGACGCTTTCGCCGTTGGCTTCGGCTTCCTGCATTTTGCCGTAACGGCGCGTCAACACTTCGCGCATAGCGGCATAGTCGTCGCCGGGCTTGGCGGTCGTGATGTTGTAGCGGCGGTATTGCGAAGGCTGGATGTTTTGTTCATCATACACAACACAGGACGCAATAGTGGCCTCGCCTTGCGTGTGGCTGATATCGAAACATTCAAGGCGGTTGAGGCCGTCTGAATCCATGCCGAGTATTTTGGCCAGTTCATCAATACGGTGTTGCTGGCTGCTTTGTTGCAGGCGGCGTTGTGCAATCGCCATTTGTGCATTTTGTTCCGCCATCTTCAGCCAGACCTTGCGTTCGCCTATGGTCTTGGTGACAAATTGCATCTGCTTGCCGTGTTCGCCTTCCAAGGCCTCTTTCAGCGCATCGGGAACGGGAAAGTTGCTGATGATGATGTCGGGTTTGCTTTTGCCCAGATAATGTTGGGCGACAAAGGCTTCGGCGTAATCTTGTCCGTTTGGTTCGGGATCGTTTTTGGTGTCGGGGAAAAAGCTTTTATCGCCGACATGCCGTCCGCCGCGGATGCTGACCCAGTGTACACAGACTAGGCCGTCTGAAACCGCCAACGCAAGTAAATCGATATCGTTAGGGTTGTTCGGATTTTTGCTGTCGATAAACTGATTACTCTGCATGATACCAAGCGCTTGAATTTGGTCGCGATAACGGGCAGCTTCTTCAAATTGCAGATTCGCGGCGGCGGTTTGCATTTTGTGTTGCAAGGTACGCGTCAGTTCGTCGGTTTTGCCATTGAGGAAAGTTGCTGCTTCACGCACGCTGTCGCGATAATCTTCTTCGCTAATGTGGCCGACACAAGGCGCGGTGCAGCGTTTGATTTGGTAAAGCAGACAAGGACGGTCGCGGTGCTCGAATACACTGTCTTCGCAGGTACGCAGCATAAAGACTTTTTGCAACACTTGAATGCTGTCGCGCACGGCGTTGCTGTTGGGATACGGGCCGAAATATTGATTAGGCTTTTTCAGCGTGCCACGGTAATACGCCATTTGCGGATATTGATGGCCGCTGAGCATCAAATAAGGATAGCTTTTGTCATCGCGGAAAAGAATATTGTATTTCGGCGACAAGGCTTTGATGAAATTGTTTTCGAGAATCAGCGCTTCGGCTTCGGAACGCGTGATGGTGGTTTCGATGTGGTGAGCCTGTTTTACCATCAATGCGATGCGCGGCGAATGGTCGTTTTTTTGGAAATAGCTGGAAACGCGCCGCTTGAGATTGACCGCTTTGCCGACATACAAAACATTATTGTCTTCGTCAAAAAAACGGTACACGCCCGGCAGATTGGGCAGATTTTTCAGAAAAAGAGGTAAATCGAACGGTTCGGTTGCGCTCACGGGATTTTCTTTTGGAATAAGCAGGCCGTCTGAAAACTTTTCAGACGGCCTTTTTCATTGACGTTTAAGATTCTTGAGACGGAGTATCTTCAGCTTCTACCACTTGGTTTTCAGCTGCATCGCTTTCTAAAGCGGCTTCATCTTCAGCCTCTTCAGCCACGCGTTCCAAGCTGACTAAGGTTTCGCCTTCATCCAAATTAATCAGGCGCACGCCTGCGGCAGCACGACCGGTCTCACGGATTTGCTCAACTTTGGTACGAATCAGGACACCGCCGCTGGTAATCAGCATCAGGTCGTCGGTTTCGCTGACCAAAGTGGCGGCAACCAAATCGCCGTTGCGCTCGCCGGTATTGATGGCGATATTGCCTTGTCCACCTTTGTTTTTACGGCTGTAATCGGCAATCGGGGTACGTTTGCCATAGCCGTTGGCGGTAGCAGTCAATACTTGCAAGTCGCTTTGCTCGGCTTCAGGGGCGAAGGTAATCAGGCTGACAATCTTGCCATCGGCCGGCAGACGCATACCGCGCAAACCGCCGCTGCCACGACCGGACGGACGGACACCGTGTTTGCCGCTTGGCAATGCGTTTTCGGCATTTTCATCATCCAGGCCGTCTGAATCTTCGTTTTCGGTTTCAATATCGGCATCTTCTGCTTCATCGTTACCGGATTTTTCCCAATATTCGTTAAAGCGGATGGCTTTGCCCAAGTTGGAGAACAACATAATGTCGTCCGCACCGCCGGTTTGCGCTGCGCCGACCAAGTAATCGCCTTCTTTAAGCGCGATGGCTTTAATGCCTTGGCTGCGGACGTTTTTAAACGCAGACAACTGGACTTTTTTCACCATGCCTTGTGCAGTGGCGAAGAAAACGTATTGGTCTTCCGGGAACTCGCGGACGGCCAAAATCGCGCTGACTTTTTCGCCCTCTTCCAATTGGATAACGTTGTTAATCGGACGACCACGGCTGTTGCGGCCGCCTTCCGGCAGTTTGTACACTTTAATCCAATGGCACTTGCCCAAATTGGTAAAGCACATCAAATAATCATGCGTATTGGCAACAAACAGGGTTTCGATAAAGTCTTCGTCTTTGGTTGCCGCTGCCTGCTTACCGCGGCCGCCGCGACGCTGCGCCTGATAATCGGTTGTCGGCTGGGTTTTGATGTAGCCGCCATGAGTCAGGGTAACGACCATTTCGCGTTGCGGAATCAGGTCTTCATCGGCAATGTCGCCGCCAAACGGATTGATTTCGCTGCGACGCTCGTCACCGAAGTTGGCTTTAATATCTGCCAATTCTTCGCGGATGATTTGGGTAACGCGCTCTGGTTTGGAAAGAATATCCACGAAATCAATGATTTTGCTCATCAGATTTTTATATTCGCCGACAATTTCTTCCTGATCGAGACCAGTCAGGTTGCGCAAGCTCATGCGCAGGATGGCATCAGCTTGCAATTCGCTCAGGTAATAGCCTTGACTGTGCAGACCCAAATTTTCAGGCAAGCCTTCAGGACGCATCATTTGCAGGTCCAAATCCGTACGGCTGAGCATATCTTCAACCAAGCTGCTGCGCCATGGGCGGGACAGCAATTTTTCTTTGGCTTCCGGCGCATTGGCAGATTCTTTGATCAGACGGATGATTTCGTCGATATTGGACAAGGCCACCGCTTTACCTTCGGCAATATGGCCTTCATGACGCGCTTTTTTCAGGCGGAACAAAGTACGGCGGGTAACGACTTCGCGACGGTGGCGCAGGAATTCTGACAGGATTTGTTTCAGGTTCAGCAAACGCGGCTGGCCGTCAACCAAGGCCACCATGTTGATACCGAAGCTGTCTTGCAGCTGGGTCAGTTTGTAGAGTTGGTTCAAAACGACTTCGGCATTTTCATTGCGTTTCAATTCGATTACGACACGCATACCGGATTTGTCGGACTCGTCGCGCAGGTCGGATACGCCTTCCAGCGTTTTTTCGCGTACCAATTCGCCGATTTTCTCAACCAGCTTGGCTTTGTTTACTTGATATGGGATTTCATCGATTACAATGGCTTCGCGCTCGCCGTTTTTACCGATAGGCTCGATATGGGTTTTACCGCGCATGACCACGCGGCCGCGGCCGGTTTTATAGCCTTCGCGCACGCCACTCAAGCCGTAAATAGTCGCACCGGTCGGGAAATCGGGCGCTTGGATGATGTTAATCAGTTCGTCGATTTCTGTTTCAGGCTCGTCCAACAAGCGCAGGCAGGCATTGATGGTATCGCCCAAATTGTGCGGCGGGATATTGGTTGCCATACCGACGGCAATACCGGACGAACCGTTTACCAACAGCGCAGGAAAACGGGTTGGCAATACCAGCGGCTCATGTTCGCTGCCGTCATAGTTGGGGCCGAAATTGACGGTTTCTTCTTCAATATCCGCCAACATTTCATGGGAAATTTTTTCCATGCGGATTTCGGTATAACGCATGGCTGCCGCGGCCAATCCGTCAACGGAACCAAAGTTACCCTGACCGTCGATCAGTACATAACGCATGGAAAAATCTTGCGCCATGCGGACGATGGTATCGTAAACGGCTATATCGCCATGAGGGTGGTATTTACCGATAACGTCGCCGACGATACGCGCTGATTTTTTATAGGCGGAATTCCAGTTGTTTTTCAACTCGTGCATCGCGTACAACACGCGGCGGTGTACCGGCTTGAGACCGTCGCGGACATCCGGCAGGGCTCGACCCACAATCACGCTCATGGCGTAATCGAGGTAGCTCTTGCGCATTTCGTCTTCAAGGCTGACAGGCAGGGTTTCAAGTGCAAATTTATGGTCGTTGCGGATGGTTGCGTCGGTCATGATTATCTGTAATTTCGTATGGCAAAAATCTTGTTGATTCTACCACAAAACAAGCGGTTTATGGCTTTTGCGTGAAGGCCGTCTGAAACAGGATTTCAGACGGCCTTCATTATTTAATAAATTCAATTTAGTTGCAGCCAGAATCTTCGTTCGCAGCCTGCAGACTCAACTCTTTGCGCTTTTTAGCCCTTTCATAACGGCAACGTTGGCGCGGTGTATTGATTTCCAAAGGCGGTACAGGAACCGGCTTACCGTCTTCAACGGCAACCATGGTGAAGTAGCAGCTGTTGGTATGACGCACTTTGCCGGTGTGGATGTTTTGCGCCTCAACCCGAATACCGACTTCCATAGAAGTGCGGCCTGTGTAGTTGATACTGGCGTAAAAGGTTACCAGTTCGCCGACATGAATAGGCTCTTTAAACAATACTTTATCAACAGACAGAGTAACGCAATAGGTACCGCTGTAACGGCAGGCACAGGAATATGCTACTTGGTCGAGCAGGCGCAGAAGATCGCCGCCGTGAACATTGCCGCTGAAGTTTGCCGTATAAGGCATCATCAGCTCGGACATAATCAGTTCATGGGAAGGTAGTTGGCGTTCCGGTTTCATCGTTTATTCTCCTTTTGATATTTATTTTAAAATTGTCTGAAAACTTCAGACTGCACGTGTGTAAAATCATTCTACCGTTTTTAATCGTTGAATTTCAACCCATTGCCTTCCTGTTTACAGCCATTTTCTACGCGAAAAGAAAATCAGCAGTCCGATAATAATGCACAGCATCACACCCAAAACCATGAAATAGCCGTAATGCCAATGCAGCTCGGGCATATTGTCGAAGTTCATGCCGTAGATGCCGGTGATGACGGTCAGCGGCATAAAGATGATGGTGATAACCGTCAACACGCGCATTTGCTGGTTCATGCGGTTGGATTGGAAGGAAAGGTAAATGTCCATCATGCTCAACACCATATCACGCGAGGCATCAAGCGATTCGATAAGTTGCATATTGTGGTCGTACACGTCGCGCAGATAGACGGTCGACTCGCCTTTGAAAATGGCAAAATCGCCGCGCACGGCCAGTTGATAGAACACATCGCGCAATGGTAAAAGCGTGCGTCGCAGACGGACGGCATCTCGCTTGAGGCGGTGAATCTTACTGAGAATATCGCTGTTTTCATTTTTAAACAGGGACTTGTCTATGACTTCGACGCGGTTGTTGTATGACTCCAAAACAATGAAATAGTCGTCCACAATACGGTCAAGCAGGCAATAAGCAAGAAACGCCGTATTTTTGTTCAAAATATTGTGCGGATTTTCGTGCATCTGCCGACGGAGATGGCTGAACAAGCCCAACGGTTTTTGTTGGAAAGACAACACAAAATCTTTGCCGATAATCACATACACTTGGTCAGAATGGAGTTTGCCCGTAGAGGTATAGTGGTATACCTGTGCGGCAGTAAATACATAGTTGCCGTAGTCTTCGATTTTCGGACGCTGCTTGCGGCTGAGAATATCTTCAATCACCAGCTCATGAATACCATAAGGTTCAAGCGCGTGTTTGAGCAAGACGACATCATTAATACCGACAAAATGCAGCCAGTTGATTTGACCTTCTTGCGGATGGGCAATATCGGGCAAATTTTTTCCGGCAAGATAATCATGCTGAACAAAGGTATCGGCGGAATACAAGGTTTGATGGATAGCAGAACGCGGCGCATTGTCGGTATTGCTGCGCTGCATGGTTTGGTCTTGCAGATTGTCGGTTGTCTCAACTGGATTGGCTGGTTTGCTCATAAAAATAAATCATGTTTTTTAGTTAGAATGAATTGTACAGACAGAAAAGGCCGTCTGAAAACAAATTTTCAGACGGCCTGACAATATCGATCAACGCTTTATGCTTTATTAGGCTTGAGGCGCGGTTTTCTCCAATTCCAATGCGGCAGCAAGCAAGGACAGGCGCGCCATTACGCCGTAAACGTAGAGGCGGTTGTGTTCATTGTCGACGTCGCAGTCTTTTTCAGAACGTGGCATGCCGAGCGAGTCCCATTGTTCAAATACGCGCTTGCAGGCTTCGGGCGCTTCTTGGGAATTGTCGCCGCTGCCGGTGGGGATGCTGTTGGACAGCGGGACGAATACCATGCCGCCGGCGTTGAGGTTTTCGTCTGCACCACGGCCTTCGTGTACACGGAAGAAACCGCCGATAACGAAACGGTCCATCATATAAACGACAGGTTCACACACGGCGCCGTTCATGGTTTCGTAGGTATAAATACCTTCTTGGACAATGACTTCGCTAACTTCTAAACCCTCTTTGACTTTCGCCATTTTGTTGCGGTTTTTACGGTTCAAGCCGCGCACTTCATCCGCAGATTTAACGCTCATCACGCCCATGCCATAAGTACCTGCATCGGCTTTCACAATAACGAAAGGCTGGTCGGTAATGCCCAATTCATCGTATTTGGCTTGAATTTTCGCCAATACGCGCTCTACTGCGCCTGCCAACGCATCCTCGCCTTCACGCTCTTGGAAATCTAAACCGCTGATTTTTTCAAAATAAGGATTGATTTGCCATTCGTCGATGTCAATCAACTTGGCAAAGTCGGCAGCAACTTGGTTGTACGCGCCGAAATGTTCGGTTTTACGGCGAGTCGTCCAGCCGCCGTGCAATGGAGGCAATACGGTTTGACTGATGTCCTTAAGGATTTCAGGAACACCCGCAGACAAGTCGTTATTCAACAAAACAACGCAAGGCGAGAAACCGTCTGCGAGATGTACACGCTCACGGGTACGCAATAAAGGTTCAAGCAAAATTTTGTCGCCTAATGCGGTTTCAAACTCGGTTGGCTCAGTCACTTCAGGATTCAAGCTGCCCAAGCGCACTTCGTATCCTGCCGAACGCAAAATCTCGCTGAGGGCGTAAACGTTTTGCAGATAGAATGTGTTGCGCGTGTGGTTTTCAGGAATAATCAATACGGATTTTGCCGTTTCACAGGCGCGCTGTACCGCATCTTGCGCGGCAACCGCCGCCAGCGGGATAAAGTTGGGATTCAAATTATTGAAGCCGCCCGGAAACAGGTTCATATCGATAGATGAAATTTTGTAACCGGCATTACGGATGTCAACTGAACCATAAAATGGCGGACGGTGTTCGTTCCAATGCGAACGGAACCATGCTTCGATTTTGGCATGATTGGCAAGGACTTTTTTCTCAAATTTCCGTAATTGAGTCAGATGCTCAGGAGCCATTACCGGTAATTTCATTTTCTATACCTCTTGGTAAGTGTGGATGTTGAGTGAGAATGATAGAACTTTTTAGTACATTTCGACAAGCATTCTTTCAGATAAGATGAATCTTTTTGTCAACAATTCTACAATTTGTCTAATTTTTGACAAGTGTTTTTGAAACTTTACAACAAATTTTAAAAATTGGACAAATTCCTATTGCGCAGCCCCTATAAAAAGCCTAAAATCCGCCCATAAACGCAAACCATCATTCATACCTACCAATAGCAAAGAATACTCATCATGAGCGCACAAACCCTTTACGATAAACTTTGGAACAGCCACGTCGTCCGCGAAGAAGAAGACGGCACTGTCCTGCTTTACATCGACCGCCACCTGGTTCACGAAGTAACCAGCCCGCAAGCATTTGAAGGCTTGAAAATGGCCGGCCGCAAACTCTGGCGTATCGACAGCGTGGTCTCCACAGCCGACCACAACACTCCGACCGGCGACTGGGACAAAGGTATCCAAGACCCGATTTCCAAGCTGCAAGTCGATACTTTGGACAAAAACATTAAAGAGTTTGGCGCACTCGCCTACTTTCCGTTTATGGATAAAGGCCAAGGCATTGTACACGTTATGGGTCCGGAACAAGGCGCTACCCTGCCCGGCATGACCGTTGTCTGCGGCGACTCGCACACTTCTACCCACGGCGCATTCGGCGCATTGGCGCACGGTATCGGCACTTCCGAAGTCGAACACACCATGGCAACCCAGTGTATTACCGCGAAAAAATCCAAATCCATGCTGATTTCCGTTGAGGGCCGTCTGAAACCCGGTGTTACCGCAAAAGACGTAGCGCTTTATATCATCGGCCAAATCGGTACGGCAGGCGGTACAGGCTATGCCATCGAGTTTGGCGGCGAAGCCATCCGCAGCCTTTCTATGGAAGGCCGCATGACCTTGTGCAATATGGCGATCGAAGCCGGTGCGCGTTCAGGCATGGTTGCCGTCGACCAAACCACCATCGACTATGTAAAAGGCAAACCTTTCGCACCTAAAGGAGAAGCATGGGATAAAGCCGTCGAATACTGGCGCACGCTGGTGTCTGACGAAGGCGCAGTATTCGATAAAGAATACCACTTCAAAGCCGAAGACATCGAGCCTCAAGTAACTTGGGGCACATCGCCTGAAATGGTTTTGGACATCAGCGGCAAAGTGCCTAATCCTGCCGAAGAAGCCGATCCGGTCAAACGCAGTGGCATGGAACGCGCCCTCGAATACATGGGCTTGGAAGCCGGTACACCATTAAACGAAATCCCTGTCGATATCGTCTTTATCGGTTCTTGCACCAACAGCCGTATCGAAGACTTGCGCGAAGCCGCCGCCATCGCCAAAGGCCGTAAAAAAGCGGACAATGTACAACGCGTATTGATTGTTCCAGGCTCCGGTTTGGTGAAAGAACAGGCCGAAAAAGAAGGCTTGCACGAAGTATTTATCGAAGCCGGTTTCGAATGGCGCGAGCCGGGTTGCTCTATGTGCCTCGCCATGAATGCCGACCGCCTGACCCCGGGACAACGTTGCGCCTCCACTTCCAACCGTAACTTTGAAGGCCGTCAAGGCAACGGCGGACGTACCCACCTCGTCAGCCCTGCCATGGCAGCCGCAGCCGCAGTTACCGGCCACTTTACCGACATCCGCACTATGGCTTAAAGTATTTTCAGACGGCCTTTATTGATCAGGCCGTCTGAAACAATACCTTGCTCAAGTAAGTTTTCCTATTGTATTGCGAAAAACGTCTGAAAACCTTCTTAATCATTGATAACTTGAAAGGAATCTAGTATGAAAAAACTGTTTGCATTAGCTGCCGCAGCCCTCATCCTGTCAGCTTGTTCCAGCACTTGGTCCGGCGCAAAAGACGATACCAACCGCAATTGGGACAAAACCAAAGAAACTGCAGAACGTGTAGCCGACAAAACCAAAGAAACCGCTGAACGCGTAGCCGATAAAACTGAAGAAGCCGTTAAAAAAGGCGGCAATGCAGTAGGCCGCGGCATGAGCCATGTTGGAGAAAAAATCGAAGCCGCTACTGAATAATTCGGTAAATCAGGCCGTCTGAAGCTCCTGACTCCGTTTCAGACGGTCTGATACATTATTAATTTTTCAGACATTTTCACGATTCCAAGCAAAGGAAGAAACAATGAGTAATCCGTCAAGCTGGTTTGGTATTCACGCTCATGATTTGGATCGCGCCAAAGCCTTTTACGAATCCGTATTCGGCAAGCCCCTACAAGACGTTGGCGGCAACGGATTCCGTTTCATCATTTTTCCAGCCGATTACACGCAACACGGTACGGCCGGCATGATTTGGCACGACAGCAATGCCCAACCCGGTCACGGCGGTACAACCATTTTCTTTAATTGCCCAGATTGCGCCGAAACAGCAGAAAAAGCCGTTGCAGCAGGCGGCAAACTGTTACAAGAGAAATTCCGCATTGCCAACGGCTTTGCAGCATTTATCGAAGACACAGAAGGCAACCGAATCGGTTTGCACAGCACATGCTAACCCGAATAGCCATAAAATTTCCCATTATTACTATAAGAATCTGACATGAAAGCCTTTACCAAAATTACCGCCATCGTTGCCCCGCTCGACCGCAGCAACGTCGATACCGACGCCATCATCCCCAAACAATTTTTGAAATCCATCAAACGCAGCGGCTTCGGCCCCAATGCCTTTGATGAATGGCGCTACCTCGACCACGGCGAACCTGGCATGGACAACAGCAAACGCCCGTTAAATCCGGATTTCTCTCTGAACCAGCCACGCTATCAAGGCGCGCAAATCCTGCTCACACGCAAAAACTTCGGTTGCGGCTCTTCACGCGAACACGCCCCTTGGGCATTGGACGACTACGGCTTCCGCGCCGTCATCGCCCCCAGCTTCGCCGACATCTTCTTCAACAACTGCTACAAAAACGGCCTTTTGCCTATCGTTTTGACAGAAGAACAGGTTGACCAGCTTTTCAAAGAAGTTGAAGCCAACGAAGGCTATCAGCTCTCCATCGACCTTGCCGAGCAAACCCTGACTACCCCTAGCGGCGAAACATTCACATTCGACATTACCGAACACCGCAAACACTGCCTCTTAAACGGCTTGGACGAAATCGGCCTGACCCTGCAACACGCTGACGAAATTCACGCCTTTGAAGAAAAATGCCGCCAAAGCCAGCCTTGGCTGTTTAACGGTTGACATACAAAAGGCCGTCTGAAAAATTTAAGTGTTTCAGACGGCCTTTAATCTACACAAATATACCATGATTACCGACACCATAAGCAATGCCACCCGCTACGCTGCCTTGCATCCCGACTTTGCCGAGGCCTTCCATCTGTTGCAGACCTTGGATTTTTCCAAGCTGCCGGACGGCCAAGTGCCGTGCGAGAATCCCAATATCCGTATTTTTATCGGCAGCGAGCCGATGAGGACTAAAGGCGAAGCCCAGCCTGAAGCACACTTAAAACACATTGATATTCAAACGCCGATTGATGGCAGCGAAACATATGGCTGGATAGACAGAGGCCGTCTGAAAAACGGTTTAGGCTACAACGAAAAGCGCGATATCGAATTTTTCGACTGTGAACCGGAAACCTGGCTGACCTTGGAGCCCGGCGAATTTGCGCTATTTTTCCCGAATGATGCGCATGCCCCATTGGTCGGCGACAGGGCGAACATACGCAAAGTTGTTTTTAAAATCCGTGTTGAAACCGAACGTCTATAATATTTCAGACGGCCTTATCCCCTTATTCAGGACACAATATGTCTTTTTTCAGCAGGTTGTTCCGCTCCAAACCTAAATTAATGACTTGGCAGGAATTTGTCGAATACTTTGCCCGTCGTATCCAAGAAGAATTGGATCTTGAGGCAAAAATTGACTGGGGCGAAAACATTGCTTCTTCGCCGATCATTGTCCAGTTCTCCGAAGACGATGAAGCATCGTTCAGCACATATTTGAGCAACCATTACACAAGTTATCTGCAAAATCCCGAGGCCTTGGAGGCTATTGTTGCTGCCAATTTAGCGGTTATCGATAAGCTTCAAGACGCTGATGCCAGTGTTTCGGCACAACAAATTCTTCCGACGATTAAAAATACGATTTATCTGGAAAACGCCAGACTAATTACAAATACGGACGAAGCCGAACCTGCCGATTACCTGGCATACAAACCGATTGCGGGCGATATCATGGTGCTTTATATGGTGGATACGGAAGAATCCATGCATACGCTCAATCGTGAGCATATGAAAGAGGCCGGTATTGAAGATGAAGACGCCTTGTATCGTACCGCCATGGATAATTTGCGCCAACGGATGAATGGACATGTCCAAATTCATCATGCCGAAGGTTGGTCATTGGCTCAAATCCATTTGGACAACGACTATGATGCTTCCCTGATTTTGCTTTTGGACGAAGTACTTAAAGACGATCCTATGCTGCCGGCCAACCCTGTTTTTGCAGTCCCGGCACGCAATGCCCTGCTCGTTTGCAGCCCATCTGATGAAGAAGCTTTGCAGGCGATGGCGAATATCGCCCTGCAGGCATTTGAAGAATCTGCCTACGCGATTTCTACCCAGCTTTACCAGTACCATAATGGTACAATCAGCGTTTTCAGAGCAAATTGATTTAAGGCCGTCTGAAAAACTGACGGCCTGCCCTTTACCTAAAACCTTCCCATAAGGAAACCCGAAATGACCAAACATATCGCTATCTTGCGCGGCGACGGCATCGGCCCTGAAATCGTTGCAGAAACCGTCCGTGTACTCGACAAACTTATCGAACAAGGTTTGGATGTCAGCTACGAATACGCACCTTTGGGCGGCGAAGCCTATGACGAATACGGCCATCCTTATCCAGAATTCACGCAAAACCTTTGCCGTAAAGCCGATGCGGTCTTGCTTGGTGCAGTCGGTTCTCCTCAATACGACAATCTCGACCGCCCGCTGCGCCCTGAGCGCGGCTTGTTGGCCATCCGTAAAGACTTGAATCTGTTTGCCAATTTGCGCCCTGCCATTTTGTATAAAGAGCTGGCCAATGCTTCCACTCTGAAACCGGAAATCGTAGCCGGCCTCGACATCCTTATCGTACGCGAACTGACCGGCGATATTTACTTTGGCGAACCGCGCGGCATCCGTGTTTTGGAAAACGGCGAACGCGAAGGCTACAACACCATGAAATACAGCGAAAGTGAAATCCGCCGTATTGCCCACGTTGCCTTCCAATCCGCCCAAAAACGCAGCAAAAAAGTCTGCTCCGTAGGCAAAGCCAACGTTTTGGAAACCACCGAACTGTGGCGCGAAATCTTTGAAGAAATCGGCAAAGAATACCCTGATGTCGAGCTTTCCCATATGTACGTTGATAACGCAGCCATGCAGTTAGTACGCGCACCTAAACAGTTTGACGTGATTGCCACCGGCAACATCTTCGGCGATATCCTCTCCGACGAAGCTTCCATGCTGACTGGCTCTATCGGTATGCTGCCTTCCGCTTCTTTGGACGAAAACGGCAAAGGCCTGTACGAACCGTCTCACGGCTCTGCTCCTGACATTGCCGGTCAAAACAAAGCCAATCCGCTGGCGACCGTATTATCTCTTGCCATGTTGTTGCGTTACAGCCTGAACGACGAAGCACGCGCTCAACAAGTTGAAAACGCTGTACAAAAAGTACTGCAACAAGGCTTGCGTACCGGCGACATTTACGAAGAAGGTACTAAACTGGTTTCCTGCTCCGAAATGGGCGATGCCGTATTGGCCGCTTTGTAAGAGGCCGTCTGAAAAAAGCGTGGGATCAATCCCGCGCTTTTTTATATGCGAAAACTTTAAACCATAAAAAAGGGCGTGTCTTCACACGCCCTTATGTCTTTTCAGACGGCCTTAAGATTGAAGCAATCAACCTCTTTTGTGTTTGCCGCCAAAGCCATCGTTAGACTTACGTTTACCTTTAAAGCCTTCGCCGCCTTTTTTGAAACCGTCAGACTTCTTGAAACCGTCTTTCTTAAAGCCATCTTTTTTGAAACCGTCTTTTTTATGACCTTCGCCGCGTGATTTGCCGCCGAAGCCTTCTTTAGCCGGTTTCTTATCGCCGCGCCAGCCGCCGGATTTACGATCGCCCCAGCCGCCTTTGCCTTTTGGTTTGCCGCCGGCAGATTTGCGTTTGCGTGTCGGCTCCATGCCTTCGATGGTCAGCTCAGGCAATTTACGGCCGATGTATTTTTCAATTTTGTGTACTTTGACGTATTCGTTCACTTCGGCAAAAGTAATCGCAATACCGGTACGGCCAGCGCGGCCGGTACGGCCGATGCGGTGAACGTAGTCTTCAGCCTGTTTCGGCAAGTCGTAGTTGATAACGTGGGTAATGGTCGGTACGTCGATACCGCGTGCGGCAACGTCGGTGGCAACCAAAATTTTGCAGCGGCCTTTACGCAAGTCCATCAGCGTACGGTTACGCCAGCCTTGCGGCATATCGCCGTGCAGACAGTTGGCGGCGAAACCTTTTTCGTACAATTCATCCGCGATGACTTCGGTCATAGCTTTGGTGGACGTAAAAATCACGCATTGGTCAATATTGGCATCGCGCAAGATGTGGTCGAGCAGGCGGTTTTTATGGCGCATATCGTCGCAGTACAACAGCTGCTCTTCGATTTTGCCTTGATCATCCACACGCTCAACTTCGATGGTTTCAGGGTCTTTGGTTAGTTTGCGCGCCAGTTTGCCCACTGCGCCGTCCCAAGTGGCGGAAAACAACAAAGTCTGACGGTCGCTAGGCGTCGCTTCAACGATGGTTTCGATATCATCGATAAAGCCCATGTCCAACATACGGTCGGCTTCGTCCAGAATCAGCACTTCCAAACGTTCAAAATCAACTTTGCCACTTTGCATCAAGTCCATCAGACGGCCCGGAGTGGCGACAATCAGGTCAACCGGTTTGCTCAGGGCACGGGTTTGGTAGCCGAAAGATGCACCGCCGACAATGCTGACAGTACGGAACCAACGCATATTTTTAGCATACGCCAGCGCGTTTTTTTCCACCTGAGCCGCCAGTTCGCGGGTTGGGGTCAATACCAAAGCGCGCGGGCCTTTGCCCGGTTTTTCGCTGCGCTTGGTCAGTTTTTGCAAGGTAGGCAGCAGGAAGGCTGCGGTTTTGCCTGAACCGGTTTGTGCCGAAGCCATGATGTCGCGGCCGTCCAAAGCAAACGGAATCGCTTGCGCCTGAATCGGGGTCGGGCTTTCATAACCCTCGCTGCGTACGGCAGACAAAATGTTTTTATCAAGGTTCAAATCGGCAAATTTAATAGACATATCTATCCTAAGAGACAACAACGCGCACGCCTGAACAATTTCAGACGACCTGAAGCAAAGGAAAGTAACGATACGGGAAATGTGAAGTTACAGGGTTGTCGCAAGCATCTTGCTTGTGGTTAACATCGACGACAACCTGCACAGAAAAGGCTTTGCAAATATGCAAGCAATAAAAGAAACGCGCCCGAAACGGCGGTTTAGGTTGGATGACGATGGCTTCGTATCAAAAGGCGAACGGCGAATAATATAGATTTTATGGGTAACAGTCAAGCAAAAAGGCATCAAGTGCGTTAAAATCCAACCCCTTCCCAATACTTATTCAGGCCATCTGAAACCATGACTGACATTACCCCCTTTGCCAACCGCTTGGGCAAAAACATCAAACATCTTATGAAATGGGCCAAACGCAACAATATCGAAGCCTGGCGCATTTACGACCGCGATATTCCCCAATTTCCCTTTGCCGTCGATGTTTACGGCGACCAAATCCATCTTCAGGAATACGATACCGGCTGGCTGATGCAGCCCGAAGAATACGAAGCATGGCTTGCAGATGTATTGGAAGCCATCGGTTTTGTGACCGGTTTTGCGCCCAAACAAATTCATCTCAAACGCCGAGAACGTCAAAAAGGTTTACAGCAATACGAGAAAACTGGCAAAACCGGCGACGATTTCGTCATCACTGAAAACGGCCGCAAGTTTTGGATCAACCTCGACAAATACCTCGATACCGGCCTTTTCCTCGACCACCGCAACACGCGCAAAAAAGTTGGCGACACCGCAGCGGGCAAACGCTTCCTCAACCTGTTTTCCTACACAGGCAGCTTTACCGTCTATGCCGCAACCGGCGGCGCGGTATCCAGCGAAACCGTCGATTTATCCAACACTTATCTCGAGTGGGCAAAACGCAATTTTGAACTCAACGGCATCGACACCGAACAACACAAAATCGTCCGTGCCGATGTGTTCCAATACCTGCAAAATGCCGCTGACGAAGGCAAAAAGTTTGACCTGATCGTCATGGATCCTCCCAGCTTTTCCAACAGCAAAAAGATGCTCGACATCCTCGACATCCAGCGCGACCATAAAAAGCTGATCGACGGCGCAATGAACCTGCTCGCTTCAGACGGTATTTTGTACTTCTCCAACAACCTACGCAGCTTTGTGTTGGACGATTCGGTCGCGGAACAATATGCGGTCAAAGACATTTCCAAGCAGTCCGTTCCCGACGATTTCCGCAACAAAAAAATTCATCAATGCTGGGAAATCAAGCATAAATAAGCATCAGGCCGTCTGAAAGCCAGTTTTCAGACGGCCTGATTACCATATTGAATCTCTCAATCAATAGGCGCATAATTGAAGAAATTGTTGACAATATCAAAAGGAAAATAACATGCAAAACTACCTGACGCCCAATTTCTCATTCGCCCCCATGATTCCAGAACGCGCGCTCGGCAGCCGAGTTTGGGATACCGAAGGACGAGAATACATTGACCTGTCAGGCGGTATTGCTGTGAACGCGCTGGGCCATTGTCATCCCGATTTGGTCGCAGCCTTGACCGAACAATCGCAAAAACTCTGGCACATTTCTAATATCTACACCACCCAACCGGCGCAAGAATTGGCCAAAAAATTGGTCGAAAACACCTTCGCCGACAAAGTGTTTTTCTGCAATTCCGGCGCAGAAGCCAATGAGGCTGCGTTGAAACTGGCGCGCAAATACGGCCGCGATCATTTTGGCGAACACAAAACCGAAATCATCTCCTGCCTCAACAGCTTCCACGGCCGCACCCTGTTTACCGTATCCGTCGGCGGCCAGCCCAAATACAGCAAAGACTACGCGCCGCTGCCGGCCGGCATTACCCACGTTCCCTTCAATGATGTTGCCGCATTGGAAGCAGCCGTCAGCGACAAAACCTGCACCGTGATTATCGAGCCGATTCAAGGTGAAAGCGGCATTCTGCCTGCCACTCAAGAATATCTGCAAGCCGCACGCCGTTTATGCGACAAACATGGTGCTTTGCTGATTTTGGACGAAGTACAAACTGGCATGGGTCATACGGGCAAACTGTTTGCCTACGAGCATTACGGCGTAACACCCGATATTCTCAGCTCCGCCAAAGCCTTGGGCGGAGGCTTCCCGATTGGCGCAATTCTGACAACCGATAAAATCGCCCCAACCTTCGGCCCCGGAACACATGGCTCAACCTTCGGCGGCAATCCGATGGCGTGTGCGGTCGGCAGCCGTGCGTTTGACATCATCAATACGCCCGAAACATTGGCACACGTTGAACAACAAGGCCAAAAACTTCAGACGGCCTTGCGTGAAATAGGCGAAAAGACCGGCGTATTTAAAGAAGTCCGCGGCATGGGCCTACTGCTCGGCTGCGTGTTGGCAGACGAATACGCAGGCAAGGCATCGGAAATCACCGCCGCCGCTTTGAAACACGGATTGATGGTACTGGTTGCCGGCGCCAATGTGGTGCGCTTCGCCCCCAGCCTGCTGCTGAACGATGAAGACATGGCCGAAGGCTTGAAACGTTTTGAAGCGGCCTTGGCCGAATGGTTGGCCTGATTTTTAAAACCCAATCTCCAAATCAGCCGACAGCTTTTGTTCCTAATTGATGCCATATAGTGAAGGCCGTCTGAAAGACCGTTTGAGTTTTTCAGACGGCCTTTTTTCAATATTGAAAACAACATCCGCCTACATGCTTTGTCATTTGATGTTTGTTAAAAATCATACTGCCTCTTCGTGTTACGCTTGGCAAACAATTTGATTTTACGAAGAAAAGGAGCAGGAGATGGTATCGTTGAAAACCCAAATCGCCGGTTTTTCTTTTGACAACTGCCTGATGAATGCGGCTGGTGTGTCGTGTATGACCGTTGAGGAATTGGAAGCGGTCAGACAGTCTTCGGCAGGCACTGTCATTACCAAGACCGCAACGCTTACCCCGCGTCAAGGCAACCCCGAGCCGCGTTATCGGGACGTGCCTCTCGGCAGCATCAATTCGATGGGCTTACCGAATCAAGGCATTGATTACTATCTGGATTACCTGCTTACCCTTCAAGAGTCTCAGCCGGAACGGACATTTTTCCTATCACTGGTCGGTCTGTCGCCCGGCGAAACACATATCCTGTTGGAAAAGGTGCAAAACAGCGGGTTCAACGGCATTACCGAACTCAACCTATCCTGCCCAAACGTCGCCGGCAAACCGCAAATCGCCTATGATTTTGAAACAACCGAGATAATTTTGGATAATGCCTTTACCTACTTCGACAAGCCATTGGGCATCAAACTGCCGCCGTATTTTGATATTGCCCATTTCGATCAAGCGGCGAAAGTGTTCAACCGCTATCCCCTAAAATTCGTCAACTGTGTCAACTCCATCGGCAACGGCATGTATATCGAAGACGAATCCGTCGTAATCCGCCCGAAAAACGGCTTCGGCGGCATAGGCGGCCAATACATCAAACCGACTGCGCTCGCCAATGTCCACGCGTTCTATCAAAGACTGGATCCGTCTATCCAAATCATCGGAACAGGCGGCGTTTATAGCGGTCGTGATGCGTTTGAACACATCTTGTGCGGTGCAAGTATGGTGCAGATCGGCACGGCGCTACACCAGCAAGGCGTAGACATTTTTGAACGGGTTTCCCTTGAATTAAAAGCCATCATGGCGCAAAAAGGCTATGAGAAGCTGGAAGACTTCAAAGGCAAATTGAAATATTTTGAATAAGGTTTACTCTAAAAAACGCCCAAGGCCGTCTGAAAATTTCAGACGGCCTTGTTGTATAATTGCTCCCCATATTACCCGTCTTCCCCTTCAATGAAACTCAACCCCCAACAGCAAGCCGCAGTCCAATATCTTGGCGGCCCCCTGCTCGTCCTTGCCGGCGCAGGCAGCGGCAAAACCGGCGTGATTACGCAAAAAATCAAGCATTTGATTGTCAATGTCGGCCATCTGCCGCATACCGTTGCAGCGATTACATTTACCAATAAAGCCGCCACGGAAATGCAGGAACGCGTCTCTAAAATGCTGCCCAAGTCGCAAACGCGCGGGCTGACGATTTGCACCTTCCACTCTTTGGGCATGAAGATTTTGCGCGAAGAAGCCAATCAAATCGGTTACAAAAAAAACTTTTCCATCCTCGACTCTACCGACAGCGCCAAAATTATCGGCGAACTCTTGGGCGGTACGGGCAAAGAAGCTATATTCAAAGCGCAGCATCAAATTTCCCTTTGGAAAAACGATCTAAAAACGCCTGAAGATGTCGTTCAGACGGCCTCCAATGTGTGGGAACAGCAAACAGCGCGCGTCTATGCAAGTTATCAGGAAACCCTGCAAAGCTATCAGGCGGTGGACTTCGACGACTTAATCCGCCTGCCTGCCGTGCTGTTGCAGCAGAACAGCGAAGTGCGCAACAAATGGCAACGACGGCTGCGTTATCTGCTGGTTGACGAATGCCAAGACACCAACACCTGCCAATTTACGCTGATGAAGCTTCTGACCGGTGCGGAAGGCATGTTTACCGCCGTCGGCGATGACGATCAGTCCATCTACGCATGGCGCGGTGCAAACATGGAAAACCTGCGCAAAATGCAGGAAGATTATCCGCAGATGAAGGTCATCAAGCTGGAGCAAAACTACCGCTCCACCGCGCGGATTCTCAAAATCGCCAACAAAGTCATTGAAAACAACCCCAAACTCTTTACCAAAAAACTTTGGTCACAGTTCGGCGAAGGCGAAATCGTCAAAGTCGTTGCCTGTCAAAGCGAGCAGCACGAAGCCGACTGGGTTGTCAGCCAAATCGTCAAGCAGAAGCTGGTCGGCGGCGATAAAACCCAATACGCCGATTTCGCCGTGTTATACCGCGGCAACCATCAGGCGCGGATTTTTGAAGAAGCCTTGCGCAGTGCGCGCGTCCCTTACCAACTCTCCGGCGGACAAAGCTTTTTCGACAAAGCCGAAATCAAAGATGTGTTGTCCTATTTGCGCCTGCTTGCCAATCCCAACGACGATCCTGCCTTCCTGCGCGCCGTAACCACGCCCAAACGTGGCATCGGCGACGTGACGCTGGGCAAACTCAATACCTTCGCACACGAACACGAATGCAGCCTATATGAAGCCGCGCAAAACGAAGAAGCGCTTGCCCTGTTGAACCATACCAACCGCCAACACCTGCAAGCCTTCATGGATATGATTGAAAACTACCGAGCCAAAGCTGAAACCAGCGAAGCAGGCGAGCTTATTCATAACCTGCTGAAAGAAATCGACTACGAAAACCACCTGTTGGCCAATGAAGAAGGCAAAGCAGGAGAAATTAAATGGCGCAACGTTACCGACCTGACCGGCTGGCTGGAACGCAAAGGCGAGCAGGACGGCAAAAACATCATCGAGCTTGCCCAAACCATCGCCCTGATGACGCTTTTGGAGGGCAAAAGTGAAGAAGAAGTCGATGCCGTCAAACTTTCGACCCTGCACGCTTCCAAAGGTTTGGAATACCCCTACGTCTTCCTTGTCGGTTGCGAAGAAGGTATCTTGCCTCACAACGACAGCATCGAAGAAGACAATGTCGAAGAAGAACGCCGCCTAATGTACGTCGGCATCACCCGCGCCAAACGCCAACTTACGCTGACCCACTGCCTCAAACGTAAAAAACAAGGCACATGGCAGTTCCCCGAGCCGAGCCGCTTCATAGACGAAATGCCGCAGGAAGACATCAAAATTTTAGGACGCAAAGGCGGCGATCCGATTGTGAGCAAGGAAGAAGGAAAAAGTAACTTAGCAGGCTTGTTGGATATGCTGGGGAATAAAAAGAAAGGATAACGCAAGGCCGTCTGAAAACAAGGTTTCAGACGGCCTTATTGTCAGCAAAAAATCACAAACAACCATCCAATAATCCTCACTTTATGTCGTCGCACCTATCCGACCCCATTTCGCCCAATCCTTCAAAAATAAATAAAAATAACTGAATAATCAGATATAAAATAAACAAAAGGACGGAAAGACGGCTTCTTCCGTCTTCTGTTCACAAGTAAAAATTGTCAACATTTCAAGTATAAATTCACAAGCAAAATCGCATTTTTCAGGTATAATAATGGATTCCCCAACTGCATTTTGTGAGCTGAATCCATGTCTGTTGTTCTGCCCTTGCGCGGTGTAACCGCCCTTTCCGATTTCCGTGTTGAAAAACTCTTCCAAAAAGCAGCCGCCCTCGGCCTGCCCGAAGTCAAATTAAGCAGCGAATTTTGGTATTTTGTCGGTAGCGAAAAAGCACTTGATGCCGCGACAGTCGAAAAACTGCAAGCCTTACTGGCAGCGCAAAGCGTTGAACAAACGCCCAAAGCGCGCGAGGGCTTGCATTTATTTTTGGTAACGCCCCGTTTGGGCACCATTTCTCCTTGGGCTTCCAAAGCAACCAATATCGCCGAAAACTGCGGTTTGGAAGGCATTGAACGTATCGAACGCGGCATGGCCGTATGGTTGGAAGGTGCGCTTACCGACGGGCAAAAACAACAATGGGCAGCCCTGTTGCACGACCGCATGACCGAAAGCGTGTTGACCGACATCGATGCAGCGGCGCAACTGTTCCACCACATCCAATCGGAAACCTTCTCCAGCGTAGATGTATTGGGCGGCGGTAAAGAGGCATTGATTAAAGCCAATACCGAAATGGGTTTGGCACTTTCAGCCGACGAAATCGATTATCTGGTTGAAAACTATCAGGCTTTAAACCGCAATCCGTCCGATGTTGAATTGATGATGTTCGCTCAGGCAAACAGCGAGCACTGCCGCCACAAAATCTTCAACGCCGACTTCATCCTCAATGGCGAAAAACAACCGAAATCCCTCTTCGGCATGATTCGCGATACACACAATGCGCATCCCGAAGGCACAGTCGTTGCCTATAAAGACAATTCATCCGTGATCGAAGGCGCAAAAGTCGAACGTTTCTATCCGAATGCGGCGGAAAACCAAGGCTACCGTTTCCACGAAGAAGACACCCATATCATCATGAAAGTGGAAACACACAACCATCCGACCGCCATTGCGCCGTTTGCGGGTGCGGCAACGGGTGCGGGCGGTGAAATCCGCGATGAAGGCGCAACGGGCAAAGGTTCGCGTCCGAAAGCAGGCTTGACCGGCTTTACCGTCTCCAACCTGAATATTCCGGGCTTGAAACAGCCTTGGGAACAAGCATATGGCAAACCCGGCCATATTGCTTCTCCCCTAGACATCATGATTGAAGGCCCGATTGGCGGCGCAGCGTTCAACAACGAATTCGGTCGTCCGAACCTCTTGGGCTACTTCCGCACTTTTGAAGAAAAATTTGACGGTCAGGTTCGCGGCTACCACAAACCGATTATGATTGCCGGCGGCTTGGGCAGCATTCAGGCACAACAAACACACAAAGACGAAATCCCCGAAGGCGCATTGCTGATCCAACTGGGCGGCCCGGGCATGCTCATCGGCTTGGGCGGTGGCGCGGCCTCTTCCATGAACACCGGCACAAACGACGCATCTTTGGACTTCAACTCCGTACAACGCGGCAACCCCGAAATCGAACGCCGTGCGCAAGAAGTCATCGACCGCTGCTGGCAACTCGGTGACCAAAACCCGATTATCTCCATCCACGACGTCGGCGCAGGCGGCCTGTCCAACGCCTTCCCCGAACTGGTCAATGATGCCGGACGCGGTGCGGTATTCAAACTGCGCGAAGTGCCGCTGGAAGAACACGGTCTTAACCCATTGCAGATTTGGTGTAACGAATCGCAAGAACGTTATGTATTGTCCATTTTAGAAAAAGATTTGGAGACCTTCCGCGCCATCTGCGAACGCGAACGCTGCCCGTTTGCCGTAGTCGGTACGGCGACCGACGACGGCCATTTGAAAGTACGCGACGATTTGTTCTCCAACAACCCCGTCGATTTGCCATTGAACGTTTTGCTCGGCAAACCGCCTAAAACCACGCGCACCGACAAAACGGTTACGCCGTCTGAAAAACCGTTTAACGCCGGCAATATCGACATTACCGAAGCCGCCTACCGTGTTTTGCGCCTGCCCACCGTAGCCGCTAAAAACTTCCTGATTACCATCGGCGACCGCAGCGTCGGCGGCATGACCCACCGCGACCAAATGGTCGGCAAATACCAAACCCCCGTAGCCGACTGCGCCGTTACCATGATGGGCTTCAATACCTATCGCGGCGAAGCGATGTCTATGGGCGAAAAACCGACCGTCGCCCTGTTTGACGCGCCTGCTTCGGGCAGAATGTGCGTCGGCGAAGCCATCACCAACATCGCTGCGGTCAATATCGGCGACATCGGCAACATCAAACTTTCCGCCAACTGGATGGCGGCATGCGGCAACGAAGGCGAAGACGAAAAACTCTACCGCACCGTTGAAGCAGTTTCTAAAGCCTGTCAAGCATTGGATTTGAGCATTCCCGTGGGCAAAGACAGCTTGTCGATGAAAACCGTGTGGCAGGATGGCGAAGAGAAAAAATCCGTGGTTTCGCCGTTGAGCCTGATTATCTCCGCGTTTGCGCCAGTGGAAGACGTACGCAAGACTGTTACGCCTGAGTTGAAAAACGTCGAAGACAGCGTATTGCTGTTTATCGATTTGGGCTTCGGCAAAGCGCGTATGGGCGGCTCCGCGTTCGGTCAGGTGTACAACAATATGACCGGCGACGCGCCTGATTTGGACGATACAGGCCGTCTGAAAGACTTTTACGGCGTGATTCAGCAGCTTGTCGCCAAAGACAAACTCTTGGCGTATCACGACCGCAGCGACGGCGGCTTGTTTGCCGCTTTGGTAGAAATGGCATTTGCCGGCCGTATCGGCGTCAATGTGGATTTGACCTCGCTGGTTGCCAGCCAAGCCGACGTCAACGAAGCCAGCATTCGCGCATTATTCAATGAAGAGCTGGGCGCAGTGATTCAAATTGCCAAACAAGATGTTGCGGCCGTAGAAGCCTTGTTTAAAGAAGCTGATTTGGCACTGCATACCATTGCGACCATCGGTACTGACGAGAAAATCGTTATCCGCAACCAAGCAGGCATCGTATTGGAACAAAACCGCGCCGACCTGCAACGCGCATGGCAGGAAACCAGCCACGCCATTCAACGTCTGCGCGACAATCCTGCCTGCGCCGACAGCGAGTTTGCCCTAATTGACGACAACTACCGCAGCGCATTGTTTGCCGACGTGAAATTCGACGTGAATGAAGACATCGCCGCGCCTTTCGTCAACAGCGGCGCGAAACCCAAAATCGCCATCCTGCGCGAACAGGGCGTGAACGGACAAATCGAAATGGCCGCCGCCTTCACCCGCGCCGGATTCGATGCTTACGACGTGCATATGTCCGACCTGATGGCAGGCCGCGTCCACCTTGCCGACTTCAAAATGCTGGCGGCGTGCGGCGGCTTCAGCTACGGCGACGTACTCGGCGCGGGCGAAGGCTGGGCGAAATCCATCCTGTTCCACCCCGCCTTGCGCGACCAGTTCGCCGCCTTCTTCGCCGACCCGAACACGCTGACATTGGGCGTGTGCAACGGCTGCCAAATGGTCAGCAACCTCGCCGAAATCATCCCCGGCACGGCAGGCTGGCCGAAGTTCAAACGCAACCTGAGCGAACAGTTCGAAGCGCGCCTGAGCATGGTTCACGTCCCCCAATCAGCCTCCTTGATCCTGAACGAAATGCAAGGCTCCAGCCTGCCTGTCGTGGTCAGCCACGGCGAAGGCCGCGCCGACTTCGCGCTTCACGGCGGCAATATCTCCGCCGATTTGGGCATTGCGCTGCAATACGTCGACGGACAAAACCAGGTTACCCAAACCTACCCGCTCAACCCCAACGGCTCGCCGCAAGGCATCGCCGGTGTGACCAACGCCGACGGCCGCGTTACCATCATGATGCCGCATCCGGAACGCGTATACCGCGCCGCACAAATGAGCTGGAAACCGGAAGACTGGACGGAATTGTCCGGCTGGTACCGCCTCTTTGCCGGTGCAAGAAAAGCTTTGGGCTAATGAGAAGCTTAATTTGATCAGGCTTTAAGAAAGGCCGTCTGAAAACAGGAAAAGCAAAATTTGCCGTTCCCTGTTTTCAGACGGCCTTTATGTAAGCTTTTACTTATAGAAACCGACTGCCGTCATTCTGTATAATTCTCACTTTTAAACTATAATCGACATATTCAGACGGCCTTTCCCGACATTATGACTCGACAAGCCTTTATCCTCAGCGATTGCGAATTTTCCGAATGCGGAGAAAAGCCTTACGCCCTGTTGACCGCGAATCCGACGAAGGAACACCACTTCATCGCCCAAACCGAGCAGCGGCAGCATTCGCATAATCCGCAGGTCAGCCCGCAAAACCAAAACGTTTACCGCCTGCCCTTGTCAATGTTCCATACTGGCGAAAAAGCCCGTGGTAAAGAACAAAACCGCAACGAAGCGATAAGCGTCAACATCATCGGCAATCTGGCGGCGAAAAACCTCTATACGCTGACCTTTGTCGAAGACTCCGCCAACCAATACAATCTGGAAAGCTGGTTCAACCGTCATGAAAGCGGCTACGAAGAGGCCTGCAACCACCTGCGCACCTTACCTGCAGGCCGTCTGAAAACAGGCGAACCCGATACGGTCAAAGTTCCCGATGCGTTGTGGCGGATATTGCGGCTGAAATTCCTCGGTATCCTGCGCAATCCGCACAACCATAAAAACCTGTTTGCCCACCGTCTGCACCAAATACTTCGGGCGCGGCTGCCGGAAGTCGGTTTTGAATTTGTCCGCTTGATCAGCAAACGCGACCCCAAGCGCATTGAAGCCATTATGCAGGACTACCGTTTCACTTTTCTCGGCTATGTCGATTGGCTGGGCGGGCTTTACGGTATGTTGAGCGAAGGCGTGGCGCAGCCGTCGTTGTTTGAACGGCTGTTTTGCAACATTTTTGCCGAACCCGAAGCCGTGAAAATCGAATTGTTCCGCTACCCTGAAAACGCAGGACTGTGCCTGTTTGGCGACAGCAGTTTCTGCCTGCAAGCCTCGGCCAAGCTATTGAGCGTCGGCGTCAATATTTCGCACGATATGTTTGCCACCGTCCATCTGCAAGCTGACCATTGGCATGCGTTTAAAAATACCTTTCATCACGATGCGCCCAAACTGCAAGGCCAAGTGCGGATTATCGACGGCGACCAAACCCAAAGATTGCTGTTCAACCGACTGAGCATCCAGCAAGCCCATGAAGCCGTATTCGGCCAAAGCCCGAATATCAAAGATTATTTAGAGGCCGTCTGAAACCCCAAACCAGAAGAAAGCATATGAAAATCACACCAATCCAAGCCCTAAACGACAACTACATCTGGATGATTCAAGAAGGCAATCATGCCGTCTGCGTCGATCCGTCCGATGCCACGCCGGTCTTAAAATTCCTTGTTCACAACCACTTGATGCTGGCGCAAACATGGATTACCCATCCCCATCATGACCATACCGGCGGCGCAAAAGCGCTGCACAACGGCTTCTTAGAATCACCAATCTATGGCGAAAGCGACATCGACGTGGCGACGCATACCGTCACCGCAGGCACGCAGTTCCCGTTTGGCGAAGGCTTGGTTACCGTTTGGGCAACCCCCGGCCATACCGACCGCCACATCAGCTATCTGCTGGAAAATTCAGACGGCCTGCATGTTTTCTGCGGCGATACCTTGTTCTCCGCCGGTTGCGGCCGCGTATTTACCGGCACAATCGAGCAACTTTACGACAGCTTCCACCGATTCAACCAACTGCCCGAAGAAACGCTGTTTTATCCGGCGCACGAATATACCGCCTCCAACCTGCGCTTTGCCCAGCATATCGAGCCGGACAACGCCGATATTCAGACGGCCTTGGCCGCAGCCGAACACACGCCGACACTGCCTGTCAGCCTAGCGCACGAACGCAAAGTCAATCCGTTTTTCCGCGCAGACCTGCCCCAAGTTCAGGCACGCGCCGAAGAATTGAGCGGACGAAAATTAAACAGCGAACTCGAAGTCTTCGCCGCTTTGCGTGAATTGAAAAATCAATTTTAATTGGGCTTGCTCCCTAAATAATAAAGGCCGTCTGAACAATATCTGTTCAGACGGCCTTTATTATTTAGGGATTATTCCCATTCAATCGTGGCAGGCGGTTTGCCGCTGACATCATAAACTACGCGGTTGATACCTTTGACTTCGTTGATGATGCGGTTGGACACGCGGCCAAGCAGCGAGTATGGCAGCTCTGCCCAGTGCGCAGTCATAAAGTCGCTGGTAATCACGGCACGCAAAGCTACGACGTAATCGTAAGTACGGCCGTCGCCCATCACGCCGACGGATTTCACAGGCAGGAATACGGCAAAGGCTTGGCTGGTCAGGTCGTACCAAGATGTGCCGTTTTCATCGGTAGTATTGCGCAATTCTTGAATGAAAATATTGTCTGCTTGACGGAGCAAGTCGGCGTATTCTTTTTTCACTTCGCCCAAGATACGCACGCCCAAACCGGGACCGGGGAACGGATGACGGTACACCATTTCACGAGGCAGGCCCAAAGCCACACCCAATTCGCGCACTTCGTCCTTGAACAAGTCGCGCAATGGTTCAAGCAATTTGAGCTTCATGTTTTCAGGCAGGCCGCCGACGTTGTGGTGGGATTTGATGGCGTGGGCTTTTTTGGTTTTCGCGCCTGCGGATTCAATTACGTCAGGGTAAATCGTACCTTGCGCCAACCATTTGGCGTTGGTAAGTTTTTTCTCTTCAGCATCAAATACTTCGATAAATTCCGCACCGATGATTTTGCGTTTTTTCTCCGGATCGGTCACGCCGGCCAGTTTCGCCAAAAACTGCTCTTCGGCATCAACGTGAATCACGCGTACGCCCAAGTTGCGGGCAAACATATCCATCACCATTTTGCCTTCATTCAAACGCAACAGACCGTGGTCAACAAACACGCAGGTCAGTTGGTCGCCGATGGCGCGGTGAATCAGCGCGGCCGCTACGGAAGAGTCCACGCCGCCGGACAAACCCAAAATCACTTCGTCGCTGCCGACTTGTTCGCGGATTTTGGCAACGGCTTCTTCGATGTAGTTCGGCATGGTCCAGCTTGGTTGTGCACCGCAAATATCCAAGACAAAGCGGTTCAACAGCGCGCGGCCTTGTTTGGTGTGGGTCACTTCAGGGTGGAATTGGATGCCGTAGAATTGTTTCTCAGCGTTTTCCATCATGGCAATCGGGCAAGACGGGGTATCGCCGATGACAGAGAAGCCGGTAGGCAGTTTGGAAACTTTATCGCCATGGCTCATCCATACGTCGAGCGTGTTTGGCGCATCGTCTTGAATGCCGCGTGTCAGCTCGCTGTCGATGGTTTTAACTTGCGCATAACCGAATTCGCGTTGGTTGCCCGGGGTAACTTCGCCGCCCAAGTGGTGCGCCATAAATTGCATACCGTAGCAGATGCCCAAAACCGGAATGCCCAAATCAAAAATACCGGTATCGGCTTGATAATCGGATTCGTATACGGAATTAGGGCCGCCGGAGAGGATGATGCCTTTCGGATTGAAGGCTTTGATTTCTTCCAAAGGCATGTCGAAAGAATGCAATTCGCAGTAAACATGGGCTTCGCGCACGCGGCGGGCGATCAGCTGGGTAACTTGCGAGCCGAAGTCGAGAATAAGGATTTTGTCTTGGGTCATGGCGGAAACTTTGCAAAATGTAAGAAAACGGTGCGGCCGTGAGGGTAAATTTCAAATTTAAACCACAATAAAAAAGGCCGTCTGAATCGGCGGATTATACCATTGTTCAGACGGCCTTTATAGGGCAAAACCCAAATCTCTCATCTTTCTATTTTGTGTGTTTCTCAGGAATCATATCGCTGCGCGAGAGCAACAGCAGGCAACCCAACACGACCATGCCGATGGCCAGCAACGGCGAGAGGTAAATCCAGTAGCTCATGTGCAGATAAATGGCTGTGCCGATATAAACCAACATCGGGCCGGAAACGATGGACTGTTTGTTGATACCGTCCATAATCAACACGGCAAGGCCCAAAATAATTAATGCGCCGGCAATCATTGTCGATGTCGCAGGCAAAATATCCGTAGCGCGTAAAAACCAAATCGCACCAAAGATAATCAAAAATAAAGGCAGAAAAAGTGAGGGGCGGGACATAACAACGCTCCGTAAAGGTTTCAGACGGCCTGTATTATTGGGTGCGTCAGCCATGCAGGCAAGATATAAAAATGCAATCTTGTGTGTAATTATGCAAAGGTTGGCACAACAAAAAAGCCGTCTGAACAGCGGCAAACCGAAATCGAATATTTCAATTTATCCTGTTACAGACGGCCTTTTAAATCATCAGGCTTTGCCGGTACTGCCGAATCCGCCTTCACCGCGCGCGCTGGCGGCAAACTCGTCCACAACCTTAAACGCAGCTTGGACAACCGGCACAATCACCATTTGCGCGATGCGCTCCATCGGCTCGATGGTAAACGCTTCTTTACCACGGTTCCACAGAGAGACCTTCAATTCGCCTTGATAATCCGAGTCAATCAAACCGACCAAGTTACCCAAAACAATACCGTGTTTATGACCCAAGCCGGAACGCGGCAACAAAACGGCTGCGTAAGCAGGGTTGGCTAAATGCACCGCTAAACCGGTCGGAACGAGATACACATCGCCCGGCTGCAATACAACAGCTTCATCCAAGCAGGCACGCAAGTCCAAACCGGCAGAACCGGGCGTTGCATAAGCAGGCAGGGAATCGGCCATTTTCGGATTTAAGATTTTCAGTTCGACTTCGGTTTGCATGACGGGACTCCGTATTGTTCTATATTGGAAAGGGCTACGATTATACACAAATGCCCTTGAGGCCGTCTGAAAAAACGGAGTATGATTCAGTCAGACCTAAGGAGAAAAATCATGGATCTGCACAATATCCGCGAAGATTACAGCAAACGCGAGCTGTCGGAAGCCGAATGCCACGCCGACCCAATTGTCCAATTCGAGCAATGGCTGAACGAAGCGATTCACGCCGAAGTCAACGAGCCGACCGCGGTCAACGTTGCTGCCGTAGGCGAAGACGGCAGGCCCAACAGCCGTATGGTATTGCTAAAAGAAGTCAACCCCAAAGGCTTTGTTTTCTTTACCAATTACCACAGCCGCAAAGGCCGCTCCTATACGGCACACCCCTTTGCCGCCATGACTTTTTTCTGGCCGGAACTCGAACGCCAAGTGCGCGTTGAAGGACGCATTGAAAAACTCGACACCGCCGCTTCAGACGAATATTTTGAAAGCCGCCCGTATACCAGCCGTATCGGCGCATGGGCAAGCGATCAAAGCGAAGTGATTTCCAGCAAAGCCGTTTTGGTGGCCAAAGCCGCAGCTGTCGGCGTCAAACATCCCTTACATGTCCCCCGCCCGCCGCATTGGGGCGGATACCTCGTCATCCCCGACCGCATCGAATTCTGGCAAGGCCGCCCCAGCCGCCTGCACGACCGCATCCAATACCGCCTAGTTGACGGCAACTGGATACGCGAACGCCTTTCGCCATAATTTTCGGATTTTCAAACAAAAATTTACTGGTTGAGTTACAATATAGCCTTTCATCGGCAGGCCGTCTGAATATGATTTTCAGACGGCCTTTTCCCCCAATCCAACCCCTGCCGCAACCGCCGCAGAAGAACCGCTTTTTCAAGCGAGTTAGGAAAAATCATGTCCAAACAGCCTTCCAGCAAACGCCAATGGCGCGACGGCGTATCGTCTACCGCCAAAAAACCTTCCAAACCGGCCAAATCCTTTGCCAATAAAAAACGTCCAGACGACGAACGCAAAACATCAGGCAAACCTTACGGCCAAAAAGTTTCAGACGGCCCCAAAGCTCAAAATACCGCGCCTAAACAACGTGCTGCCAAAGCCAAAAAACTGGTTGTTCGCAATCCCAACCAAAAAATCATGGAGCACGCCCGCGATTTGAAAGAACGCCGCAGCGACCTTTCACGCTTCGAGCCCGAACGCCTGCAAAAAGTCCTGGCCGCTTCCGGCGTCGGCTCACGTCGCGAAATGGAAGAATGGATCAGCAACGGCTGGGTAACAGTCAATGGCCGCGTAGCCCAACTGGGTGAAAAAGTCACGCCCGACGATCATGTTACCGTCAAAGGCAGCATCATCAAACTCAAATGGGCAGACCGCCTGCCACGCATCATCCTCTACTACAAACAAGAAGGCGAAATCGTTTCCCGCGACGACCCGCAAGGCCGCGTCAGCATTTTCGACCGCCTGCCGCAAGCAGCCAGCAGCCGCTGGGTGGCCATCGGCCGTTTAGACATCAATACCAGCGGCCTCTTGATCCTGACCACCTCAGGCGAACTCGTTCAACGCTTTGCCCACCCCAGCTTTGAAGTCGAACGCGAATACGCCGTACGCGTATTGGGCGAGTTGACCACCGAACAAATGCGCGTCCTGACCGAAGAAGGCGTCATGCTCGAAGACGGTTTGGCTAAAGTAGAACGCATTTACGAACAAGGCGGCGAAGGTGCAAACAAATGGTACAACGTGGTCATCAAAGAAGGCCGCAACCGCGAAGTACGCCGCATTTTTGAAAGCCAAGGCCTCACCGTTAGCCGTCTCGTCCGTGTAGGCTTCGGCCCCATCGGCCTGCCAAACCGCCTCAAACGCGGCCAGTTCTACGAACTCAATCCGGCAGAAGTCGCCAACATCATCAAATGGGCAGATATGCTGCTGCCGGGAGAACGTCGACGGAAGAAAAGTTAATGTAAGATAAATCGGAGCTGAGGCCTTTACAAAATCGTCTCAGCCCGACAAAATCTTGCACAAGTCATAAACATAGTGGGTTAAGTTTAAACCAGTACCGCATTGCTCCGCCTTGTCCTGATTTAAACTTAACCCACTATTCACACATTAAAATTCAAAAAAAGTGACTCAGCACCAGCGTTAACTCTGCCAATACACTGCCATCAACACTTTTAATAATCAGCATGTGATATTTCCCAGGAGCTTAAATCATGCCCCGTTTCTTCCTGAAAACCATTTCCATACTCACTTTGGCAGCTTTGACTGCGTGTTCCGGTCCACTCGACCGATCAGGCTCGTCAACCGAAAATCTTCAGGGCGCACCGGAATCAGCATTGCCTGCTGCTGCCGTTGCTGAAGAAAATCTGTCTCTTGCAGAAAATACCGAACGCTACCAAGACCAACCCGACCAACCGGTCAAATCCGTTGCTCAAGAACCTGTTTCCACATTCAGCATCGATGTCGATACCGGCAGCTACGCCAACGTCCGCCGATTTCTGAACAACGGCAAACAGCCGCCTAAAGATGCTGTACGGATTGAGGAAATCGTCAATTACTTCCCTTATAACTATCCGCTGCCTACTGACGGCCGTCCATTTGCCGTTCATACTGAAACCATTGATTCTCCATGGCAACCGGAAGCCAAGCTGATCAAAATCGGTATCCAAGCACAAGACACGGCAAAGAAAGACCTGCCGCCTGCCAATCTTGTGTTCCTCGTGGACGTATCCGGCAGTATGGATGAAGAAAATAAACTTCCGTTGGTTCAAAAAACGCTGCGGATCTTGACCCAACAATTACGTCCTCAGGACAAGGTTACCCTGATTACCTATTCATCAGGCGAAGAGCTGGTGCTTCCGCCCACATCAGGTTCAGATAAAGAAACTATCCTGAAGGCCATCGACAAACTGGAGGCCGAAGGCTCGACTTCAGGCGAATCCGCTTTACGCATGGCCTACGAGCAAGCACAAAAAGCCTTTGTACCCAACGGCATCAACCGTATCCTGCTGGCGACCGATGGCGACTTTAACGTTGGCGTATCTGATACCGAAACGCTCAAATCCATGGTTGCCGAAAAACGTAAAACCGGTGTTTCACTCAGCACGCTAGGATTCGGTACAGACAATTACAACGAAGACATGATGGAACAAATTGCCGATGCAGGCGACGGCAATTACAGCTATATCGACAACGAAAAAGAAGCGAAAAAAGTTCTGCAGCAGCAACTGACTTCCACGCTTGCCACCGTTGCGCAAGATGTCAAAATCCAGGTCGAATTCAATCCTGTCACTGTCAAAGAATACCGCTTGGTCGGCTACACCAACCGCACCCTGCGCAATGAAGACTTCAACAATGACAAAGTAGATGCGGGCGATATCGGCTCAGGCCACAGCGTGACCGCCATCTATGAAATCATTCCGGCAGGCAAAAACGGCTGGCTGAACGAATCACGCTATCAAAAAGCCCCTGCCGTCAAAGGCAGTAAAAACGAATACGCCTTTGTCAAAATACGCTACAAACTACCTGGGGAAAAAGACAGTAAGCTGATGGAACAAGCGGTTCCCGTTGGCAGCAAACCGCTGGAGCAAGCCGATAAAGACACCCTGCTCGCCCTTGCCGCGGCTTCCTATGCCCAAGCCCTGCGCGGCGGTGAATACAACGGCAAACTGGGCTGGAGCGACATCGAAAAAATGGCGCAGCAAGTCCAAGGCAATGATCCATTTGAACTGAAATCGGAGTTTCTCCAATTGGTACGCATTGCCGCCGGTAGCGAAAAGAAATCAGGTCCTTTGGTTAAAGAATAAAACCTGAAAAAGGCCGTCTGAAAAACATTCAGACGGCCTTTTAATTAAACTTTTTATTTTTCAGATTTCAACACCCGTTGACGGCGGGTTTCGCTCAATACCATGCCTGCGCTGACGGAAACGTTCATGCTTTCTACCGTGCCGAACATCGGAATCGATACCAGCATATCGCAATGTTCCCGCGTCAGGCGGCGCATACCCTCGCCTTCGTTGCCCATTACCCAAGCCACGCTGTCGGGCAAGTCGCAGTGGTAAAGGTCGGAGTCGCCGCCCATGTCTGTGCCGACAATCCAAATGCCGTATTCTTTCAGCTCACGCAAAGTGCGGGCAAGATTGGTTACGGTAATATACGGCACGGTTTCCGCCGCGCCACAGGCAACTTTGCTGACGGTCGCATTCAGGCCGGCGCTTTTGTCTTTGGGCGCAATCACAGCATGCACGCCCATCGCATCGGCAGTACGCAGGCACGCGCCGAGGTTGTGCGGGTCGGTGATGCCGTCCAATACCAGCAAAAACGGCGGTTCACTCAGGTTTTCCAACACATCTTCCAAATGAACATGGTTTTTGGAAGCATCGATAAACCCGACCACGCCCTGATGACGCGCCCCTTTGCTGATGGCATTCAGGCGGTCGGCATCAGCAAAATGCACGCGTACGTTTTCAAAGGCCGCTTTATCCAATACATCGCGGGTGCGTGCATCGGATTTGCCCTCTTGGATATAGAGTTCGGTAATCGATTTCGGGTTTTGCCACAAACGGGCATTGACGGCGTGAAAGCCATAGATGAGTCGTTGGTTTGCCATGTTTTTGCTTTATCAAAAAATTCAGACGGCCATTATAACAAGTAAGGCCGTCTGAAAATTTTTTATTTCATCAAATAACCGAGTATGCCCGAAGTGCCAACGCCGATTAATACCGTCACCAACATCGAAAACCGGCTGGCCGCCAAAACCGTCAAAGCAATGGCAATAAGCTCATGCGGTTTGTCCGATACAAAATAAGGCGCAATCACAGAAATCAACACGCAGCCCGGCGCAGCCTCCATAACTACTTGCGCACGACGGCTCAATGTACGGTTGCGCAATGCAAAAAAGCCGATTAATCGGGTTGAATAAGTAACGGCCAACATGCTTAAAAACAGCAAAAACGATTGCAGCGACAACAAATCCTTCATTTTTGCTCTCCCCACACATACGCCGCCAACAAGCCCGACAACGTTCCGACAGGAACATACCATGCGCCATCCACGATCAAATAGGTTGCGCACGCCACAATCAGGCTGACAAACCAAGGGCGCGAAGCCGCAAAGCTCTTCCACATCCCGCGCAGCAACACTAAAAACACCGCAGGAAACGCCATGCCGAAGCCCCAAGCCGCTACATCGCCGAACATCGGGCCGACTGCCGCACCAAATGCCGCAAAACCAATCCAAGTTACATACAAAATAAAACACACACCGGCATAAAACGGCATATTGAACGCTGGCAAACCTGCCGCCTTACGCTTTTGAATTTCAGCAAACGCCATTGCCCAGCTTTCATCACACATAAAAAACAGCGCGGGCATCGCCTTTTTCAGCGGCATATCCCTCATATACGGCGCAATCGCCGCACCCATCAGGATATGGCGCGAATTAATCATAAACGTAACCGTTGCAATCAGCATAATCGGCAAAGGATTTGCCCACAAATTGACTGCGGCAAATTCCGAGCCTCCGGCAAAGTTCATGCCCGTCATCAGCAGCATTTCCAGCCAACTCATGCCTTTCTGCCCACCCTGCATGCCCAAAATCAGCGCCCACGGCAACAAGCCGATCAGCATGGGGGAACATTCTTTGATACCGCGCAGAAATTCCGATTGAGGAGAAGCAGTGTGATTCATTTTGATTGAAACGGTTTATTAAAAAGAAGCGACGTATTATAAATCAGGCCGTCTGAACAAGGGTATAATATGGAAAAATTAGATTTATTTACGGAAACCGATATGACCCACACCGTCCATCTGCAGTTTGAAGAAATTGACAATACCGTGTTGCAACGCCTGTGCGGCGCGCTCGACAGCAATCTCGAAGCCTTAGGCAAAGCCCTTGATATCCAAATCAGCCGCCGCTTCGAACATTTCACATTCATGGGCGAACTGGCACACGCCGGCCGTCGTGCCTTGCTGTCGCTTGCCGAAGCCGCAGAAAAAGGCGACTTGGACGACAACGCCATCAGTCTTGCGGCCGTCGAAGCAAAAACCGCAGATGAAAAACACGAAGAAAAACACCACGACCAACAATACTATTTCCGCACCAAACGCGGCAGCATCGGCGGCCGTACCCCGCGCCAAAACGGCTATATCCGCGCCTTGCTCAACCACGATGTCGTGTTCGGCTTAGGCCCTGCTGGTACGGGTAAGACCTATCTTGCCGTTGCCGCCGCAGTCGATGCCATGGAAAAACACCAAATCGAACGCATCGTTTTGGTGCGCCCCGCAGTCGAAGCAGGAGAAAAATTAGGCTTCCTGCCGGGCGATTTGGCACAAAAAGTCGATCCCTACCTGCGACCACTTTACGATGCGCTTTATGATTTGATGGGTTTCGACCGCGTAACCAAATTGATGGAAAAAGGTTTGATTGAAATTGCGCCGCTGGCCTATATGCGCGGCCGCACCTTAAATGGCGCGTATGTCATTTTGGACGAAGCGCAAAACACCACGCCCGAACAAATGAAAATGTTCCTGACCCGTATCGGCTTTGGTGCCAAAGCAGTCATTACCGGCGACATCAGCCAAATCGACCTGCCGCGCAACATCAAATCCGGCTTGAAAGATGCTCGTGAAAAGCTGCGCGATGTAGAAGGCCTGTATTTCCACACCTTTACCAGCGAAGACGTCGTCCGCCATCCTTTGGTGCAGAAAATCGTCGAAGCCTATGAAGCAGCAGAAGAACAAGCTGAAAAGAAAAACGGCGAATAATCTTTTCAAACACTTCAGGCCGTCTGAAAATCAAATTTCAGACGGCCTTACTACATCATTCTCCCCATAATACTGCTATAATCCGAAAATCAAGTAAAACAAAGACTTCAAAAGGAAAAATATGACTCTCAAGCCACCCGTCCGAATCGCCGTTACCGGAGCGGCAGGCCAAATCGCCTACGCCACCCTCTTCCGTATCGCCGGCGGCATCATGCTAGGACGCGACCAACCCGTTATCCTGCAGCTGCTCGACCTGCCGCAGGCACAACAGGCATTGCGCGGCATGATTATGGAAATGCAGGATTGCGCCTTCCCGCTCCTTGCCGACATCTTCGCCACAGACGACCCCGAAGTCGCCTTCAAAGATGCCGACATTGCCCTCTTGATTGGAGCGCGCCCGCGTACCCAAGGCATGGAGCGCGCCGACTTGCTGCACGCCAATGGCGAAATTTTCAAAGTACAAGGCGCGGCGTTGAACAAAGTTGCCAATCGCAACGTTAAAGTCCTCGTCGTCGGCAATCCGGCCAATACCAACGCCTACATCGCCATGAAATCCGCCCCCGACATCCCGCCAGAAAATTTCACCGCACTGATGCGTCTCGACCACCACCGTGCCGTTAGCCAAATTGCCGAAAAAATCGACCGCCCGATTACTTCCATCGAGCAAATGTGCGTCTGGGGCAACCATAGCCCGACCATGTACGCCGACTACCGCTACGCCACCAGCAACGGCGAGTCCGTCCAAGACATGATTACCGAACCTGACTGGAACACCGAAGTTTTCATGCCGAAAATCGCCGGACGCGGTGCCGCCATTATCGCCGCACGCGGTTCATCATCCGCAGCCTCCGCCGCCAATGCCGCCATCTACCACCTGCGTGACTGGTTGCTCGGCAGCAGCGGCAAATGGATAACCATGGGTGTTCCATCCGATGGCTCTTACGGCATTCCCGAAGGTTTGATTTTCGGCTTCCCCGTCATTTGTGACGAAGGCAGCTACCGCATCGTCCAAGGCTTGGATTTGTCAGATGAATTCAGCCAAAAACGTATTGCCGCCACACTGGCCGAATTGAAAGAAGAACGTTCAGCCATCCAGGATCTACTCTAAAACAAAGGCCGTCTGAAAACCAAATTTCAGACGGCCTAAATAATTAAATGCCCGTTCTACAATCATTTTTAAAAGCTAGAATGGCACTCTTTGTCCTTGCTTATCTTTAAGATGCCATTGACCTGACGGTGTACAACCGCCACCACTACCGCCGACAGCATAATGATCACAATTCGGGTCAAGCCGTTTCCCTTGAGAATATGAGCCATTTGTCAAACCGTCTCTATCAAAGGAACTGCATGCGCCGGTGAAAGCTACGCAAAACAGGATTAAAAATTTCTTCAACATTCACATCACCTTTTTTATAAAAATCATACCCCAAAATTGCAACCTAGATAAAGTTCCCACGCTATCGATATGAGCCACACCGTGTGAGCAAAAAGAACCAATCTCGCCTTGCCCACATTTGTGTATATAACTAATTGTGCCGCCGATATATGTGCCAAAATTTCGCTGCCATCACTCAAAGAAAAACTACTGCCAGAAATTTGGAATACACTTCTAATGCAATTAAAACATATAAAATAGTTATCAAACTAATTTTATAAACATGTGACAAATTTTTTGCAACTTTGTTTCTTATGGTTTTGCTTCTTTATAAAGCTCGTTCTCATAATATGAAAATTACCCAATACCTTTTCTGCGTTTAAAAAAGGCCGTCTGAAAACCAACTATCAGACGGCCTTTACTGTGCAGCTTTATTCCGCTACATCAATGCACAAATATTTCAATTCCAAATACTCGTCCGCACCGTATTTACTGCCCTCACGTCCCAAACCGCTGCGTTTCACGCCGCCAAACGGTGCTACTTCATTACTGATTAAGCCCGTATTGATGCCGACCATGCCGTATTCCAAGGCTTCGCCGACGCGCCATTGGCGGGCGGTGTCGGAGGTAAAAAGGTAAGCTGCCAAACCGTATTCCGTATTGTTCGCAGCCTCAATGACTTCGGCTTCGGTTTCAAAACGGAACACCGGACACAAAGGTCCGAAGGTTTCCTCGCAAGCTACCGCCATTTGCGCCGTAACGCCGCTTAAAACAGTCGGCTCAAAAAACGTTCCGCCCAACGCGCTACGTTTGCCGCCGGTCAGGCAACTTGCGCCTTTAGCAAGCGCGTCGGCGATGTGCTGCTCGACTTTCTCCACCGCTTTTTCCTCAATCAGCGGCCCTTGGTTTACGCCATCTTCCAAGCCGTTGCCCAATTTAAGCGCAGACACTTTTTCACTTAATTTACGGCAAAATTCCTCGTAAATACCTGATTGGGCGTAAACGCGGTTGGTGCAGACGCAGGTCTGACCGCTGTTACGGAACTTGCTGGCAAGTGCACCTTCGACAGCTTTGTCCAAATCGGCATCGTCAAACACGATAAACGGCGCATTGCCGCCCAGTTCCAAGCTGAGTTTTTTAATGTCTGCCGCGCTGTCGGCAAAAATTTTCGCGCCGACTTCGGTTGAGCCGGTAAAGCTGATTTTGCGCACGGTCGGATTCGTGGCAAATTCATGACTGATTTCCGAAGCGCTACCACTGACAACAGGCAATAAATCCTGCGGCACACCCGCTTCATAAGCCAAAACGACTAATGCATACGCACTCAAAGGCGTGAGTGATGCTGGTTTGACTATCATCGCGCAACCAACCGCCAAAGCAGGCGCAGCCTTGCGCGCAATCATCGCGGACGGAAAATTCCACGGCGTAATCGCAGCGGTAACGCCGACAGGCTGTTTCAACACAACCAGTTTTTGTGACGCTTTCACACTTGTCAGCACATCGCCGTCAATCCGCCGCGCCTCTTCGGCAAACCAGCGCACAAACGAAGCCGCATAATCGATTTCGCCGCGCGCCTCAGTCAGGCTTTTGCCCTGCTCCATCGTCATGATACGCGCCAGTTCTTCTTTGTTTTCTTTAATTAAAAAATACCAACGCCACAACACATCGGCGCGTTCCAACGCGGTTTTTGCCGCCCATAATTTTTGCGCAGCTTCAGCCTTTTGAATCAAAAGCTTTAGGCCGTCTGAACCAGTCTTACGGACAAACGCCAAAGCCTCACCTATTGCAGGGTTATCAACTCTAATGGCATCTGGAATCGGAGAAAAGGAAATATCGGGATGATTGAGCAAACGGGCAAAATCTTTCATGAGAAACGACCTTTCTAAAACCGAGGATATACGTTCATTATCATATTCATACCATCAAAGTGCAACTAAATAGAAAAATAAACCAACAGCAAAGGCCATCTGAATATCTTACAGACGGCCTTTGCTTTAGCAACATCATATCCATCTTAATAATGAATGAAATACGATTATTAATACTCTACCTAAAAAGGATAGGACACATGTATTACAACAATTTGCTATAATACAAAACTCATTTCAACCCTCATTCGAAATTCCATTTTCAGACGGCCTTTGTCTGTTTATAAGGCCGTCTGAAATGTTTTCCGTCCATCCTCTTCTGCCGAACCATGATTCCATCTGATTTCATTGACGAGCTTTTGTCCAAAGTCGATATTGTCGATATTATCGACGAACAGGTTCCGCTGAAGAAAGGCGGGGCAAACTATATGGCCTGCTGTCCGTTTCACAAGGAAAAGACGCCGTCGTTTTCAGTCAGCCCGACCAAACAGTTTTACCATTGCTTCAGTTGCGGGGCTCATGGTTCAGCGATTGGTTTTGTGATGGAACATCAGGGGCTGTCGTTTCCGGAGGCAGTGCAGTTTTTGGCTGATCGCGTCGGCATGACGGTACCTAAAGTTCGTGGGCAGGAAGACAACCCCGAAATCCGTGCCGAACGTAAAAAAAAGCAACAAACTTTGGAAGAAACAACGGCAGCGGCAGCGGATTTTTACGCGCAACAGTTGAAATTCAATCCAGCGGCGAAGGCTTATTTGGACAAACGCGGCTTGAGTGCGGAAGTTATTGCGCATTATGGCTTGGGCTATGCACCCGACGGTTGGCAGCCTTTGGCACAAGTGTTCCAACCCTATCCGAATACTGCGTTGGTGGATACGGGCATGGTCATCGATAACGAAGGCAAACATTACGACCGCTTTCGCCATCGGATTATGTTCCCTATCCGTAATCCTCGTGGGCAGGTTATCGGCTTTGGCGGCCGTGTATTGGACGACTCCAAACCCAAATACCTGAACTCGCCCGATACGCCTTTGTTTGACAAAGGGAAAAACCTTTACGGGCTATATGAAGGGCGTGCTGCCATAAAAGAGGCAGAACGGATTTTGGTGGTCGAAGGCTACATGGACGTGGTCGCATTGGCGCAGTTCGGCGTCGGCTACGGCGTAGCGGCTTTGGGTACGGCAACCACGGCGGAACACGTCAAAATCCTGATGCGTCAGGCCGACAGTATTTATTTTTGTTTTGATGGCGACAGCGCGGGGCGTAAAGCGGCTTGGCGCGCGCTGGAAAATGCGTTGCCACAATTAAAAGACGATAAATCGCTGCATTTTCTGTTCCTACCCGAAGAACACGACCCAGACAGCTACATCCGCGCCTACGGCAAGACTCAATTTGAAGATGCCTTGTTAAACCAAAGCAAGCCTCTATCCGAATACTTTTGGGAACATCTTTCAGACGGCCTCAACCTCAATACGCAAGAAGGCAAAGCAGAATTGGTCAAAACCAGTTCTCCGCTCTTGGCTCAGATTACCGCGCCGGCATTAGGCTATCTTCTGAAACAAAAACTCAGCGAGCTCGTAGGCATTGACCCTGACAACCTCGCCCAGTTACTCGGACAAGAAACGCCAAAGCGGCACGTCAAACAAAAAAGTTACAAACTGCCGCCTATTTCTGTCAAACAGCCAACCATGCTGACACTGGTTCAAAGACAGATACGTAGCCTCTTGATAAATCCGGCTTGGGCTTCATATATAGACCTGCCCGATTATCTGGCTTTAAGCGGTGACTTTGCCTGCCTTGCCAATCTGGCCGAAACAATCAAGCATCACGATACGACTCCTGCAACCGCACAAGTGCTTGAATATATGCGCGGTTCGCCCTATGAGGAAACCGTCAATCAAATCTTTTTATCGACCCTTCATTCTGAAGAAATGGAAGGGGATAACGAAGAAGATTGCGAAAGTTTCCAAATTGGCATGAAAAAGTTGTTAAATGAATTAAAATACAGTCAAATCGAAACTTTAAAGCAAAAAAGTATTCAAACTGGTTTGACCGAAAATGAAAAAAAACTATTGCTGTCACTTTTGACGGCAAAGCAAAACTAACCCCTCAGGCCGTCTGAACAATCTAAACACACGCTGCGAAACATAACACGCAGAACACTCCATCCGTAATATTTTCAGACGGCCTCAGAGTATTAAAGTGAAATCTGATTTCACAACAAAAAGCTCTGCTCCGCCTTCAGGTACGGCCACATCACCGTAAACCGTCGGCATCCTATCAACCTAGAGAGCAATCCATGTCTAAAAATCAAAACTACGAAGAATACCAAGACCAAGACGACAACCGCCCCTTGAGTATCGAAGAGCAGCGTGCGCGTCTGCGCCAACTCATTATCATGGGTAAAGAACGCGGCTACATCACTTATTCCGAAATTAACGACGCCCTGCCCGACGATATGTCCGATGCCGAGCAAATCGACAACATCGTCAGCATGATTTCCGGCTTGGGCATCCAAGTAACCGAGCAAGCCCCCGATGCTGAAGACATCCTCTTGAGCGACAACGCCGCCGCCATGACCGACGACGATGCCGTTGAAGAAGCCGAAGCAGCACTCTCCAGCGCAGATTCAGAATTCGGCCGTACAACCGACCCTGTGCGTATGTATATGCGTGAAATGGGTCAAGTCGATCTGTTGACGCGTGAAGACGAAATCATCATCGCCAAAAAAATCGAAAATGCACTGAAAAACATGGTGCAGGCAATCTCCGCCTGCCCAGGCTCAATTGCCGAAATTCTGGCGTTGATCGAGCAAGTCCGCAACGACGAAATCCGTGTGGATGAAGTTGTTGAAGCCATCATCGACCCTAATGAAGTCTTGTTGAACGAATTAGGCTTGGGTCATTTGGAAAATGCCAAACCAGATGACGAAGAAGGAGAAACCGTTAGCGATGATGAAGATGGCGACGAGGAAGATGAAGACGATTCAGGTAGCGACTCTGAAGCCATATCCGCCGCCCATTTGGCCGAACTGAAACAAAAAGTTTTGGAACACTTCGCCTTTATCGAGAGCGAATACGGCAAAATGATCAAGCAGTTGGAAAAACACGGCAGTCAGCACGCCAACTACCTGAAACACCGTGATGCCATTGCCAACAAACTGTTAGAAGTCCGTTTTGCCACACGTCAAATCGAAAACCTGAGCAGCAACCTGCGCAGCCGCGTTGAAAACATCCGCAAACTCGAACGCGAAATCCGTGACATCTGTATCGACCGCGTCCGTATGGAGCGCGACTACTTCATCAAAAACTTCCTGCCTGCCATTACCGATTTGAAATGGGTAGAAGAAGAAGTAGCCAAAGGCCGTGTATGGGCAAACGCGTTGGATCGTTTCCGCCACGCCATCCTCGAAAAACAAACCGAGTTGGCAAATATGGAAGCCGAAACCCGCATTTCCATCGAAGAGTTGAAAGAAATCAATAAAAACATGGTGTTGAGTGAGAAAGAAACCTCAGCCGCCAAACAGGAAATGATTCAGGCCAACTTGCGTTTGGTTATTTCCATTGCTAAAAAATACACCAACCGCGGCTTGCAGTTCCTGGATTTGATTCAAGAAGGCAATATCGGCCTGATGAAAGCGGTGGACAAATTCGAATACCGCCGCGGCTACAAGTTCTCGACTTACGCCACATGGTGGATCCGTCAAGCGATTACCCGTTCCATCGCCGACCAAGCGCGTACCATCCGTATTCCGGTTCACATGATTGAAACCATCAACAAAATGAACCGTATCTCGCGCCAATATCTGCAAGAAACCGGTGAAGAACCTGATTCCGCCAAACTGGCCGAGTTGATGGAAATGCCGGAGGACAAAATCCGCAAAATCATGAAAATCGCCAAAGAGCCGATTTCCATGGAAACACCGATTGGCGACGACGACGATTCGCACTTGGGCGATTTCATCGAGGATGCCAACAACGTTGCGCCGGCAGAAGCTGCGATGTACACCAGCCTGCACGAAGTAACCAAAGAAATCCTCGAAAGCCTGACACCGCGTGAAGCCAAAGTGTTGCGCATGCGTTTCGGTATCGATATGAATACCGACCACACGCTCGAAGAAGTCGGCAAACAATTTGACGTAACCCGTGAACGTATCCGTCAAATCGAAGCCAAAGCCCTGCGCAAGCTGCGCCACCCTACCCGCAGCGACCGTCTCCGCAGCTTCCTCGACAGCGAAGAAAACAAATCATAAAAGCAAACCGCAGGTTAAAAAGCCTGCGGTTTTTTTTTTGAAATACGAAGGCCGTCTGAAAACCAAATCTCAAAAGATTTAATCGTTTCAGACGGCCTTAAACTAATTTTGATAATTTATTCAGCCTCAGTGGTTTTCTTTTTCGGACGACAGCGGCGACGTTTGAGTTTGCCATCAGTTGATCCACTTTGTTTCTGACGTTTGTGATCATTAGCCGCAGTCATTTGCTGGCGTGCTTCCTCATCGGCATGTTGGAAAGTTGTCCACCAAGAAGCCATCTCTTTATCAACCTCGCCAACCTCGCTACGCAAAATCAGGAAATCATAAGCAGCTCGGAAACGGGCTTGTGATAGCAGACGATATGGGCGTGCGCCGCGCATATTGTCGAATTGCGGCTGAAATTGCCAAATTTCACGCATGGTTGCAGAAAATCGTTGCGGTACGCCCCAACCTTTCTCTACCGTATCGCGCATGGTGTTCATCGCATCCATCAACGCAGGGACAGGTTTTTGACCATGGCTTTGATTGCGTTGCCAAATGGCGTTTAGTGTCGGCCACAATACCGCCGCCAATACAAAACCGACGGAAACGGACTTATCCGCACGAAGGCGCTCATCGGTATTTTTCAAGGCCAACATAATCATACGTTTGTCGGCTGCTTCAGCCGTTTTCAAGGCATCTAAAAGCGGATGGATGCCTTCGGGAATACCCAACTCGTTCAACCGTTTCAAACAGGCACGAGAATAACCGGAAAACAGGATTTTCAAAATTTCATCAAATAGACGGGCCACAGGCTCATTTTTCAGACGGCCTGCATATTCGGCAATCGGCAAAGCCGTTTGCTCTTCCACTTCAAAACCCAATTTACCCGACAAACGGACGGCGCGAAGAATACGGACAGGATCTTCCTGATAGCGTTCGGCAGGATCGCCTATCATCACCAATTTTTTATCGGCAACATCAGCCACGCCCTGATGGAAGTCCCAAATCTCCTCTTTAACCGGGTCGTAATACAGCGCATTGCAAGTAAAGTCGCGACGCATGGCATCTTCTTCAATGCTGCCGTAAGTATTGTCCTTCATAATTCGGCCTTGTGCATTTTGCTGAACCTTATCGCCACCGCGGAACGTTGTGACTTCAATAGTTTCAGGGCCAATCATCACATGAACGATTTGAAAGCGGCGGCCGATAATACGGCTGCGGCGGAATACTTTGCGGATTTGCTCCGGCGTGGCATCGGTTGCAATATCAAAATCTTTGGGCTCGACTCCGAGCAACAAATCCCGAACAGCACCGCCCACAACATAAGCCTGAAAACCGGCTTCATGAAGGCGTTTGGCAATTTTCTCCGCGGCAAAGCTCAACATATCCGCGCGGATACCGTGTTGCTCAAGCGGGATAATTTCCTTTTCGGGCAATGATTTGACGTGTTTTTTAGGCAACACTTTATGCAGCCATTTTTTTAACATAAGCAGCTCTTTTCACAATAAAAAAGGCCGTCTGAAACTTGTCCGGCTTAAGCCTTTGCACAATATTCTGCCGCAGAAGGGGCAAAACATTGAGCAAAGGCTTCAGACGGCCTAAAAAAGACGTGCCATTATACCTTATGGAAGTTCGATTAATTAGCGTATTGGCAAAAAATATCGGCTATAATGACGGTCTGACAACGATTCAGGCAGAACATCATGTACCACTACAAATCCGAAGCTACCCAATTTCTCGACAAACTCATGGAAGACAATCCCGAAATGGAAGCGCAACGCCTCGAAAACCGCCATTTATTGTGGGATGTTACCCTCAATCCGACAGAGCAGGCCGAATTTGAAGCAGCCAAAGTCAACAAAAAACCCTATACCTACTATCAAGACTAATCCCGTATCGGCATGACGACCAACACGCACAATACCGATCCGGCATTGCAACATTACCTCAACAGCATTGGTCAATCCGAACATCCCGTTTTGACCGCATTGCGCGAGCGTACACAATCACATCGTCTGGGAAAGATGGCCATCGCCCAAGAGCAGGCGGCCATGTTGGTGTGGTTGGCCAAATTATTGAATGCCAAAAAATATTTGGAAGTTGGCGTCTTTACCGGTTACAGCAGCACCGCCATGGCGCTTGCCCTCCCCGAAGACGGCAAAATCACGGCTTGCGACATTAATGTAACCTTTACCGATATTGCTCGCGAAACATGGAAAGCAGCAGGTGTAGCGCATAAAATCTCGCTTCATCTGCAACCGGCTTTGCTGACTTTGGATGATTTGATTGCGCAAGGCGAATCGGAAAGCTACGACTTGGCACTTATCGATGCCGACAAACCGCCTACGCCGAAATATTTCGAACGCTGTTTGCAACTGGTACGGAGTGGCGGCGTGATTGCCATCGACAATATCTTGTTGGGTGGGCGCGTCATGAATGAAGCTGCCGAAAATGATCCGCCCAGCTTGGATATCCTGCGCCATTTCAACCAAAACCTGCCACACGATACACGCATTATTCCCATTACCCTGCCTATCGGCGACGGTTTGACACTGCTACTAAAAAAATAAAACGACACAATCCGATGAAAACATTATCACATTCCCTGTTTCTTTTGCCGCTTACTCTATTGGCCACATCATGCGCCGTTTCCCATCCCCCTCAACCTGCCGACAATCCGAACTTTGTCCTGCCAGATATTCCGCGTGAGCCTTTGCATGAAAAAAGTATTCCCTATCCGCGCCTGGACGAACAAACCCAGATTGACCACTTGGGCATACAAATCGCCCGACTGGAACGCACCGTTGAAGAATTAAATCAACGCTTGCACACATTGGAACAACAACGAAACATCAAACGTCCAACCCCTTTAGTTCCCAAACCCAAAGCCCAACGATTAGACGACCGCAAGCTGAAAATGAACTATTTGGCCAATGGTGGCAGCGTGCCGTCTGAAACAGACTCAGCCGCACAAAATGAACTGCGCCTTTATAACCAAGCGCAAAAATACTATCAGCGCAACAACTTCTCCGCTGCTGTGGCCATTTTGAAAGAGGCAGACGGTGGCAACGGTAGCGAAATTGCCCGCCGTAATATGTATCTGCTTCTCCAAAGCCAACAACGTTTGGGCAACTGCGAATCCGTTATCGAAATCGGCAACCGCTACGCCAACCGATTCCGCAACAGCCCGCAAGCTCCCGATGCCATGTACAGCATCGGCCAATGCCAATACAAACTGCAACAAAAAGACATCGCCCGCAGCACATGGCGCAAACTGATACAAAGTTTCCCCAACAGCGAGGCGGCAAAACGCGCTTCCATCAGCCTTAAACAAAGATAAACGTTCAGACGGCCTTGTCATCCCCAAGGCCGTCTGAATATTTTTTACCCTTAATCCATTCAAGCAAAAGGAACTCCTCATGATCCAAGTCGGCATTATTATGGGCAGCAACAGCGATTGGCCGGTGATGCAGCAGGCAGCACAATTTCTCAAAGAATTCGGCGTTGAATACGAAGCGCGTGTCGTCTCTGCACACCGCACGCCTGATTTGATGTTTGAATACGCCGAAACCGCACGCGAACGCGGCATCAAAGCCATCATTGCCGGCGCAGGCGGCGCAGCGCATTTGCCGGGCATGGTTGCAGCCAAAACCACGGTTCCCGTCTTGGGTGTTCCCGTGCCCAGCAAATATCTGCGCGGCGAAGACTCCCTGCTTTCGATTGTACAAATGCCCAAAGGCGTTCCTGTTGCCACATTTGCCATTGGCGAAGCCGGTGCGGCCAATGCAGCGCTGTTTGCCATTTCACTTTTGGCCAACGAAAATCCTGAATTGGCTGAAAAACTGGCGGCTTTCCGTGCCAAACAAGAACAAACCGTTCTAGCCATGGAATTGCCTGAAGCATAAGGAACTAAGGCCGTCTAAAAGTTGTAAAGAGAAACTTTGATTTCGTTTTACGATTGTTCAGACGGCCTTAGTCTTTTATCAAATTGAATTAATGCCATGAAAACCCTAGCATTCGTCCTACTCTCCACCCTGCTTTGCGCTTGCCAAAGCACTCCTACTCAATCAACTGCCATTCCATCTCAGCAACAAGCTCAAGATACTACCGGCAACCTGATTATCTTCTATGATGCCCAAACCGGTTCTGCGCCATTGCTAAAAGCAGTGAAAGCCTCCGGCGCAAGTTTGATTTATGAATACAAAAACCTGAACGGCATTGCTATTCGTCCGTCTTCCAAGACCAAGATTGAAGATGCCATTGCCTATTTCAAAAAGGTAAACGGCGTATTGTCCGTCGAACAAGATAGGCTGCTGAAACTTCAATAACCGAGTTGGTTCTTTAGCCTAATAAAAAAGCCGTCCAAAACGTATTACAACGTTTTCAGACGGCCTTTACTTGTTCAAAGCATTAAATCATGCCTCTGCCTTGCGCTTTTGGCTTGGCTTGGCCGAATTCCAATTTACTCAGCGCAGACAAATAGGCTTTGGCAGTTGCCACCAATACGTCGGTATCCGCACCTTGGCCGTTGACCACACGGTCGCCACGTTGCAGACGGACGGAAGTTTCGCCTTGGCTTTCTGTACCTTGAGTTACCGCATTGACAGAGTAAATCTGCAAGGTTGCGCCACTTTGAGCCACGCTTTCAATGGCTTTGAAGATGGCATCAACAGGGCCTGATCCGCTAGCGGAAGCGTGTTTTTCTTCGCCGCGAATACTGAACACAATATCGGCGCGCGGTTCTTCGCCGGTTTCAGTGCTGATTTTTTGGGAAATGAATTTGTAGCTTTCAGTATTCATATTGCCCATTTCGTCAGACACCAAAGCGTGCAAGTCTTCATCAAAGATTTCGCGTTTCTTATCCGCCAGCTCTTTGAAGCGTGCAAATGCCGCATTCAACGCCTCTTCACTTTCCAATTCGATACCCAAATCTGCCAGCTTGGTTTTGAAAGCATTACGGCCGGAGAGTTTACCCAAAGTCAGGCGGTTGGTTGACCAGCCGACTGATTCGGCAGTCATGATTTCATAGGTTTCAGGGTGTTTCAACACGCCATCTTGGTGGATGCCTGATTCGTGTGCAAAGGCGTTTGCGCCGACTACTGCTTTGTTTGGCTGAATCGGATAGCCGGTAATGGTGGATACCAGTTTGGATACCGGCACAATTTGCGTGGTATCAATACCGGTTTCCAAGCCGAACAAATCATGGCGCACTTTCAACGCCATCACGATTTCTTCAAGGCTGGCATTACCCGCGCGTTCGCCCAAACCGTTGATAGTGCATTCCACCTGGCGCACGCCTGCCTGAACAGCGGCCAGCGAGTTGGCAACCGCCATACCCAAGTCGTTGTGGCAGTGAGTAGACCAGACTACTTTGTCGCCGTTGGGCACGCTTTTGATGATGTTGCTGATACGCTCGTACCACACGGAAGGGATGGAGTAGCCGACAGTATCGGGAATGTTGATAGTAGTCGCCCCCGCTTCGATAACCGCCGTAAAAATTTTGGCAAGGAAGTCCAAATTCGAACGCACTGCGTCTTCGGCAGAAAATTCCACATCATCAGTGTATTCTTTGGCAATTTTCACCGCTTTGACCGCCGCATCAATGACCTGCTGCGGCTTCATTTTCAGTTTGTGCTCCATGTGGATGGGGCTGGTGGCGATAAAAGTGTGAATACGTTTTTTCGGAGCAGGGGAAACAGCTTCGCCTGCTTTGCGCACATCGTTTTCAACAGCACGCGCCAATGAGCAAACTGTAGATTTAGTAATGATTTTGGCAATCGCATTAACCGATTCAAAATCGCCCGGGCTGGCGGCGGCAAAACCCGCCTCAATCACATCCACGCCCATTTTCTCCAACTGGCGGGCAATGCGGATTTTCTCCTCTTTGGTCATGGATGCACCAGGCGACTGCTCGCCGTCGCGCATAGTGGTATCGAAAATGATAACGCGGTTGGTTTGTGTCATTTCTGTTCTCTCCAGAGATTCATTTTTTTGTAAAAAAGCATTCAAATCAAGCGGTCTGCCTTGCGCTTCCGCCAAAGCGGTCAGTTTTTGCAACTGAGCCAAAGGCAGGGAACCGCGTGTACGCCATTTGTAGATAGCCGCTGTGGTCGCAGCATTTTCCGGGTCGTGCTGTTTCAGGGCTTCGGCCAGCGCGTTTACGCCACCAAAATAGGCAACCAAACGGTCAATGTCTAATTGCATGATGCTCCTTGTCCAAATCTGATTAAGATTATTGTGTTCTGGTTTTGCATTATACTCATTTTAGACAAAACGACAATCTATTTTTATCAAAATATTGGTATAAATTTTAAAACTTGAGAAATTTTTATACATTTTGTCTAATTTGGACTATTAAAAGCTCCTCTTAAACCGAACACATCCTAAATATAGTAAACTAATCCCCTATTTCCCCGATTTGAAACACATTATGCCCCATACCATCCCTACCAACCGCTCCGACATCGAATGGCGCAACGAAAGTACACAAAAGCCACCCAAGCAGGCGGTTTACATACAAGAAGCAGGTGCAGCAGAAATCTTAAAAAATGCCCATGCGCAAACTGCAACTGTTTGGACTGGCGATTTTCACAATGCCAAGCAAGTCTTGGCCGCAATGAAAAAACGTATCCGCAGGCCGTCTGAAAAAAAGAAAGACGTACCTGCCGATATTCAGACGGCCTTTCACGCCCACCGTATGAAACAGGCTCAGCAAAGCCGTTTGCTCAATATGCTTGCTGTTGAAATCCAACCAAATTTTCAACTGGATAATGCACGTGCACCCGACATCTACGCCGCCCTTCGCGATGTTTACGACACACCAAACGACAAACCGTTTCTTTTGCCGCTGAATCAATTATTGGGTTTTATCGGTGCACACGAATGGCACAAAAAAGGCATAGACATTCCGCAGCTAGACGGAAAAATCCATGTTCCTTTCGGCGTATTCTCTCCACTGCGTGGCGAATATTTGGATTTAATCGCCCAAGCACCACTCGCTCCCAATATTCAGACGGCCTTTGACATCGGCACCGGCTCAGGTGTTATTGCCGCAATTTTGGCCAAGCGAGGCATACCCGACATCATTGCCACAGACACCAACCCAAAAGCAATAGCCTGCGCCACAGCAAACCTCAAACGCCTAGGCTTGGATAAAGCCATCAACATCCAATCGATTGATTTATTTCCCGAAAGTTGCACCGACCTTATCGTCTGCAATCCGCCTTGGCTGCCGGCAAAACCGACCTCGGCTATTGAGACTGCCCTTTATGACCCCAATCATGCCATGCTGACTGCGTTCCTCAACGGTGTACGTCATCACTTAAATCCAAACGGCGAAGCTTGGCTGATTATTTCCGACTTGGCAGAACACTTGCATTTGCGCGATAAAGACTTTTTAAACCAATGCTTTCAGACGGCTTCACTCAATGTAGTTGATATTCTGAAAACCAAACCGCAACACAAAAAAGCAATAGATGAATCCGATCCTTTGGCATTTGCCAGAAACAAGGAAACTACTTATCTATACCGTTTAAAAGCGATATAAAATCAAGGCCGTCTGAACATTCAGACGGCCTTTAAGCATTTTCATAAAAGAAAACGGCATATCCGTAAAGATATGCCGTCGATGGGAGCAGGGACTGCTATATTTGGCAGTAGTTTGTGTTTTAGTCCTCTTGCGCCCCAGTTTGCAGGTAGTTTGGCAAACCAACTTTGCCAATCAATTCCTGCTGGGTTTCAAGCCAGTCGATGTGTTCTTCGTTGATGTCTTTTTGTTTTTCCAACAAATCACGGCTGACGTAGTCTTGTTGCTCTTCTGCAAGAGCGATGGCTGCAACCAGAGCATCATGTTTTTCATACTCTTTTTTCAGATCGCAGGCAATGATTTCTTCGGTAGATTCACCGATCAGCAATTTACCCAATTCTTGCAGATTAGGCAGGCCTTCCAAGAACAAAATACGTTCGATCAAATCGTCTGCGGATTTCATTTCGCGGATGGACTGTTTGTAGAAATGACTACCCAATTCTTCAAAGCCCCAGTTTTTCAAAATGCGGGCATGCAGGAAGTATTGGTTGATGGTAATCAGCAACAAGCCTAAGTTTTTGTTCAATTCGCGGATAACTAAGCGATCGCCTTTCATATTCAGCTCCTTGTATGTTATACGCTAGATTACAGTTGGCTTTGGTAGTAGTTGCCTTCGCCGACCAATTCGATCAGACGCAGTTGTTGTTCCAACCAGTGAGCGTGATCTTCTTCAGTGTCTTTCAGTTGGGCAATCATCAAATCGCGGGTAACGTAGTCTTGAGCTTCTTCGCACAACTTGATGCCTTTTTTCAGCGCATCGCGTACTTCGTATTCAGTGTTCAAGTCTGCTTTCAGGCAAGAGATTACGTCAGTACCAATGTTCAGTTCGGCACGGGTCATTTTAGGCGTACCGCCCAACATCAGGATACGACGGATGAAGTCTTCGGCGTGAGTGGTCTCTTCTTCCATCTCGTGGTTCAAACGTTCGAACAGTTTGGTGTAACCCCATTCAGAGTACAGGCGAGAGTGGATAAAATATTGGTCGCGAGCAGCCAACTCACCAGACAATAATTCGTTCATGTAATCAATAACTGCTTGGTTGCCTTGCATAATTCTTTCTCTTTCTTTTAAAAGTTGATAATCACGAAATGAAGATTCGTGTGTTGTTATGGAATGAGGTAATTGTATGCACAAGTAGCACTTTTGACAAATTTTCTATTTAAAATACAAACAATTATCAAAAAAGTTAACCAGCCAAAAAGGCCGTCTGAAAAATTAATCCCCTGTTTTTAATAATATTTTTTTGACATTAGTATTAAGAATCCATTGCATTATTCAAAAACATTTACATTCGTTAACCATAAATAAAAGCAAATAATCCAACAAAATCAATCAAATTTAATTATGAATTATTCTCAACTGCTTTTACCTGATTTTTTTGAATCACCCATTCCGTCATCACTTGCGAATCGTGCTATAATTGCCAGTTATCTTTTTTTTAAGCAACCAGCTAAACCTTATAAATTATCATGAAACAAATCCGCAATATTGCCATCATCGCCCACGTCGACCATGGCAAAACCACATTAGTTGACCAATTGCTGCGCCAGTCCGGTACATTCCGTTCCAACCAGCAAGTCGAAGAACGCGTCATGGACAGCAACGATCTTGAAAAAGAACGCGGCATTACCATTCTCGCTAAAAATACCGCCATCGAATACGAAGGCTACCACATTAACATCGTAGATACCCCGGGACACGCCGATTTTGGTGGCGAGGTGGAACGTGTATTGGGCATGGTTGACTGCGTCGTACTGTTGGTTGACGCACAAGAAGGCCCTATGCCGCAAACCCGTTTCGTGACCAAAAAAGCCTTGGCTTTGGGTCTGAAACCTATCGTTGTTATCAACAAAATCGACAAACCGTCTGCCCGTCCAAGCTGGGTTATCGACCAAACATTCGAATTGTTCGATAACTTGGGTGCAACTGACGAACAATTGGACTTCCCTATCGTCTATGCTTCCGGCCTGTCCGGCTTTGCCAAACTGGATGAAAACGACGAGAGCAGCGATATGCGTCCTCTGTTCGAGACCATTTTGAAACACACGCCTGCACCAAGCGGCAGCGCGGACGAAACGCTGCAACTGCAAATTTCCCAACTGGACTACGACAACTACACCGGCCGCCTCGGTATCGGTCGCATCCTGAACGGCCGCATCAAACCCGGCCAAGTCGTTGCCGTTATGAATCATGAAGAACAAGTTGCCCAAGGCCGTATCAACCAACTATTGGGTTTCCAAGGCTTGGAACGCGTACCTTTGGAAGAAGCTGAAGCCGGCGATATCGTGATTATTTCCGGTATCGAAGACATCGGTATCGGCGTAACCATTACCGACAAAGACAATCCTAAAGGCTTGCCTATGTTGAGCGTAGACGAGCCGACCCTGACCATGGACTTTATGGTCAACACTTCTCCTTTGGCCGGTACTGAAGGCAAATTCGTGACTTCCCGCCAAATCCGCGACCGCCTGCAAAAAGAATTGCTGACCAACGTTGCCCTGCGTGTTGAAGATACTGCCGATGCCGACGTATTCCGCGTTTCCGGCCGTGGCGAATTGCACCTGACCATTTTGTTGGAAAACATGCGCCGCGAAGGCTTTGAATTGGCAGTCGGCAAACCGCGCGTGGTATTCCGTGAAATTGACGGTCAAAAATGCGAGCCTTACGAAAATCTGACTGTGGATGTGCCGGATGAAAACCAAGGCGCGGTCATGGAAGAACTCGGCCGTCGCCGTGGCGAATTGACCAATATGGAAAGCGACGGTAACGGTCGTACACGTCTGGAGTACCACATTCCTGCACGCGGCCTGATCGGTTTCCAAGGTGAATTTATGACCTTGACCCGCGGTACCGGCTTGATGAGCCACGTTTTTGACGACTATGCTCCGGTTAAACCTGATATGCCCGGCCGTCACAACGGCGTACTGGTTTCTCAAGAGCAAGGTGAAGCTGTTGCTTACGCCCTGTGGAACTTGGAAGACCGCGGCCGTATGTTCGTTTCTCCAAACGACAAAGTCTACGAAGGGATGATTATCGGTATTCACAGCCGCGACAACGACTTGGTGGTAAACCCTCTGAAAGGTAAAAAACTGACCAACGTCCGTGCCAGCGGTACAGATGAAGCCGTGCGCCTGACTACGCCGATTAAATTAACTTTGGAAGGTGCAGTTGAGTTCATCGACGATGACGAACTGGTTGAAATCACGCCACAATCCATCCGCCTGCGTAAACGCTACCTGAGCGAATTGGAACGTCGCCGTCATTTCAAAAAACTAGACTAATTCTGTTTGATTGATACGTTTTAAAATTGAGGCCGTCTGAAAAGTGTTTTGGAAATCCTAGATTTCATTTTTACACTTTCAGACGGCCTTTTATCATCTGTTCAAATAAAGTAAATCGGCATTTCTTCCGCTTGTACTGCCGCCTCATCAGTACGATCATTCTTACGATATTGCCCCGGCGATATCCCATATTGCTTTTTAAATGCCTTGCCAAAATGCGTTTCCGATTGAAAACCGACCGAGAGCGCAACCGATAAAACCGAATCCGCCGTCTGTTTCAATAATAATGCCCCCTGTTGCAAGCGAATACTGTTAACAAAGGCGTGCGGGCTTGTTCCCGTCTGCTGCTTAAATACTCGCATCAACTGGGCGCGAGATAAGTTGGCAATCGCGGTCATTTTCTCGATATTCCACTCCTCTTCCGGCTTATCCACTACTGCCTGAAGCAAATTCCGCAGGCGTTTGTCCTGCCAACCATTCAGCAAACCGCTTAATTGCGCTTCCCCATTTTTCTCCAGGCTGGCTCGAAGTAGAAATACCAGCAACACCGAAGCCAATGCATTCACAACCGCTACCGAGCCGGACAAAGCCTGACCGCTCTCATACTGCAACAATGCCACCAAATACTGTAAAGAAGGATGGTTGATATTCAGCAAAACCGTGTCAGGCAGACCCGCCATAATATCCGCCTGCGCTTCATATTCAAACCGCGCGCAGAAAAGATGCAAAGCCGCATCGCCTCCTGCATGACTTCGCTTGACTTTAAATGCGCCTTTTTCACTCGTCAGCACGTTGACGCCAAGATTTTCACAACTGCTGTCGTTGCTCAAAGTATGCCCTACGCTGCGCGGAAAAAAAATGATATCCCCCGCACTCAGCAGCCTGGCCTCTTGCTCCCCATCAATTCGGATATAACCCGAACCGGCAGTGACGATATGCACCAAACCATGCGCACGCTTTGGCTCATGCCGCACATACCACTCCCCCCGAAAAAGACATTGAACATCCACGCTGCCTTTTACCTGCGCCAATTTGACCAGCCTATCCAAAATATCCATAGTGTTTTTTACCAATAAATGAGATTTTTTGACGATTTAAATCTTCAAATTATTGCAATAATACACAAACCAAACACAAACGGATAGGATTTTTTATCTTATCCACTCACATTAAGAAAGGACATATCATGTTTAAAGACTGGCCTGAACATACCGCCTTGGTAAAAAAAGCATTCGGAGAACTGGGTAAAAACCATCCTAAAATGCTGCAAGCCTACGGCGCACTGGATCAAGCAGCCGCTGCCGAAGCACTGGATGCCAAAACACGCGAACTGATTGCCATTGCCGTTGCCATTACCACACGTTGCGAAAGCTGCATCAGCGTGCATGCAGCTGCCGCAGCCAAAGCAGGGGCAACCGAAAGCGAAATCGCCGGCGCATTGGCCACCGCTATCGCACTGAATGCAGGTGCCGCTTATACCTACGCTTTGCGCGCTTTAGAAGCAGTAGAAACCCAACGCTAAATCGGTTTGTAAAATCAGGCCGTCTGAAAGCCGACTCCCCTTTCAGACGGCCTGATGAAATGCTAAACTGATAAAGTTATCATATATTGTTTTCTGTCTAATAGGAGATTGAACCATGAAGAAACTGCTGACCGCCGTACTATTCGCCGCCGCTGTTGCCACTCCTTTGGCCGCTTCCGCTGCCTCTATGCCTAAAGTTGAAAAAAGCGCGGCACAACCTGCAAAAGCAAAAGGCGTTTGGATTGATGTCCGCTCTGCCGAAGAATTCAAAGAAGGCCATTTGCAAGGTGCGCTCAATATTCCACACGACCAAATCGTTGAACGCATCAAATCCGTCAGCCCGGATAAAAACGCACCGGTTAACCTCTACTGCCGCAGCGGCCGCCGAGCAGAAGCTGCGCTAACTGAGCTGAAAAAAGCCGGTTACACCAACGTAACCAACCATGGCGGTTATGAAGACTTGGTGAAAAAAGGTTTGAAATAAATCTAGTTGATTTTAAAAAGGCCGTCTGAAACTTTTCAGACGGCCTTTATTGCCATTACAGACAGCAACTTCCAAATCTCAAACGTTTGCTGAGACCTGTTTCGTGAATCAATTGTTTGATAACCAAAATATTGGTGTTATCAGCTAACGCGCGAATGCTGTGCGCTTCCATCGGCTCAAGACGGATAACTTGCAAGCCTTCAGTCTGCAAAACTTCGTCCACCGTTTTGATTTCGGCTTTGCCGTTTAAAACCAAAAGCAAAATAATCGCATCCGCCTCATATGCCGGAATTTCATTATTCTTCTGCAGTGAAAGCTGAACAATCTCCTGATTGCCGTCTGAAGCAATCACGCCGCCCAATAAAGCTTTGGGGTCTAACTCATAATGTTTCATTATTATCCTTTCCGCCCAAACGTTGCCGATTCGTGGACAATCGCTTAAGCAAACCAGTACAATACCGCCCATCTTACCGATAGACACAATATTGTCACATGAACATATTAATCTCAAACGACGATGGTTATCTTGCGCCCGGTTTGGCTGTTTTGGCAAGAGTGTGCGCAGAATTTGCCAATGTCAGGGTGGTTGCGCCCGAACGCGATCGCAGCGGCGTCAGCAATTCCCTGACTTTAGACCGTCCTTTACAACTGAAACAGGCGGAAGACGGGTTTTACTATGTCAACGGCACACCCACCGACTGCATTCATGTCGGCCAACACGCCCTCGCCGATTTCAAACCCGACTTAGTCTTGTCCGGCATTAACAACGGCGCAAACATGGGCGATGATACACTTTATTCCGGTACGGTTGCCGCCGCGACTGAAGCCTATTTGATGGGCATTCCCGCCATTGCTTTCTCACTCGCAGATTCCAGCGGCCGTTATTGGGAAACCGCAGAAAAAGCCGCTTGGATGCTGCTTTCCTACTTTCTCAAACGCCCTATTTCCAAACCCATCTTATGGAACATCAATATCCCTGCCGTCGCACCTGAAGATATCCAAGGCATGAAAATTACACGGCTCGGCCGTCGTCATCATGAACAAAGCATTGTTCCCATGTATAATCCACGTGGCGAACAAATTTATTGGATTGGGTCGGTCGGCGATGTTTCCGACAGCGAAGAAGGTACCGACTTTGGCGAATGTGCAGCCGGCTTCATCACGATTACCCCCCTGCAAGTCGATTTGACTGCCTACGGACAAATGGAGCAAACCGCTTCCTTTTGGTCAGAAATCCCTGCGCCTTAACAGTCCCTAACAGCCGAACACTTGAGAAACAAGCATATTTTTATTATGATATGCTCCGACGAGAACAATTACCCGAATACGAAAGTCATTAACATGTTGAAAAAAAGTGTATCTTATGCCGGATCGGCAGCTTTGGTTTTATTACTTGCAGCCTGTGCCAGCCAACAACCGGCTCCTGTAGTCGTCGGCACACAAAGCGGTGGTTCAACAACAAACTCTACCGCTGACAATCCTTACGGTGCAGCGCCTTACAATACCAACACCAGCCCAGCGGCAGACGCTCCATACACTCCGCCGGCAAGTACACCTGCTCCAACATATAACAGCGGCAGCACCGGCACTTACACGCCTTCTTACGCGCCTGTTGATATTAATGCAGCGACACATACTGTTGTTCGTGGTGATACCGTTTACAACATCTCCAAACGCTACAACATTACCCAAGACAATCTGCGTGCATGGAATAACTTGGCCGACAACACCATCAGCATTGGTCAAACCCTCCGTGTGAAACCTGAAGGCTACGTTGCACCTGCAGCTTCTGCAAGCAAACCTTCTACTCCAACAACTACAACCACTGCTCCGACTCCAAGCACTCCTGCCAATACACCAACCGTGTCTACCGGCAGCAGCCGCAACGTTAGCGGCATCACATGGCAGCGTCCGACTACCGGTAACGTTATTGCCAACTTCGGCGGCAGCAACAAAGGTGTAGATATCGCCGGTACACAAGGTCAGCCTGTCGTTGCAGCGGCAGACGGTAAAGTCGTTTACGCAGGCTCAGGCTTGCGCGGTTACGGCAACTTGGTCATCATCCAACACAACTCCTCATTCTTGAGCGCATACGGCCACAACCAACGCCTGCTGGTTAATGAAAACCAAACCGTTAAACGCGGTCAAACCATTGCGCACATGGGTAATACCGATGCATCCCGCACTCAGTTGCACTTTGAAATCCGTCAAAACGGCAAACCAGTCAATCCGGCAAATTATGTTGCCTTCTAAGCTGATTCAAGCAACCTAATTTCAATTCAATCCCTGCCTAAATGTCATTTAGGTAGGGATTGTTTGTACCGGTTTCCCATGAAATTTCATCTTCCTCTTCTTTATACCCTGCTATTGGGCGGTTGCGCCGCGTTTTTGCCATCATTGGACGAACGCACCCAAAGCAGTTATCTTGACATCCCTTCAACGCCGCGACTGGACAGCGCCTTAGGTATTCCTTCTACTCCCTCCAAGGCCGATATTTCCCATATCTATCTGCTGAACGATGCCCATGAAGCCTTTGTCGCCCGTGCCGCCCTGATTGAATCCGCCGACCATACCCTCGATTTGCAGTACTATATCTGGCACAACGACATCTCCGGCAAGCTTTTGTTCAACCTGATTCATCGCGCGGCCGAACGCGGCATCCGTGTGCGTTTGCTTCTGGACGACAACAACACCAACGGCATGGATGATCTCCTGCTTGCACTCGACAATCATCCCAATATCGAAGTCCGTCTGTTTAATCCCTTTATTTTCAGAAAATGGCGTGCACTCGGCTATGTTACCGACTTTCCGCGACTTAACCGCCGGATGCACAACAAATCGTTTACCGCCGACAACCGTGCCACCATTTTGGGCGGACGCAATATCGGCGACGAATATTTTAAGGTTAACGACGATACCATCTTTGCCGACCTCGATATCCTCGCCACAGGCCGCGTAGTAACAGAAGTGTCCCAAGACTTCGACCGCTATTGGGCAAGCCATTCCGCCTACAACGCGACCAGCATTATCAAACGGGGAAACCTGAAAAAAGGATTGGCAGAGCTTGATTACACCGACCAAGATAAAAATCAAACGCTCATCCGCTACCGCCAAAGCATCGAACACTCCAGCCTCTATCAAAAAATGCAGAGCAACCTTATGGAGTGGCAAAGTGTCAGCACACGCCTGATCAGCGATGACCCGGCTAAAGGCTTAGACCGCGACCGGCACAAACCGCCTATTTCCGAACGCCTGCAAGACGCTCTCAAGCAACCTGAAAAAAGCGTTTACCTTGTTTCCCCTTATTTTGTACCCACAAAATCGGGCGTTAAAGCCATAGAAAAGCTGATTCACAACGGGGTGGACGTTACCGTCCTGACCAACTCCCTCCAGGCGACCGACGTTGCCGCCGTCCATTCCGGCTACGTCAAATACCGTAAGCCCTTACTTAAAGCCGGGGTCAAACTATACGAACTCCAACCCAACCACGCCGTTCCGACCTCCAAAGACCGCGGCTTAACCGGTAGCTCCGCCACCAGCTTGCATGCCAAAACATTCATCGTGGACGAGAAACGCATTTTCATCGGCTCATTCAACCTCGACCCACGTTCCGCACGGCTCAATACCGAAATGGGTGTCGTCATCGAAAGTCCCGAAATCGCAGGCCAAATGCAGCGCACCCTCGTAACGACCACTCCAAGCTACGCCTATCAGGTAACGCTTGGCAATTACAATAAACTATACTGGTATGACCCAAGCGAAAAACGAACTTACGCACAAGAACCAGAAGCCAAATTCTGGAAACGGGTTACTTCAAAAATCCTATCCATCCTGCCCATAGAAGGATTATTATAGAGGCCGTCTGAAAACGGAAATCATGCTGCCGAAGGAACTCACTATGTCTCGACTCATCTGCAAAACCCTATTTGTTTGTACCACCGGCCTATTGTTGGCCTCCTGCGGCACCACCGGCAAACACAAATCCCACAAGCCACAAACAACCGCCAGAAAAGTCCAACCTGTCCGCATTTCCCATATCGACCGCACCCAAGGTTCGCAGGAATTGATGCTTCACAGCATGGGCCTAATCGGCACGCCCTACAAATGGGGCGGCAGCACCACATCCACAGGCTTTGACTGCAGCGGCATGATCCAATTCGTCTATAAAAACGCCCTCAACGTCAATCTGCCACGCACCGCGCGCGATATGGCCGCAGCCAGCCGTAAAATTTCCGATGACAAATTAAAAGCCGGCGATCTGGTCTTTTTCAATACCGGCGGCGCACACAAATATTCCCATGTCGGCCTCTACATCGGCAACGGCGAATTCATCCACGCCCCCAGCAGCGGCAAAACCATCAAAACCGAAAAACTTTCCACCCCGTTTTACGCCAAAAACTATTTGGGCGCACATACCTTTTTTACTGAATAAATCAAGGCCATCTGAAAGGTATCGCAACATCATCGATACCTTTCAATCTATTGCTGATGAGTAAAGCTTGATTGCAAGATAGGCCCATGCAAAAATTTACCCATAACAAAGCAATAGAAAGATAACACACAGTTTCAACAACTTAAATCATCTTCCGCCCTGTCATTTTGTAAGTACAAACCATCAAGGATATATCATGCACACAGAATCCGTTCTAACCCTTCTCAAAACCCTGCAAAACCAAATCTGCGCCGCGCTGGAGCAAGAAGATGGCGAAGCCAAATTTGTGCATGAAGCATGGACGGGGAAACTGGGCATCGGCGAAACCCGCGTATTGAAAAACGACGCAGTATTCGAGCAGGCAGGTGTGAATTTCTCGCATGTAAAGGGAACCCAAATGCCGGCTTCTGCTACGGCCCATCGTCCTGAATTAGCAGGCGCGGCGTTTGAAGCCATGGGCGTGTCGCTGGTCATTCATCCGAAAAATCCTTATGTCCCGACCAGCCATGCCAATGTGCGCTTTTTTATTGCCTACCCTGAAAATGCCGAGCCGGTTTGGTGGTTTGGCGGCGGCTTTGATTTGACGCCGTTTTATCCTTTTGAAGAAGATATCGTGCATTGGCACACAGTGGCGCGGGACGTATGCGCGCCATTTGGCGAATCGGTTTATCCTGAATTCAAACAATGGTGTGACGAATATTTCTATTTGAAACACCGTAACGAAACACGCGGCGTGGGCGGCCTGTTTTTTGACGATTTAAACCGCTGGGATTTCGATACCTGCTTGAATTTTATCAAGGCAGTCGGGGAAGGCTATATCGCCGCGTATCTGCCGATTGTGGCAAAACGCAAAAATACGCCTTATGGAGAACGTGAACGCGATTTCCAACTCTACCGTCGCGGACGCTATGTCGAGTTTAACTTGGTTTGGGACAGAGGCACGCTGTTCGGCCTGCAAAGCGGCGGCCGTACGGAAAGCATTTTGATGTCCATGCCGCCTTTGGTACGCTTCGAGTATCAATATGTGCCGGAAGAAGGTTCACCCGAAGCACGCCTCAATCAATTCCTCATACCGCGCAACTGGCTGGAAGAAGCCGGCAGATAGCTTTACCTATCAAAGGCCGTCTGAAAAGCGATTCTCACTGGTTGAGACTACCTTTTCAGACGGCCTTTGCTTCAATTGTTTTGAATTTGCATACCTTTGCCTATTGCGCTGTTTCATCTCTATAGAGTTTTTGAGACAATGCGCCCATATAAAAATCACCTCACAAACCACACTAAAAAGGAATAATCGGTGAAACGCATTTTCTTATTTATCGCAACCAATATCGCAGTTCTGGTTGTCATCCGTGTTATTTTGGCCATCTTGGGCATCAACAGCACCGACCAAGTCGGCAGCCTACTGGCTTATTCCGCAGTCGTCGGCTTCAGCGGCTCGATTGTCTCCCTGCTGATGTCGAAAACCATCGCCAAACATTCGGTCGGCGCCGTCGTCATCGACCAGCCCCAAAGCGAAGAAGAAGCGTGGCTGTTGGCAACTGTTGAAGCGCAAGCCCGCCAATGGAATCTGAAAACGCCCGAAGTAGCCATTTACGACTCCCCAGAGCCTAATGCCTTTGCAACCGGCGCGACCAAAAACAGCTCGCTCGTCGCCGTCAGCACCGGCCTGCTCGACCACATGACCCGCGATGAAGTCGAAGCCGTTTTGGCGCATGAAATGGCGCACGTCGGCAACGGCGATATGGTAACGCTGACGCTGATTCAAGGTATTGTGAATACTTTTGTTGTCTTCTTGGCGCGTATCGTTTCCAGCATGGTAGCGCGCAACAATGACGGCAGTACGTCGCAAGGTACATATTTCATGGTCAGCATGGTATTGCAAATCGTATTCGGCTTCCTTGCCAGTATCATCGTGATGTGGTTCAGCCGCCAACGCGAATACCGCGCTGATGCGGGTGCTGCAAAACTGGTGGGCGCGCCAAAAATGATTGCCGCCCTGCAACGCTTGAAAGGCAACCCCAGCGATTTGCCGCAAACCATGACGGCAATGGGCATTGCCAGTGAAGCCAAAGATTCTTGGTTCAGCACCCATCCTTCTTTGGACAACCGCATCAACCGTTTGAAAAACCGCTAATCGAAAAACATCAAGGCCGTCTGAAACATCCATTTCAGACGGCCTTTTTTTTATTTCCTCATCAAAGCCCGCTTGATGATAATCATCCAGTCTTTCTTATCCAACAGCGGCCGCTGGTTAAACACGTCATATTTGCAACCGTCCAGCTTCTGCAAAATCAACTGGCCGCCGACAATAATCATGCGCAGCTCAAAACCGATTCGTCCTTTGAGGGTTTTGCCCAACGGCGAACCGGCCTTCAGCATTTGAAAGGCACGCTGGCACTCGTGCGCCATCAGTCGTTGAAAAGCAAAATCGGCTTTACCGGCCGCAATCTGCCCTTCGCTGACTTTGAACTTCTGCAAATCTTCCTGAGGGATGTACACGCGCCCTTTCTGCCAATCTACCGCCACGTCCTGCCAGAAATTAATCAGCTGCAAGGCAGTGCAAATGCCGTCGCTTTGCGCCATGCTCACTTCATCGGTTTGCCCGTACAAATGCAGCATAATGCGCCCCACCGGATTGGCGGACAAGCGGCAATAGGCAATCAATTCGCCAAAGTTTTCATAACGAGTTTTGACCACATCCTGACTGAACGCCGCCAGCAAATCATAAAACGGCTGCAACGGTAATTGAAACGGCTCAATCGCTTCGTTGTACAAGCGCTGCATCAAAGCCGTTTGCGGTTTCCCGCCTTGTGCAATGCGGTCTAACTCTGCCTTTAGTTCGTCCAGTTGGCGCAGGCGTTCGGCTGCTTCGGTATTGCCTTCGTCGGCAATATCGTCCGCCGTCCGTGCAAAAGCGTAAACGGCGTGAACCGGCTTGCGCAAACGGCGCGGCAGCACAATGGAGCCGACAGGGAAGTTTTCGTAATGATTGACTGACATGGGAAATCCGAAAATTTAAAATAAAGTGTTTTTGCTGACAGGCCGTCTGAAATTCAGACGGCCTTACGTTTGGCCGCAAAGAAATCCTGCAATACGCTTTGGCATTCTTCTGCCAATATGCCGCCCAAAATTGCGGTATGCTTGTTCAGACGTTTGTCGGCAAACAAATCGACCACGCTGCCTGCCCCTCCGGTTTTAGGTTCGGTTGCACCATAAATCACGCGCCCGACCCGCGCCTGTATCAAGGCAGATGCGCACATGGAGCAAGGCTCTAAGGTGATGTACACGTCGCAATCTTCCAAACGGTAGTTTTGTAAAGCTTTGCCTGCGGCGGCAAGTGCGTTGATTTCGGCATGATGGCTGACATTGTAGTCGCCAATGCAAGTATTGTGTGCCGCTGCGATTACCTCGCTTTGATATACGATGACCGCGCCAACGGGCACTTCGCCCAATACCGCCGATTGTCTGGCCTGTTCTATCGCCAGCCGCATAAAGGCTTCCATATCGTTTTGAGAAGGGAAAACGGCAACAGGCGGATGGTTTTTTAATGCCTCGCCCAGCTCCGTCTTTTTCTCCTCGGAAATATGCCGGACATCCACATCCGAAACCAATGCGTCCAGTTGCCACAAGGTGCTTTTGGTTACGGTCAAACCCGACGCTTTCAGCAATAAAAATGCGCGGACTGCGCCGATTTCCTGTAAATCTTCCAGTGTACAAATATCCAATTCTTTTAGCGCGGCCAACGTCTTAGGCGCAAGTGGTGGCGTGGTCAGCATGGATTATTCCTGAAAATGCTGACGCGCCAAGGCTAAGGCCGTCTGAACATAATCGCTGTCTGCGTAAGGATCTAACGTGTGCGCCAAAGGAATTTTCCGCAACCAGGTCAACTGGCGTTTGGCAAGCTGGCGCGTGGCGACAATGCCTTTTTCGACAAAGGTGTCATAATCGGTTTCGCCTTCGAGATAATCCCAAGCCTGACGGTAGCCCACGCAGCGCATAGACGGCATATCTGCATGCAGCTGCGGATAATCGCGGCGTAAGGCGTGCATTTCATCGAGGAAACCGTGTTCCAGCATATTTAAAAAGCGTTTTTCGATTTGGCGGTGTAACAAATGGCGGTCTTCGGGAATCAGGGCAACCGTGCATAAATCCAATAAGGGCGCAGCCTGCTTCTGCTCTGTGAAATGTTCGCTCAAAGGCTTGCCGGTCAAAAAATAGACTTCCAAAGCGCGTTCAATACGCTGGCTGTCATTGGCTTTCAGACGGCCTGCCGTAATCGGGTCAACTTCCTGCAAACAGCGATACAGGCCTGCCAAACCATGTTCGTTCTTTTCCGCCTGAAGCTGTGCGCGCACCGCCGTATCTGCGCCGGGCAAATCGTTCAAACCTTCCGTCAGCGCATGGAAATACATCATCGTGCCGCCGACAATCAGCGGATAGCGACCGCGCGCATGTATTTCGTTCACCAAGCGCACGCAGTCGCCGACAAAATCTGCCGCACTGTAACTTTCCAGCGGCGAAATAATATCAATCAAATGATGCGGTACGGCGGCAAGCTCTTCGGCAGTCGGCTTGGCCGTACCGATGTCCATGCCGCGATACACCAGTGCGGAATCCAAACTGATGATTTCCACCGGCAGCGATTGGGCAATATTTAAGGCCAGTGCGGTTTTACCGCCGGCGGTCGGGCCGAGTACGGCGAAGGCTTTGGGCGCGTTCATAAGAAAACGGAAAAATTAAAAATGCGATTATAGCAAACCCGGGCAAACCATATTTCAGGCCGTCTGAAACATTTGCTCTACATTATCAAAAGCGTTACACTTGCTGCGCCGTTTCAGACGGCCTTTTATATTGATTTCAAACCTGCTGCTGCCGTCATTGCGCCGGCAGTCAAGCCGTCAGCGACACTGCGTCGCTGTAAACACGAAAGAACACACTATGACCGTATCTCCCGTAGCCTTGCGCCGTCAAACCGAGCGCAAGCCGCATCCGACTGCGCGTTATTGGAAAAAATGCGATGTCGAGGCTTTATTCGGACTGCCTTTCCTCGACCTCGTTTTCCAAGCCGCCGAAATCCACCGCCAAAACTTCAACCCGCGCGAAATCCAACTTTCCACCCTGCTCTCCATCAAAACCGGCGGCTGTCCCGAAGACTGCGCCTACTGCCCGCAATCGGCACACCACAACACCAATCTGGGCAAAGAGCAGATGATGGACGTGGACGAAATCGTCGAAAAAGCCAAAATTGCCCAATCGCGCGGCGCCAGCCGTTTCTGCATGGGCGCGGCATGGCGCGGCCCCAAACCCAAAGACGTGGCTGTCGTTTCCGAAATCATCAGCGCGGTGAAAGGCTTGGGCATGGAAGTGTGCGGCACCTTCGGCATGCTCGAAGACGGCATGGCTGAAGACTTCAAAAAAGCCGGTTTGGACTACTACAACCACAACCTCGACACCGACCCCGAACGCTACAACGACATCATCCACACCCGCAAACACGAAGACCGCATGGATACTTTGGGCAAAGTCCGCAATGCCGGTTTGAAAGTCTGCTGCGGCGGCATCGTCGGTATGAACGAAACCCGCGCCGAACGCGCCGGTCTGATTGCCAGCCTTGCCAACCTCGACCCTCAGCCCGAAAGCGTGCCGATTAACCAGTTGGTTAAAGTGGAAGGCACGCCGCTGGCCGATGCCGAAGATTTGGACTGGACGGAATTTGTCCGCACCATCGCCGTCGCTCGCATTACCATGCCGCACAGTTACGTCCGCCTGTCCGCTGGCCGCAGCAATATGCCGGAATCCATGCAGGCCATGTGTTTCATGGCTGGCGCAAACTCGATTTTCTACGGCGACAAGCTGCTGACTACGGGCAATCCGGACGAAGACGGCGACCGCCTGCTGATGGAAAAATTGAATTTGTATCCGCTGCGCTTTGAATTGGAAGAAGAATACAAAGCCGCGCAGGAAACGCCTAAAATCAAAGTTGATTATTAACCGCCATCATAAAAGGCCGTCTGAAACTTTTTCAGACGGCCTTTTATCGTTATTCAACATTAAAACTTTCAATCTTCCGTATCCATTCTTCCTTTTCCGCCTCGCTCAAAAACGAAGCGCGGAACGAATTGGCGCACAAGGTTTTGATTTCTTCCGCACTCAAATCCAAAGCCTCGGCAAGCGCTTCAAAATTGCGGTTCATATAGCCGCCGAAATACGCCGGATCATCGGAATTGACGGTTACCAACACGCCGCGTTGCAACATACGGCGTAAATTGTGTTTTGCCATTTCAGGGAACACTTTTAATTTCAAATTGCTCAACGGGCAAACGGTCAACGGCATTTGTTCTTTAATCAAACGCGCCATCAACGCCTTATCTTCTTCCGCCCGTACGCCATGATCGATACGGCAGACATGCAGTAAGTCCAAAGCCTCATAAACATATTCCGGCGGGCCTTCTTCTCCGGCATGTGCCACCGTCAATAAACCCTCCGCCCGCGCCTGCGCAAACACGCGCTCAAACTTGGACGGCGGATGCCCCAGTTCGCTCGAATCCAAGCCTACGCCGATGATGTGTTCTTTATAAGGCAAAGCCTGATTTAAGGTTTCAAATGCGCTTTCTTCCGACAAATGCCGCAGGAAACACATAATCAAACGCGTACTTATGCCCCATTGCTGCCTGGCTTCACGGCAGGCTCGGACAATGCCGTTAATCACAGTTTCAAACGCCACGCCACGCGCAGTATGGGTTTGCGGATCGAAAAATATTTCCGTATGCACGACATTGTCTTCGCGGCAACGCTCAAGATACGCGCGGGTCAAATCGTAAAAATCCGCCTCGTGCAACAATACGCCGGCACCGGCATAATAAATATCCAAAAACGACTGCAAATTGTGAAAATTATAAGCCTGCCGTACCGCATCGACATTTTCATAAGGAATCGCTATATGGTTGCGCTTGGCGATTTCAAACATCAACTCCGGCTCGAACGTCCCTTCGATATGGACGTGCAGCTCGGCTTTGGGCAAGGCTTGGATAAATTGTTTGATATTCATATTTTCTCTGATTTTCGGTTTATATTTAATATTGAAGGCCGTCTGAAACTTTCAGACGGCCTTTGACCATTTATTTGTTAAAAACCATTTTCCATCATGATTTCGCCGGGGATGCGGTTGCGATGCATGGCGTAGCCCAAATCCATTAGGGCTTGGAAAGTGTCTTTGACCATTGCCGGATTGCCGCAAACCATAAAGCGCGTATCGGCCTTGGTGAACTTAAAGCCGACTTTTTCTTCCAAGCCGCCATTCTTCAGCAATTCGGGAATCCGTTTACCGCTCAATGCGCCTTCCATTTCCTCACGCGTGGTAACCGGAACAAAAGTGAATTTATGGAAATATTCTTCAATCAGCGGATGCTCTTTCAAATCAGCAAGGCGCTGGTTGAAAATCAACTCGTCAGCATAAGAGACGGAATGAGCCAAAACCAAACGGTCGAAACGCTGCCAAATTTCAGGCTGCTCGATAATGGAGAGGAAAGGCGCAATGCCGGAACCCGTGCAGAGCATGACCAAGTCTTTGCCGTCAGGGAAACGCTCGGGCAAGAGGAAACCGGTAGCCGTTTTATCCAATAAAATAGTGTCGCCCTCTTTCATCGCAGCAAAACGCGCCGACATCGGGCCGCCTTCGATTAATACCGCGAAATACTCAAGCGTATCGGCGTATTCGGCAGACACGACTGAATACGCGCGCCAAATAAAGCCCTCGCCGTCACGGAAACCAAGGCGCGAAAACTGTCCTGCCGAAAAACGGTAGGACTCTGGACGGCTGATGGCAAAAGTCATCAGCTTAGGCGTATGGTGTTTGATCCACAAGACTTTTTCTTCGGTAAACTTGGCTTCTGGAGAAGCTGCCATAATAGGTTTCCTTGATATTTGGTATCAGTTTCAAATAGGGCTTATTATAAAGATTCAAAAGGCCGTCTGAAATATTTATTTTCAGACGGCCTTTAAGATTATTCACGACGCAAACGGATACTGATGCCTTTTTGTTCCAAAATCAAATCGTTACCATCAAAACGATAGTTCCACACGCTTTGTTTGCGCAAAAACGCATCTTCCAGCTTCATGTCTTCACACAGCATCATGCTTACCGCAATATGGCCAAAATCAATTTTGCCCGCTCCGATTACATTCGCTTGAAACATCATACCGTTACACCCCATCTTGCCATACGCCTTAGGCATCTCGCTCAAATCCAGATAGGCATCAGTACCGGCCAAATCTTTTTCAGTGAATTTATTGAAAGCGACAACACGCCATTTGGCGGCTAGAGTAGGTTGCGCCGTTTGTTGAGTTTGTACCTGCGATTTAGAGGCGTGTTCAGGCTGAGATACTGAAGGAGATGTACAAGCTGTCAAAACCACCATACTCATCAATGCACCGAATAATGTTTTCATATCTATTCCTTATGTATTACTAAAGGCCGTCTGAAAAACTATTCACCTTCAGACGGCCTTTAAGCCTTATTTACAAAGTCGTATCCAATGCTTTGGAAATATCGTTCCAAATATCGTCCACATCTTCGATTCCAACCGAGAAACGCAGCAGGCCGACTTTGATGCCCATTTCCATTTTCACATCATGCGGCACGCCGCTGTGGGATTGGGAATAGCAATGGTTGACCAAACTTTCCACACCGCCGAGGCTGGAAGCCATTTTGACCAGTTTCATGTTTTTAATCACACTATTGGCCGCTTCACGCGTGTCGTTTTTGAGATAAACCGTAACCACGCCGCCGATGCCTTGGGGCATTTGTGCTTGGGCAAGTTCATAATGTTCGTGCGACGGCAGGCCGGGATAGAACACTTTTTCAATGGCAGGATGGGCTTCCAAACGGCGCGCGATTTCGAGTGCGTTTTGGCAATGGGCGTTCATACGCAGAGCCAGCGTTTTGATGCCACGCAACACCAGCCAGCAGTCCATCGGACCTGCAATCGCGCCGGTATGCACCATCATGTCGTGCAAAGGCTGTGCCAGTTCTTTGGTTTTGGCCACAACGATGCCCATCAATACGTCGGAATGGCCGCACAAATATTTGGTAGCGGAATGGAACACAAAATCGCAACCCATATCCAACGGCTGTTGCAGATACGGCGTAGCAAAAGTGTTGTCGATGCCGACCAGCGCACCGGCCGCTTTGGCTTTCGCGGCAAGGGCTTTGACGTCTACCAAACGCAAAAGCGGGTTGGACGGCGTTTCCAGCCACACCAGTTTGACATTGTGCGCTTTGAGCAGCTCGTCCAAATTGTCGGGATTGCCCAAATCGGCAAAAACAACGTTCACCCCCCATTTTTGATAAACATCGACCAATAAATCATAAGCGCCGCCGTAAATATCGGCGACGGCAACAATGGTATCGCCAGGTTGCAGGAAAGTGCGCCACACTGCATCAATCCCCGCCATACCGCTGGAAAACGCAAAACCGGCCGCACCGTGCTCCAAATCGGCAACGGTATCTTCCAAGACTTGGCGGGTCGGGTTGCTCAGGCGCGAATAGCGGTAAGGAACCTGCTCGCCGATTTCGTGCAGCGCGAACATACTGTTTTGATAAATCGGCGGCATCAGCGCGCGGTTGTGTTCGTCGCAATCGTAGCTGGAATGGATGGCTTTCGTGGCGAATTTCATTTGATCTCTGCCTATGTAGATGTGAATAATCAAAGATTTTATCACTATCTGAAAAATAGAAACAATCAATGCAGGCAGATAAAGCAAGTGATATAATCTCGCATTTGCAAATCAGCCGATACGAGCCGATTCCCTCCACACGCATCTCAACAATCCTATCATGAAGGACATACCACGCATGAACGCCATTGCAGACGTGCAATCCAGCCGCGATTTACGCAACCTGCCGATTAATCAGGTCGGCATCAAAGACCTGCGCTTTCCAATCTCACTCAAAAGCAAAGAAGGCGAACAATCCACCGTCGCCCGCCTAACCATGACGGTTTTCCTGCCTGCCGACCAAAAAGGCACGCATATGTCGCGCTTTGTCGCCCTGATGGAAAAACAAACCGATGCTTTGGATTTTGATACGTTGCACAAACTGACCGCCGATATGGTCGCCCTATTGGATTCTCATTCCGGCAAAATCAGCGTTTCCTTCCCGTTTTTCCGCAAGAAAAGCGCGCCGGTCTCCGGCATCCAATCGCTGCTCGACTATGATGTTACCCTGACCGGCGAAATCAAAAACGGTACATACAGCCACAATCTGAAAGTAATGGTTCCGGTTACTTCATTGTGTCCGTGTTCCAAAGAAATTTCCCAATACGGCGCGCACAACCAACGTTCGCATGTGACCGTTAGCCTGATTGCAAACGCGGAAGTAGGCATTGAAGAAATCATCGATTACGTCGAAGCGCAAGCAAGCTGCCAGCTCTACGGCTTGCTCAAACGCCCTGATGAAAAGTATGTAACGGAAAAAGCATACGAAAATCCGAAGTTTGTCGAAGACATGGTTCGCGATGTGGCCACTGCGCTGATTGCCGACAAACGCATCGAATCATTCGTCGTCGAAAGCGAAAACTTCGAATCGATACACAACCATTCCGCTTACGCTTATATCGCTTATCCTTAAAGCCAAGCCAAATAGCAACAAAGGCCGTCTGAACATTTCAGACGGCCTTTGGCATAAATTGAACGATAACATGAGACTATCGGTCATATATGGGCAACCCTATTTCGATATAATTCAAAAGCATTAGATTTCTCTCGCAATATTTAACATAAATTAAGCCGATTGTTTTCCCCATCATTTATAATGACGGTTTCTCAACGGCATATCCGTGGATATTATGAAAAAATTCCTTTATTTCCTCATTGCATTTTTAGGCTTGAGCAGCTTCGCATTTGCAGTAGACGCCAATGATTTGCTGCCCCCTGAGCAAGCCTTTGTACCTCAAGTCAATGTAACCGACCAAGGCATCAGCGTGCAGTTCAAAATCGCTGACGGCTACTATATGTACCAGTCCAAAATCGTTGCAGCGACCAATCCTGACAAAGTCTTGGCCGAACCCAAATTCAGCAAAGGCGAAGAAAAAGAAGACGAATTCTTCGGCAAACAAACGGTTTACCACCATACCGCACAGGTTGACCTGCCTTACAAACAAGCCGCGCCGCAATACAAACTGACGCTGACTTATCAAGGCTGTGCCGAAGTGGGTGTGTGTTATCCGCCGGTGGACACCGAGTTTGACGTAAAAGGCAACGGGGTTTACCAACCGCAAAGCGACGAGCCGGTTTCTGCCAAAGACCGCTTTTTGCAACCATCCGCCTCTTCAGACGGCCAAATGCCCACGCAACCCGCTACAAACAATCCCGACAGCAGCCGCTTCAAGCTCTCTTGGGATACTTTAAACGCCAACCTGTTGGCGTTTTTTGTCGCAGGTTTGGGCTTAAGCTTTACCGCCTGTATGTATCCGCTCCTGCCGATTGTTTCCAGCATTGTCGTGGGCGATAAAAAAGCCGGTAAAGGCCGCGCGTTTACCTTGTCGATGGTGTATGTACAAGGCTTGGCATTGACCTATACCTTGGTCGGCGTGATTGCCGGTTTGACCGGCGCGCTGTTGACCGTATGGTTGCAACAGCCTTGGGTCGTACTTGCCGCCTCCGCGTTGATGGTGGTACTGGCGCTGTCTATGTTTGGCCTCTTCAATATCCAGCTGCCCAACTCCGTCCAATCCTATTTCCAAAACCAAAGCAACAAACTCTCCGGCGGTAAAATCGTTTCCGTCTTCATCATGGGTATTTTGTCCGCCCTGATTGTCGGCCCTTGCGTTGCGCCTCCGCTGGCATTTGCTTTGGGCTATATCGGCCAGACCGGCGATGCCGTCTTGGGCGGTCTGGCGCTTTATGTCTTGGCACTCGGCACCGGCGTACCGCTCATCATCATCGGTACATTCGGCGGCCATATCCTGCCTAAAGCAGGCGACTGGATGAACGGCATCAAATACGCATTCGGCTTCATTCTGCTGGCCGTTGCCGTATACCTTGCCACACCGCATCTGCCTTATTTCGCAGTAGTCGGCCTCTACACCTTGCTGATGATTGTTCCCGCCCTTATGCTTTTGGCGAAATCCGGCAAACAAAAAGGCCGTCTGAAAACGGTTGCCGCCGTATTGGGCTTTTTACTACTGATTGGCGGCTCATGGTTTGGCTGGCAGAGCTTCAATAAACAAACCACCGCCCTGCACCACTTCTTAACGCTGGTTCCGCCATCCGAAGCCGGACAAGAAACCGACCACGGCAAAATGTTTACCGATGTTGGCGAACTCAAAGCCGCTATGGATGCCGCCTTGAAAGCCGATCCTAGCAAGCCCGTGCTGATTGATTTCTACGCCGACTGGTGCGTATCCTGCAAAGAAATGGCCGCCTATACGCTCAACCAGCCGCAGGTACACGAAGCAGTCGATATGCAACGCTTCTTCCAAATCGACGTAACCGCCAACACTCCAGACCATCAAGCCTTACTGAAAGAATACGGCCTCTTCGGCCCTCCGGGCGTGTTTGTTGTCCGCGCCGACGGCAGTCATAGCGAACCCTTATTAGGCTTTGTCAAACCCGATGCCTTCATCGAATGGTATCGCCAAAACGAGAAATAGCCGTCTATAAAAAGGCCGTCTGAAAACAGATTTTCAGACGGCCTTTTCCTATGTTCAAAAATTAAAACTCATCTTGATGCCAACGCGTAGAACGCAAAATGCTGGAATCCACATCTTGAATATTGCGATGACCGGTAAACGCCATAGAAATATCCATTTCTTTATACAGGATTTCCAGCGCACGGGTCACGCCTTCTTCACCATACGCACCCAAACCATACAGGAACGCGCGGCCTATCATCGTACCTTTCGCACCCAATGCCCAAGCCTTCAAAATATCCTGACCGCTGCGGATGCCGCTGTCCATCCAAACCTCGATGTCGCTGCCCACCGCGCTGACCACATCCGGCAAAGCCTTAATGGCAGACACGGTATCGTCAAGCTGACGGCCGCCATGATTGGAAACGACCAATGCGTCCGCGCCACTTTTCGCTGCCTTTTCCGCATCTTCAGGTTCCATAATGCCTTTGATAATCAGCTTGCCGCCCCACAAATCTTTAATGCGTGCTACATCGTCCCAGCTCAGGCGCGGGTCGAATTGTTCGGAAGTCCATGAAGACAGCGAAGACAAATCGCCCACGTTTTTCGCATGACCGACAATATTGCGGAAGGTGCGGCGTTCCGTGTTCAGCATTTTCATGCACCATTCCGGTTTAGTCGCCAAATTGATTAAATTGGCGATGGTCGGTTTCGGCGGCGCAGACAGGCCGTTTTTGATGTCTTTATGGCGTTGACCCAAAACCTGCAAATCGGCTGTCAATACCAAAGCCGAACATTTGGCATCCTTCGCGCGCTTAATCAGGTTTTCCATAAACTCGCGATCGCGCATCACATAAAGCTGAAACCAAAACGGCGAGCTGGTGTTTTCAGCCACATCTTCAATCGAACAAATGGACATGGTCGACAGCGTAAACGGAATACCAAATTTTTCCGCCGCCCGCGCCGCCAAGATTTCGCCGTCGGCGTGCGCCATACCCGTGAAACCTGTTGGCGCAATCGCTACCGGCATTTTCACATCCTGCCCAATCATTTTGGTTTCGAGACTGCGCCCCTCCATATTAACCAATACCTTTTGGCGGAAACGGATGTCTTTAAAATCCGAAGTGTTTTCACGATAAGTGGTTTCCGTCCAAGAGCCTGAGTCAATATAGTCATAAAACATACGCGGCATTTTACGTTTAGCAACAAGGCGCAAGTCTTCGATACAGGTTATTTTGCTTAAATCACATTTCATTGTCGATTGCCTCTGTTAAGGTAAAGATGGATGGTCAAGGCCGTCTGAACATCTCAAACACCTCATTATTTTACTCCATCAAAACAACTAAATTTTAAGAATAATTTTGATAATCTATATCAGTATCAATAGTAAATCAAAACATTTTAACCCTGATATTTGTAGGGTTGATAGCCTTTTTTCAGAAGGCCTTAAATCCAAACTACAGAAAAATAAAGAAAATATTTTCCGATTTAAAAATCAGCCAATGCCACCATTTAAACAAACAATCAAACCGAGCCGCCACATACTTGACTGAAATACTCAGATATTAGACAATTCCCTCCACTAATAAAAACGCCCACACAGGCAACCACACCATGAGACTGACTACCAAAGGGCGATTTGCAGTAACCGCCATGATAGATTTGGCGATGAACGCGCAAACCGGTGCTGTCAAACTCAGTGCCATTAGCGAACGACAAAGCATATCGCTCTCCTACCTCGAACAATTATTCAGCAAGCTGCGCCGTGCCGGATTGGTTGAAAGCCTACGCGGCCCAGGCGGAGGCTACATCCTTGCCGCGCCCGCCGAGCAAATCAATATTGCACAAATCATTTCCGCAGCCGAAGACCGACTGGATGCCACACAATGCGGCAGCAAAGCAAACTGCCACCACGGCGCCCCCTGTCTGACCCATGACCTTTGGGAAAACTTAAACAAAACCATCAATGATTACCTCAGCGGCGTTACACTGCAAAGCATCATTGAACAAAAAAACTGCAGCGACAGCAGTCATGTCGTTACCTTTACACACATTCATTAAACCGACTTGCGGCAAAGACCGCAGGCAGATGACCAAACGAAAGAGCAAACCATGACCGTCAAAACCCCCGTATACCTCGACTACGCCGCCACCACTCCCGTTGACCGCCGCGTTGCCGAAAAAATGATTCCCTACCTGTCCGATATTTTCGGCAACCCAGCTTCCAACAGCCACAGCTTCGGTTGGGAAGCAGAAGAAGCGGTAGAAAAAGCACGCGCAGACATTGCAGCCCTGATTAACGCTGACTCCAAAGAAATCGTTTTTACCAGCGGTGCAACCGAATCCAACAACCTCGCCATTAAAGGCGCGGCGCACTTCTACAAATCCAAAGGCAACCACCTCATCACCGTAAAAACCGAGCACAAAGCTGTGCTCGACACCATGCGCGAACTCGAACGCCAAGGTTACGAAGTGACTTACTTGGATGTACAAGAAAACGGTTTGGTTGATTTAGACGTACTGAAAGCCGCCATCCGCGAAGACACCATCCTCGTTTCCGTAATGTGGGTAAACAACGAAATCGGCGTAGTTCAAGATATTCCTGCCATCGGTGAAATCTGCCGCGAACGCAAAATCATTTTCCACGTTGATGCAGCACAAGCATGCGGTAAAGTGCCTGTTGACGTTGAAGCTGCCAAAGTTGATTTGTTGTCTATGTCCGGCCACAAAGTATACGGCCCTAAAGGCATCGGCGCCCTATATGTACGCCGTAAACCACGCGTCCGCCTCGAAGCCCAAATGCACGGCGGCGGCCACGAACGCGGTTTCCGTTCCGGCACATTGCCGACCCACCAAATCGTTGGTATGGGCGAAGCCTTCCGCATTGCCAAAGAAGAATTGGCACAAGACACTGCACACTACCTGAAACTGCGCGATATCTTCCTCAAAGGTATCGAAGGCATCGAAGAAGTCTACATCAACGGCGACCTCGAACACCGCGCTCCAAACAACCTGAACGTCAGCTTCAACTTCGTCGAAGGCGAAAGCCTGATTATGGCGGTGAAAGAACTCGCAGTATCCAGCGGCTCCGCCTGTACTTCCGCAAGCCTTGAGCCAAGCTACGTTTTACGCGCACTCGGCCGCAACGACGAGTTGGCACATTCCTCCCTGCGCATCACCTTCGGCCGCATGACCACCGAAGAAGAAGTCCAATTCGCAGCAGAACTGATTAAATCCAAAATCGGCAAACTGCGTGAACTGTCTCCGCTGTGGGAAATGTTTAAAGAAGGTATCGATTTGAACTCGATTGAATGGGCGGCGCATTAATCCGCATTTATAAAAGGCCGTCTGAAAATCAACAAAACTTTTCAGACGACCTATATATAGATTTCATTTGATCCCCTAGCCCCACTAAGGCATAACTTTTAGATTAAAGACATAAACTATGGACGAACAAGAACTCGACCTCGACAATCTCGACAACCTGCTCGAAGATTTTGACGGTGTTACCGTAGAAGGCGGCGTTGATTCAGAGAATGATGACGGCTGCGAAGGTGGCGCATGCAAAATCTAAACTTCAGGCCGTCTGAATATTCGTAAACAAACCATTTACACCATTAAAAACATAAAGGAAACCACATCATGGCATACAGCGATAAAGTAATCGATCACTACGAAAATCCTCGCAACGTCGGTACTTTCGATAAAAACGACGAATCTGTCGGTACCGGCATGGTCGGTGCACCGGCCTGCGGTGACGTAATGCGTCTGCAAATCAAAGTAAACGATGAGGGTATTATCGAAGATGCAAAATTTAAAACTTACGGCTGCGGCTCTGCTATCGCTTCTTCCAGCCTGATTACCGAGTGGGTCAAAGGCAAAAGCCTTGATGATGCACTGGCAATCAAAAACAGTGAAATTGCCGAAGAGTTGGAATTGCCTCCAGTTAAAATCCACTGCTCCATCTTAGCTGAAGATGCGGTAAAAGCAGCCGTTGCCGACTATCGCAAACGTCAGGAAAACAAATAATCTTGTTTGCCAGATACTTAGTTTGTAGATATTAATGCCTAAATCGGCTTGATAGGTCCAACTTGCCATATAAGTGCGCCTGTACCTGTAAAATCAAAGAGGGCGATATGCCTTTTACCGATGAAGAAATCCAATCCCTACTTGCTGTCAAAGGCATAGGTAAAACCATATTGCAGAGTTTGCAGCAAATGGGATTGATGATATTGCCACTCTGGCGGTTGCGGATTTAGACGATATTTTGGAACAGGGCGCACAATTGACTGGCTCGACTTGTTGGAAAAACAGTCCGCAGGCAAAAGCTGCCATTACTGCCGCAATAGAGTGGGCAAAACAGCGTTTTCAGACGGCCTGATAGTCAAGAGGCCGTCTGAAATAAAAAAGCAGGCAAAACAGAAAATGATTGCGAAATGAGGAAAAAAGCATGATTACCATCACAGAAAACGCAGCCAAACACATCAACAACTATCTGACCAAACGCGGCAAAGGCTTGGGCGTGCGCTTGGGAGTGAAAACCAGTGGCTGCTCGGGCATGGCATACAACCTTGAATTTGTCGATGAAGTGAACGAGGATGACCTGATTTTTGAAGAACACGGCGCGCGCGTTTATATCGACCCGAAAAGCTTGGTTTATCTAGACGGCACGCAAGTCGATTACACCAAAGAAGGCTTACAGGAAGGTTTCAAATTTGAGAATCCGAATGTCAAAGACTCTTGCGGCTGCGGTGAGAGCTTCCACGTTTAAAATATGAAAAATGGCGGGAAAGTATCAAAACCATCCCGCCATTTTTTGGCTCCTTGCCTATTATAGCTGCCCTTGCCTTTTCTTTTTCGTTCTACTTTGTGTCGGAACAAATCAGATTTGACTAAGGCTTTTAAGGCATTGTCTCGTATCTTGCCTTTATTATGCTGTACCTTACCGGTCATATTGTTTTCCTTTCGTATAAACAGTTTTTGGATTATATCGTAAAATAATCCTCTTCTTTAGATTTTTTCCCTTAATATCATGTCTCAATATTTCAACCTCTTTCAGCTTGAGCCATCTTTCAATATTGATACCGAAGCACTCGAACAGACCTATCGAGCTTTAGCTGCCCGTTTTCATCCCGATAAATTTGCTTCTGCTTCAGCTTTTGAGCAGAAACAAGCCGTCATGATGTCTTCTACAATTAATGATGCCTACCGCACATTAAAAAGCCCTATTGATCGGGCCACTTATCTCTTGAAAAGTCAAAATATCGATGCTGATGCACCTGAACATACTTCGTTTTCACCAGAATTCCTCATGCAGCAGATGGAATGGCGGGAAACATTGATGGATGCTCAAATGGAACAAAACCATGATGCCATCCGAGCGCTAGATCAAGAAATTCAAGAAGCACAAAGCAACCTATATCAAGATTTGCAACAAGCATTTGAACAACAGGATTATGAATCAGCCGCTCAATGGGTACGGCATGGACGCTTTCTTAATAAACTTCGCAATGAAATTGCTTCAATCTTATAAAGTGCATATGCTGTTACGTTTACCCAAGTTTTATAGCAAATGATTTTATATGCAAAACAAAAAACCGTATCAGATAAATCTAATACGGTTTTCTTATTATATTAACTACCTATTAGCGTTTTTTACCGGTAACAGTAGCAACAGCCAGGTTTTCGTTACGTTTCAGAGAAACGCTTTCAACACCTTCTGGCAATTTGATGTCTGACAAGTGCAGAATGTCGCCGGCAACTACTGATGCACAATCCAGCTCCAAGAAAGCAGGAATGTTTGCAGGCAAAGCAACTACTTCAACAGAAGTGTTCAACAGAGATACGCGACCACCTTGCAATTTAACAGCTTGAGAGTTTTCAGCGTTAACAATGTGCAGAGGAACGCGGATACGTACAGGTTGATCAGCTTTTACAGCTTGGAAGTCGATGTGTTGAACTTCGCGACGGAATGGGTGCATTTGGAAGTCACGCACGATAACATCTTTAGTTTCACCGTTCAAAGACAGTTTGATCAAAGCAGTATGGAAAGATTCTTTTTCCAATGCGTAGAATACAGTTTTGTGGTCTACAGCGATAGCAACAGGCTCTTGACCTTCACCGTACAGGATGCCAGGGATTTGGCCTTCGCGACGCAGGCGGCGGCTCGCACCAGTGCCTTGGGCTTCGCGAACAGAGGCTTGAATTTCGTAAGTCATGTTTAATACTCCAATTTAGATAAAATCGTCGTCATCGGCCGCGACCAGCTTAAGACGACATCGGGTTATGGCAGCAACATGCCGCCAGTCATCACATCTTCATTGAAAAGATATGAGACGGATTCTTCATTGCTGATACGGCGTACCGTTTCAGCCAGCAAACCGGCAATGGTAACTTGACGGATGCGTTCACATTTTTTAGCTGCTTCAGACAATGGAATCGTATCTGTCACAACTACTTGGTCAATTTCGGAAGAAGCAATTCGATTCACTGCTTCGCCGGAGAATACTGCATGGCTGGCGTATGCCAGTACACGATCTGCACCGCGCTCTTTCAGGGCAACGGCTGCTTTACATAAGGTGTTTGCCGTATCAATCATATCATCTACAATCAAGCACGTACGGCCTTGAATATCGCCAATAATGTTCATCACTTCAGCCACATTGGCTTTAGGACGACGCTTGTCGATAATAGCCAAATCAGCATTTAAAGATTTAGCAACAGCACGTGCACGTACAACACCACCGATATCGGGGCTGACAACAGTCAGATTTTCGATACGTTGTTGTTTAATATCGTTCAATAAAATCGGGGTGGCGTAAATATTATCTACCGGAATATCGAAGAAACCTTGAATTTGGTCGGCATGCAAGTCAACAGTCAATACGCGGTCGATGCCTGCCGAGTACAACATATTCGCTACCAATTTAGCAGAAATCGGTACACGAACAGAGCGAGGACGACGATCTTGACGCGCATAACCAAAGTAAGGAATCGCGGCAGTAATACGACCGGCAGAAGCACGTTTGAGTGCATCGGCCATAGTCAAAATTTCCATCAGGTTGTCATTGGTTGGCGCACAGGTAGGTTGCAAAATAAACACATCGCGACCACGCACATTTTCCAACAATTCAATGGCTACTTCGCCATCAGAGAATTTGGAAACGGTGGCTTCGCCGAGTGAAATATCCAAATGTTTGACAACACGTTGCGCCAATTCCGGATTTGCATTACCGGTAAACACCATTAAACTGTCATAAGCAGCCATATCTTCACCTGATTCTAGATTTGATTTACGCTCAGAAAACATTACGCTTCCCTTTGCCCTATGTCTAAGACACTAATTACACGATTATACGCGTAAAGACGGGTAAAAAAAAGTTTTTCAGCGTTATTTTGCTCTTAGCGTAAAAAAGCGTGTAAGAAAACTTACACGCTTTTATTTGGCTGGGGAGGAAGGATTCGAACCTTCGCATGCTGG